>CAMBRR010000004.1 GCA_945870315.1 uncultured Bacteroidales bacterium
TTAATACTATTTAACCTTGCTGACGCCGATAAAGATTGAGCCATCATTCCACTCAACCTCGCTAAGGTCGCACTCCCCTGCCAATTCACGGGCCTCAACGCTCGCAGCAAGAGTCTGACCTGTAATATGTTCTCCGAAACTTTCAAGAGAGAGTCTGATGTCGGAGAGATATGCTTCAGGAGCGAGGATGAGGACCTCGACCTTGTCTGTCACCTTAAGGTCACTATCCTTACGGACGTTCTGGATTCTGTTGATGAGCTCCCTGGCAATGCCTTCCAAACGAAGCTCCTCTGTGATGGTCACATCCAGAGCAATGGTCAACGGGCCATCCGAAGCCACCAGCCAGCCTGGCATATCCTCGGAAGTTATCTCGTAATCACCCTTAGACAAGGAAACATCTCCGGAAGGCAGATGCATCAGATATGGTGCACCCGACGCTTCTGAAGCCTCGATATTGCTGATATCCTGCTGTCCAAGGGTTCCGAAGGCTGCAGCAATTTCCTTCATCTGCTTACCGTAAGCCTTACCCAGAGTCTTGAAATTCGGACGTATCTTCTTGGTAATGATTCCGGTAGTATCGTGAATGAACTCAACCTGCTTGACATTTACCTCGGTGAGGATGATATTCTTCACAAGTTCGAACTGCTCCTTGACACTGTCATTAAGAACAGGTATCACGAGTCGTGAAAGCGGTTTGCGGACATTGATTCCGACTTTCTTTCGAAGGGCAAGCACCATAGATGAAGACTTCTGGGCCAGAACCATCCTCTCTTCGAGAGCCTTGTCCACCAGACTGTCATCACAAACAGGCATAGAGTGGAAGTGGACAGAATCTGCTCCCGGAACAAGGTCAAGCCAAAGCCTTTCGCTGTAGAATGGAGCTATCGGAGCACTTAGAAGAGCAATGTCCTTAAGCACCTCATACAGAGTCTGATATGCAGAAAGCTTATCCTCAGCGATACCGGAACCCCACAAACGTTTCTTGTTCAGACGGACATACCAGTTACTCAAATCTTCAATCACGAAATCCTGGATAAGACGTCCTGCAAGGGTTATGTCATAATCCTCATATGCAGCCACAACAGCCTTGACAAGAGAGTTGAGCCTGCTGATTATCCATTTGTCAAACTCAGGTCTTTCCGAATACGGAACAGCAGGAGAATTCACATCAAAGCCGTCGATATTGGCATATAGAGCAAACATCGAGTAGCAGTTGTACAATGTGCTGAAGAATTTCCTGCGGACTTCGTCCACACCGGCTTCGTCAAAACGCAGATTGTCCCAAGGCTGGGAGCTAGTGAGCATATACCACCTGAGGGAATCCGGTCCGAATTTATCGAGTTCATAGAACGGATCTACTGCATTGCCAAGTCTCTTGGACATCTTGTCTCCATTCTTGTCAAGAACCAATCCATTGGAAATCACCCTCTTGAAAGCACACTTTCCGCTGACCATAGTGTTGATTGCGTGGAGTGTGTAGAACCATCCGCGAGTCTGATCAACTCCCTCTGCAATAAAATCGGCAGTACAGCCGAACTTATCACTGCCAAGGTTGCGAAGGCCCTCCTGGGCATAAGGCATTGCACCGGAATCGAACCAAACATCGATAAGATCGGCCTCGCGTTTCATCTTCCTTCCGCTTTCCGAAACCAAGAAGATATTGTCCACATATGGCCTGTGGAGGTCAATCTTGTCATAATTCACCTTTGACATATCCTCCGGATCAAATCCCTTGTCCCTCAACGGGTTGGAAGACATAAACCCTGCCTCCACAGCCTTGTCAATCTCGCTGTATAGTTCTTTCAGGCTGCCGATGCACTTGACCTCACGACCGTCCTCAGTCATCCACACCGGAAGCGGAGTACCCCAGTAACGGCTGCGGGAAAGGTTCCAGTCCTGGATATTCTCAAGCCATTTTCCGAAACGGCCCGTTCCGGTGGACTCCGGTTTCCAGATGATGGTATCATTCAGTTCCATCATTTTTTCACGAACCGCTGTGGTCCTGATAAACCAGGAGTTCAGAGGATAGTACAAAACAGGCTTGTCTGTCCTCCAGCAGTGAGGATATGTATGGGTATGTTTTTCAATCTTGAAGGCCTTGCCCTGCTGCTTGAGCATCACACAGATGTCCACATCAAGTGTAGGAGCATCCTCGGCCAGGTCGGGATCATAGGCATTTTTAACCCATCTTCCAGCCCACTCTGAATATGAAGGATCCACATTGGCAGCCACATAATCAGCGTCCAGATCTTCGAGACGGTAGAAACGGCCCTTAAGGTCCACCTGAGCCTGAGAATTTCCGTCCTTGTCCACCACCATAAGAGCAGGCACACCGGCAGCCTTGGCAACTTTGGCATCGTCGGCACCGAAGGTTGGAGCGATATGAACTATTCCGGTACCATCCTCCACGGTCACATAGTCGCCCGGAATTACCCTGAATGCTCCCTCTCCCGGATTGAACCAAGGAATGAGCTGATGATAAGAAATCCCGACAAGTTCGGACCCTTTGAACACTCCGTCAAGTACCCTGTACGGCACCAGCTTGTCGCCCGGAGTATAATCCGCAAAAGACACATCCTTGGCTTTCGGATTGAACAACGAGCCAACCAAAGCTTTGGCTACCACATAGATACACGGATCTCCAGTATATGGATTGAAAGAGGCCACCCTCACATATTCGATATTTGGGCCGACACACAAGGCAGTGTTGGAAGGCAGTGTCCACGGAGTCGTGGTCCAGGCAAGGAAAAACACCGGAAGAGTCTCACAACCATAAAGCAACTGCGACTTCTCATTCTTGATGACCTCGAACTGGACAGTTGCAGTAGTATCTTTCACGTCCCTATAACACCCAGGCTGATTGAGTTCGTGAGTACTCAGCCCCGTACCGGCTGCCGGGCTGTATGGCTGGATGGACTTGCCCTTGTAGAGGTAACCCTTTTCATATATCTTCTTAAGCAACCACCAAAGCGTCTCGATATAGCGGTTGTCATAGGTGATGTATGGATCATCCATATCCACCCAGTAGCCAATCCTCTCTGTAAGGTTGCGCCACTCGGCAGTATATTTCATCACCTCCTCACGGCAGGTACGGTTATATTCCTCCACGCTTATCTTACGGCCTATGTCTTCCTTTGTAATGCCAAGCTTCTTCTCCACGCCCAACTCCACTGGAAGACCATGAGTATCCCATCCTGCACGTCTGTTGACCTTGTAGCCGCTCTGAGTTTTGTAACGGCAGATGGCATCCTTGATGGAACGGGCCATCACGTGATGGATGCCCGGCATACCATTGGCTGAAGGCGGTCCTTCAAAAAACACAAATTCAGGAGCTCCTTCCCTCAGTTTGAGAGACTGCTCAAAAGCTCCGTTCTTTTTCCAGCGGTCAAGTACCTCGTTTCCTATCCCAACGAGATCAAGACCTTTATATTCCCTAAATGCCATAAAATAAAAATAATTGTCTATTTTTGCACCCTGTTGCAGGATGCGGAATTATTAAACTGCAAATATAAATATTTTTGCTAACAATACAGAAGTATAGAGCCACAAATGTATATCTTGGACGCCATAATCGGTATTTGTTTCGCCTGGTTTACTATTGACGGTATCCGGAAAGGATTCGTATCTCAGGCTATGGCAATCATTGGTCTTATTGCCGGAGTGTGGGCATCCTTCAAATTTGCAAGCCTTGTCTCTAGCTGGCTCTCGGGATATATTCAGGGATCGGAGCAAATACTCAGGCTTGTGGCCTTCGTACTGATATTCATTGCAGTCATCACCCTGATAACCGTTATCGGGAAATTGATTGAAGTTACGTTGAAATTCGTGCTGCTGGGCTGGCTGAACAAAACTCTCGGTGCCATTTTTGCCTTTCTGAAATGTGCCCTGATTGTGTCCCTTATAGTGATGGCCTTCCATTCCCTCAACGCAACATTCAACTTTGTATCTACAGAAAAACTCTCAGAATCAATATTTTATACCCCTTTGAAAAATATGGCCTTCTCCGTTTTCCCATATCTGAAAGACCTGTTGTTCTGGGGAAAACAGTCATAATGGAAAACAGTCATAATATGGAACGAATAATCCTGATAGAAACATCCACTTCCCTTCTGTCAACCGCCCTCGTGGAGGATGGGAAGGTGATATCATACAAAGAAAGCAGTGCGGAAAAGGCGCACGCAAGCCTGACTGCCGTTTTCATCAATGAGATGCTGGAAGAAAACGGGCTATCGATGAAAGGTTGCGATGCTGTCTGCGTGAGTGAAGGTCCCGGTTCATATACCGGTCTGAGGGTTGGAGTTTCCACTGCCAAGGGACTTTGCTTCGGCTCCGGAAAGCCACTCATCGCCGTAGGAACCCTCGACACCCTTGTGGCTCAGGTTGAGAATCCGGGCGAATACGACTGGATTGTGCCTATGATAGATGCCAGAAGGATGGAGGTTTATTCAGCCATCTTCCGCCCAGACGGGACAAGGTTGACTGATGTGGAGCCTGTCATCGTGGATAAGGACAGTTTCTCGGAATACCTCTCGAAAGGCAAGGTGCTCTTCATCGGAGACGGAGCCGAAAAATGCAAAGGTACAATCACCAGCGAAAATGCCACCTTCCTGCAATGCCATCCTAAGGCCAGTTCAATGTTAAAACCGGCCCTGGAGCAATTTCACCAAGGCCGGTTCAAAGATGTCGCATATTTCGAGCCTTTCTACCTGAAGGAGTTTGTGGCCACCGTCAGCAAAAAGAAACTCTTCTGACGCCAAATCGATTCAGGTAAAGTGACGCCAAATCGATTCAGGCAGGTGCGGCTCAACTCTATTTGATAAGGGATCTATTTGAGAAGAGACTCCAACAGTTTGTCAAGAGACTTCGAGTCCACAATCTTGCCGTCCACCAAAGATCCATCCTTCAGGATGAACATTGCAGGAAGGTCCTGCAGGTTGTAAAGTCCTACATATGGGGACTGTATGCCTCTGGAATCACATACATTGGTCCACGGGAGTTGCTGTTTCTTCAGCACTGATGCCCAGGCAGCCTTGTCAACGTCGAGTGAAACCTGATAGATGTCGAATCCTCTTGAATGGTACTTATCATACAAAGGTTTGAGGACATCCAGGTTGAACATCTTCTGCTCGGCCTGAGATGAAGACCAGAACTGGATGAGGACAACCTTTGAATCAAGGTCAGAAAGTTTCACCTTTTCTCCCTCAATTGAAGGGAGTTCTATGTCAGGATAGTTTATCTGGTCAGCGTTTTTGAGCCTATTGTCCAATTCCATATAGTCACGGCGGGTTTCAGCCTCTTTCCTGAGGGCCTTCACATATTTGGAGTCCGGATAAACACTTGAGAGCGAATCACATACAGACTGAAAATGAATAGCGTCAGTCACTTGGCCGAACACCGGAAGGTTTTCATCAAGATTCTGGAACAGGACAGGCACACAAGTGAGCGAATGACTGTTTTCCATCACATATCTGACGCAGGTCCGGTAATAATCCACATACTCCCTGGTCATCTGCTGTCTGATGGCTGGCTGCTCGGAAGCAGGAGCCGAGGCATATTCAGCTGACAAAGCCCTCAATCTGGCTGTCACCTGGCTTTGGGAACGCTCCAGTTGGGAGAGTTTCTCGCTTTCCTCAGAACCGGTCACTGAGTAATTGCCTAAGGTATCAGCCTTGACTTCCACCTTGTCCCCGGCTTCCAGAAGCAGGGATGCAACCTTGACGTCACCGTAGAAAAGATAAACGAACTCAGGCTGACCTTTCTGGACAGAAACCTTGCAGGATAATTTTCCTGCATCATCGGTCCTGACTGTGTCAAGCACCTGGTATCTATTGATATCCAGCAACTTGACTATGATATCCTTCTGGGGAGCCTGCTCAAGGACGGCATTGATTGTCGCTTTCCGGGAGCAGGAAACTGCTGCTGTCAAAAACAGGGCACAGAGCAGGAATCTGGATAATCTTGTCATTTTTCTAAAGTTTGATGAATTCATTATAAATGGCCTGTGCAACCTCAGCCATTTCTTCAGGAGGAAGCTGGAGCTTAGGTTTGCGGAAATCCATATCGGCTTCGCAGTTCAGAGGAACAAGATGGATGTGAGTATGAGGAACCTCCATTCCAAGTACGGCAACGCCTACCCTCTTGCAAGGAACTGCCTTTTCAAGAGCTTTGGCAACCTTGCGCGCAAAGGCACACAAGCCCATATAAGTCTGCTCGTCCAAATTGAAGATATAGTCATTTTCTACCTTCCTCGGGATGCAGAGTACGTGTCCTTTAGTTAGCGGAGCGATATCAAGAAAGGCATAGAAATCCTCTGTCTCGGCAACTTTCCAGGACGGGATCTCTCCGTTTGCAATCTTTGTAAAAATTGTAGCCATAGCCTAAAGGGTAATGTCCAGAATTTCGAATTTGATAATGCCTGCAGGAACCCTGGCCTCAACGATTTCTCCTACTGAGTGACCGAGAAGAGCCTGACCTATAGGAGTTTTCACTGCCAATTTACCTGCGGTGAAGTCAGCCTCGCTCTCTCCCACCAAAGTAAAGTTCATAATCTGACCTGTAGTAAGATTCTTTACCTTGACCTTATTGAGCATCTGAACCTTATCGGTTCCAATCTGTGTTTCGTCTATTACCCTGGCATTGGCTACCAGATTCTGGAGCTTGGAAATGTTCAGTTCCAGCAGGCCCTGAGCCTCTCTGGCTGACTCATATTCCGCATTTTCAGAAAGGTCACCCTTGTCACGAGCCTCAGCAATCTGAGCAGAGATCACCGGACGCTGGGCAATCGCATCCGCCAATTCCTTTTTCAGCTTATCCAAGCCTTCCTGTGTCATATAATGTACTTCCATAACAATGTGGTTTTATTAATTATTAATTTTCAATTTCTCTTCAAGACAAACTTCCTTGTCCCTGGAGAGCTGGCATTTCAACTCCTCCAAGGTACTGAACCGGACTTCATCCCTTATCTTGGACAGGAAAGAAACTTCAATATCCAGACCATAAATATCTTCATCAAAGTCAAAGATATGAGTCTCAATCGTCCTTTCCTTGCCCTCCCCAAGGGTAGGACGGCAACCTATGTTGCACATCCCGAAGAAGTCTCTACCAAGTGTATTCACCTTGACGAAATAGACTCCTCTTGCAGGAATCAGTTTCAAAGGCTCATACAACTGCATATTGGCAGTCGGATATCCAAGGGTCCTGCCGAGGCGGTGTCCCCCTACTACCACTCCGCAGAGGCTGTAATTGTAGCCAAGCATCTGATTGGCCTGAACCACATCCCCTTCCTGAAGTCTGTCCCTGATTTTCGTAGAACTTATTGCAACCTGGTCGGTAAAACGGAGATTGTCCATCCTCACGACTTCCAAACCCAATGAAATAGCCGTATTCTCGACAAAATCGGCATCCGTGGCATCGTTCCCCATTCTGTTGTCGTACCCTAGCACGATGCTGCGCGCCCCAAAGCGTTCCACAACCACGTCACGAAGATACTCCAAAGTGGTCATCTGGCTGAACTCACGAGTAAAGGGAAGAACCTCAACTCTGTCAACGCCCAATTCACCCAGCATCCGTTTCTTCTCTGAAAGTGACGTAAGGAGCCTCAATTGTCGGGCATCCTTTTGAAGAACATTCCGGGGATGAGGCCAGAATGTGACGACTAGGCTTTCATCCCCGGCATTTTTTGCCATTTCCACGAGTTTCCGGATTACCAGGCGATGTCCCAGATGGACTCCGTCAAAGAAACCGGTCGCTACAACCATCTTACAACCATCTTACAAGTTCAAAGTCCTGTCTGTGAGGCAGCATAGGATTCTTCGCATAGATTCGTCCTGCAGCCTGATAAACACCTGAACGGTCAGGATTGATCTTGGCAACATATTTTGCCTGGCCGTCCTTTGACTCTACCGGAGTGAAATCATACCTCTCCTGGATGTGGAATTTGCCCTTTGCATCTGTTGTAGCGATGAGCAGTTCAACTCCGATTTCGTCAGGATTGAGGTTACCGATATTCAGCACCACCTCTCCTTCGTAGTCATTTCCGATGGAAAGATTGTCGGAGTTGCTGTCAGGCAGGTTAGTGGAAACCACTTCCACATTCTGCCATTCCCTGCGGAGTTTCTTCTTCCAGGCAGCAATTTCACGAGCCTTGGCATAGTCGTTTGCAACGATGCCGTCAAACCTCTTGGACTGAGGCTCATAGTACTGGTTGATATAATCGGTAAGCATACGGTTGGTCGTGAAGTTGCATGCAACCATTGCCACAGTATTCTTGATATATTCAATCCAGTCTGTAGAGCGTCCGGTTGAAAGGCTCTTGTTGTAGAAGGTAGGAGCGATTTCGTTCTCGATGATATTGTAGATAGTAGCGGCATCGAGTTCGTCCTGATAGTTTTGGTCATCGTAGGTACGTTCCATAGGAAGAGCCCAACCGGCCCCTTTCTTATAACCCTCAACCCACCAGCCATCGAGCACGGAGAAGTGCATTACGCCGTTCATTGCAGCCTTTTCTCCGGATGTTCCGGATGCCTCAAGCGGACGGGTTGGGTTGTTCATCCATACGTCAACACCCTGTACAAGGTATTTTGCTACTGTGATGTCATAGTTAGGAACAAAGACAATCTTTCCGATGAACCTCTCCTGCTTTGAGATGTCCACAATCATCTTGATAAGGTCCTGTCCTGCCTTGTCTGCCGGGTGAGCCTTACCTGCGAAGAGGAACTGAACCGGCTGCTTAGGGTCATTCACAATCTGGTCGAGCCTGTCAAGGTCGCGGAACAGCAGGTGTGCCCTCTTGTAGGTTGCAAAACGTCTTGCAAAACCGATGGTGAGTACATCGTCACGAAGGGTTTCCTTGATGCGTACCACCTGACGAGGTGAATAGTGATTTGAAGCAGAAGGGTCTGAGAGTCTGCGTTTTACCTCATCGATGAGTTTCTTGCGCAGAGAGGTGCGGATGTTCCATACCTCCTCGTCTGAAACCTTGTAAATGCCATCGAAGCAAGACTTGTCATAGTGGTGTGTCTTGAACTCCTCTCCAAACACCTTGGCGTGAACCTCTTTCCATTCCGGAGCTGTCCAGGTAGGATAGTGGACACCGTTGGTGACATAGCTAACGTGAAGTTCCTCAGGCAGATAGCCAGGCCACATATGGCCGAGGATATCGCGGCTCACCTCGCCGTGCAGCCAAGATACACCGTTAACCTCCTGGGAGATGTTTGCTGCGAGAATACTCATTGAGAATTTCTCGTTCACGTCAGCTCCATTGTTCTTTCCAAGGCCCATCATTGTCTCCCAGTCAATCTTCAGACGCTGAGGATAGTGGCCGATGTATTTACGCAGAAGGCCCTCGTCAAAGGCATCGTGTCCTGCAGGAACCGGAGTGTGAGTTGTGAACAGGGACGAAGCCCTTACAACTTCAAGAGCTTCCTGGAATTCGAGGTTATCGTCATTGATAAGTTCGCGGAGTCTTTCAAGACCGATGAAGGCTGCGTGTCCTTCATTGCAATGATATACCTGAGGATTGAATCCGAGTTTACGAAGGGCGCGGATACCACCGACTCCAAGAAGAAGTTCCTGTTTGAGACGGTTCTCCCAGTCGCCGCCATAGAGGTTGTATGTCACTGACCTGTCCTCTGGAAGGTTCTCAGGGAAGTCAGTATCAAGCAGATAGAGCTCTGTACGTCCCACGTCCACTCTCCAGATGCGCGCATTGAGGTTTCTGCCTGGGAAAGCCACGCTGATGGTCACCCAGTTGCCGTTCTCGTCACGCACCGGAGTAGCCGGAATCTTCATAAAGTCCTGAGCCACATCTTCGGCAACCTGCTCGCCCTGAGCCGTAAGTTTCTGATTGAAATAGCCGTACCTGTACAGAAGTCCCACTGCCACAAGGTTGGTATTCATATCAGAAGTTTCTTTGATATAGTCTCCGGCAAGGATTCCAAGACCGCCGGAATATATCTTCAGGGATGTATCCAGACCGTACTCCATACAGAAATATGCCACGGACGGAGATGTCCTCTGGGCTTTGAGAGCCATATAGTCATTAAATTCGGTCATCACTTCCTTCAACTTGATAAGGAAGTTGCTATCCTTCTCAAGTTTCTGGTATCTTTTGAGGCTGACCATATCCAGAAGAGCAATCGGATTGTGTCCGGACTTCTCCCAGGATGCCTCATCTATGCTTTTGAAAAGATTCTTCGCTGATTCATTCCAGCACCACCACAAGTTCTTGGAAAGAGTCTCCAGATCCTTGAGACTTTCAGGAAGATGGCGTGCTACAAATACACTATTCCAGGTTGGTTGATTTACTTCAAATTTTCTGTATTCCATATTTTTTTCATTCTTGGTCAAAGGACAAAGGTCCTTGGCCTTCATTATTATTTCTATTGCGCTTGAATATGCCTGTTTATAATATATGATATTGTTTTCCCAAAGAGCTATCTCAGAAACATCCTTCGCATTCTGCATATATTTGTTTCTGGTGTCTTTGTGGATGGTTGCGATTTCCCTTATTCTATCCGCCACGGCATCCACCACCTCGAAGTAGTTGGAGTCGTTGCGGTCAACCACGGTAATTCCCGGATGGGCCTTGGTACAGTGAGTGCGCACCCACAGTCCGAACCCGGCAAGGGATGTGGTCAAGGTTGGCACTCTGAAAGCGAGGCTCTCAAGAGGAGTATAGCCCCAAGGCTCATAGTATGAAGGGAATACGGTCAAATCAAGACCTGCGAGGAGGTCATAGTAGGACATATTGAATATGCCGTCATTTCCATTGAGATAGGAAGGAATGAAATAAACCTTCACCTTGTCGCCGGAGGCATTGTTGAGATGAAGGTCATTAAGACGCCTTACCACTGAGTCGTATTCCGGATTCATCAGATAATGTGAAGTGGTAGTCACATAGGAAGAATCCCCATTGCCGGAAAGTTTGGCTACAAGCTGTTTATCAGGGCCGTTGTGTCCGGAAGGGACCATAATGAAAGCGTGAACGGCCTTGCCTTTGAATTCTGTGTGATTGAGCTTGTCCAAAGCATCCACGAATACGTCGATACCCTTGTTCTTCCACTCATAACGCCCGCTGATACCCACCAGGGCAACATTTTCAGGGACGATTTCTCCGCACATCGCAGAGGCTACGGTGAGCAGTTTCTTACGCGCTCTTTCTCTTGCAGCCGCAAAATCGGCATCGGTTGCAGGAGTAAAACTAGGTTCGAAGCCGTTCGGAGTGACTACATCAACCTTTCTTCCGAGGAAACGTTCACATTCCAGAGCGGTGATGTCACTTACTGTAGTGAATATGTCACAATATTGAGCGGCTTTCTTTTCAAGAGAATGTCTCGCCACAACGTTGAAACGCCTTGCCATCTCATCCGCATTGTATGAGGACATATTGTCATAAAGAGGCAGGTTGTTGCCGGCGATGCATCTGCCGATAACAGTTGCGTGTGTGGTGAAAACTGTTGCTACAGGGAGTTTATGTCCCTTGAGATATAGCAGACCGGCACCTGTCATCCACTCATGGAACTGAGCAACGACCTTGTCGGTAGCTTCTAGATTGAATTTATAAAAACTCTCGATTACCCTTCCGGCAGCATATCCGAAAAGGGCTGATTCGCGATAATCCCAGTTACCTGTCAGGGAATCAACTCCGAACATCTTCCAATACTCGGTAAGGATGTTGTTCTGGTCGGTGAGGAACTGCTTGAAATCCACCAGAATAGCTGTCGGTTTTCCTGGCACGTTCCATCGTCCTACCCTCACCCTGAGGCCTTCTGAGGCCGCCTGCACCCGCCAGGCACGGTAGAGCTGCGGGTCTTCTATAAAATCAGGATTGGTATCGGTGTCCATCCATACGTCCGGACCTACCATTATGTGATTTCTCTTGAGTTCTCCGCTCAGGTACAAGGACTTGGTTGCAATCACGGTGTAGATTCCACCCACCTTGTTGCATACTTCCCAGCTTACCTCGAACAGATAGTCAGGTTTCATCGGGCAATCCGGTTTGTCAGTTTGTTTAGCCATTGTCTAAATCGTATAATTACAATAAATTTATATGTCAATGTTAACCCGTTTACCCCCGGAAAGGGACCATCTTGTTCCTGTCCGGGGATAAACCGTTATAATATGGATGACACTTATCCCTCTTCACGAGGGATACGGACACATCCCTATTCCGCTTTCTTGGCCGATGCTTTCTTAGCAGATGCTTTCTTGGCAGTGGTTTTCTTTGCCGGAGCATCTTTGGAAGCTGCCTTTTTAGCAGGGGCTTTCCTGGTTGCGGCCTTCTTTGCAGGAGCCTTTTCCTTCGGAGCTTCTACTTTTGCGGCTGCAAAGTTAACATCTGAAACGGAAATTGCATCATCAACTCGCAAAATAAAATCACTAAGAACATTCATATAGTTGATAAATGCCTCATATGGAGTATCATACGGGTTGAAATATTTATGAACAGCTCCGTCAGAGAAGAACTTCGTGCACATATAATAGAAGTGGTCGCTTTCCTGGAGGTGACCGAAATCGGACCAGAGAGCCTCATCGTTGAGGATGGCGAGCTTCTCGGTCTGGTCATACAATTTCTTGAAAGCATCATTCTGGAGCTCGTTGCCAAGCCAAGCGGTGAGGTCTCTCTCCTCGTCTGCCCAGGAAATAGGATCCGGAACATCCAGCGTTGCCACAGGTCTGTGTTTCTTGACAGCCTGGGAAGGAGTAACGAACTCGAATTCGCCGTCTGCAATGACTGCCTCAGGAAGATATCTCATAAAATCAAAGATACCGCTCTGAGCCTTCTGGTGCTCTCCGAAGGTCTCGTAGTCCATAAACAGGTTCACGATGTCGTCGTTCTGGGCTGCTGACTTTATCCAAGAGAGATATTTCTCGCAGGTAAGAGGCCAATCGGACCATCCCCTGTCAGAGAAACGGAATGCAATGTCATCGCTCAAGGATGAATTCTTCAGGAGGAGTTTCAAAGCCGGAGCATTTGCACAGCTGTAGAGGAAGTTAGGGCTCTTCCATCCCAGAACGTGCTTTGCACCCTCTGTAAGCATAGCTTTGAATCCCATCTCGCTTACCATCTGGCCAATGGCATCTGAGTAGATGAGCTCAGTATTGCGGAAAGCCTTAGGAGTAACGCCGAAATAATGCTCGATAGCGTCCTTATGCTTGAGTACCTGATGTTTGAACTCGGTCTCTGATGCAAGGGATGCAAGAGAGTGGTAGTAGGTCTCTGACAAGAACTCCACGTCACCTGTCTGCGCGAGGCGGCGGAAACTCTCTATTACCTCTGGTGCATATCTGTCGAACTGTTCGAGGACGGTTCCAGAGATGGAGAACGTAACCTTGAATTCACCTTTGTGGGCATTGATAAGTTCCAGAAGGAGGGCGTTCATCGGAAGGTAACACTTCTGGGCAACCCTTCTGAGGATAGTTCTGTTCGCAAAGTCGTCATAATAATGCGAATCCTTTCCTATATCGAAGAATCTGTATAATCTCAATCTTGCAGGCTGATGTACCTGGAAATACAGACATATACTTTTTTTCATATCATCATTTATTTAAAGTCTCACTTATTGCTGATTCATAAACGGCCTTTACCTTGGCAGCCGCATTGTTCCATTTGAGCGAATTCACCTCATCATAGCCGCAGCGTGCAGCCAAATTTGAGATGGCCGGATAGTTGAGCAGTCCGTAGATTGCATCCGACATCGCATCCACGTCCCAGAAGTCCACTTTCAGAGCATATTTAAGAATCTCCGCACAACCGGACTGCTTGGAAATGATGGACGGAACGTTGGTCTGCATTGCCTCAAGAGGCGAAATTCCGAAAGGCTCGGAAATGGACGGCATCACATAGACATCTGACAGAGCAAACATCTTCTGCACCTCCGCTCCACGGAGGAATCCTGTGAAATGGAATCTGTCTGAAATGCCGAGTCTTGCGACGTGACGGATGCAACGGTTAAGCATATCACCGCTACCGGCCATCACGAACCTGACATTCTTGCATCTCTTGAGCACCTTTGCGGCAGCCTCGATGAAGTACTCAGGACCTTTCTGGTAAGTGACACGACCAAGGAAAGTGACAACCTTGTCCTTGACGTTCCTTTCAACCTGAATATTGGTCCTGCCGCTGAAATCCACTGCATTGTGAACTGCGACGACTTTTTCAGGAGCGATACCGTATTTATTGATACAGATGTTTCTTGTGAGCTCGCTGACGGCAATAACCCTGTCAGCAGCCTGCATACCCTTGGTTTCGATATCAAGAACCCTCGTATCAATCTTGTCTTCGCTGGCCCTGTCGTATGAAGTGGCGTGCATATGCACCACCAGAGGCTTTCCGGTCAGTTGCTTTGCAGCAATGCCGGCGAGGTAAGTCAGCCAATCGTGAGCGTGGATTACATCGATCTCATCCTTGTGCTGAAGAGCGATGGTCGCACCCACCATAGCATAGCGGGCAACTTCTTCCATAAGATTGGCTCCGTATTTTCCGGAGAATTTGAATTTCTGTCCATATTGCACCCTGAAACTCTTGATCTGTCTCTTGCGCTCCTTCTCGACCATAGTTGTAAAGTCTTGAGGGTCGACATATGGAACCATATTGGTGCCGATATGTACGAACTGGACCTTTCCGAGGAACTCATCCACCGTGGCGCTGACCGTATCAACGGCCACATCGCTGGCATTGATAATCTTCACTGCACTCTGGTCCTCGTCTCCCGAGGCCGAAGGCATCACGAAAAGTACGTCCACATTGTTGTAGGCAAGACCCTTGGTCATACCATAACAGGCAGTTCCCAATCCTCCTGCGATATGAGGAGGGAATTCCCAACCGAACATCAGAACCTTCATTATTTCTCCTCCTTGTATTTATTCATAAGATAGTCTATTCTGAGCAGTGCCGAAGTGCTGCAGGCGCAGGAAATGGCTCCGTGAGGCTCGTGAGGAGGGTCTCCGTCATAAAGCTCCGAGAAGAGTCCGACTCCGTGCTTGTTTACATCCTGATAGAAGCCCTCGGTAAGATATTCTGCCTTCTTATAGAATGTGCTTCCCATCATCTTGAAGCAGATGTCAATATAAGGAGCGAGGAGTGCCGGGAAGGCGCATCCCTGGTGGTATGCAAGGTCACGGTCTATCTGAGAGCCTTCATACACACCCTTGTAGGCTTCATTCCTTGGGGAAAGCGAACGGATGCCGCGCTTTGTCAGCAGTTCGTCATTGATAGTCATCACTACCTCTGACTTGACCTCGTCGTCAACCGGAGAATAATCAAGACAAATAGCAAAGAGCTGATTTGGACGCACAGCAGCATCCACAGGGCCATTGCCTACATAGTCTGCCAGATAACCCCATTCCGGTTTCCAGAAGGTTGGCTGGAAATTGCGTTTCACAAGTTCCATTACAGGAGTCCATTTCTTGACGAACTCACTTGACTTAGGGCCATACTTGCCTTCCATCTCAATGGCGAAACAAAGGGCATTGTACCAGAAAGCATTGGTTTCAACCTGATATCCAGCCCTTTCGGTAACAGGACGACCGTGTACATAGGCGTTCATCCATGAAAGTGCAGTGGAATCCTTCTGGGCCCAGAGAAGGCCGTTAGGATGCATGGCGACCTCCTGTCTGTGTCCAGGTGCATAACTCTCGATGATACCCTTCAGGGTTTCGCCATATTTCTTCCACACCCGTTTTTCATCTGCTCCGAAGTGGATGTACTGCTGGATGGTATCGGTCAGACGAAGAGGAGACTCGACCTGAGTGGTGCGATGGAAAAGTCTTTCCTGCTCGTCGGCAATGAGAGTATCGAGAATTTTCTCGAATTCAGCCGTATCACCGTTGGCATAGAGGGTAAGGCCAGGCAAAGCTATGATGGTTTCCCTCAAAAGGCCTGTCTCAAGCCAGGAATATCCCGCATTGATCCTTTCGCGTCCTCCGACCTCACACTTAAGCAGCTCGGCATTGCGGACCAGCAGGTCATGGTATGAATTCACATCGCCCCTCTTGCGAAGAGTATCGGCAAATTTTCTTTTCAACTGTTTAGGATTAACCTCATCCAAAGAAGCGGACAGGACCACAGCCTCGCCCGGCTTGACTTCCAAAGTGAAAGTACCCGGAACGAAGAGATCTTCACGACAATCGAATCCGCGGCGGTATTCATCTGAATAGGTTACGCCGTTGTACCAATAAGGCTGGTACTTGAACACTGGTTTGCCGGAAAGCTGGATGTTCAGGTCAGGGAAGCCCTGATACATCCTGAAGGAAACACCTGACTCAACCTCATCATATCCGGTATAGGCCTCGGAATTCTGAGAGGTGAGAGAATGCACGCTTCTGAAAGCAAGGAAAGGTTTCAGGATGAGCGAAACCTTGGAAGGAGCCTCAAGAAGTTCATACTTGATGAGTACCTGATCACTGTCCGGAGCCATCATTATGGTCTTGGTGAAGACGATTCCACCGACCTTATATGTCAACTTCGGAACAGGCACGGCATCAAAGTCGATGATATACTTGTGGCCTCTTGGCTCATAAGTGTCACCATAACAATGTATGCCGAGGTTGAACTGCTTGCCGTCCAGCAGCAGACTTTCGTCAACGGAGGAAAGGAGCATAAATTTCCCACCTCCCAACTGAGGTACCGGAACAGCAAGAAGCCCGTGGTAACGCCTTGTATTGCAGGTCACTATGGACGTATTGCAATAAGCGCCCCTCCTGTTTGCCTCGATTATCTCCCTTTTGAGGGAATATTCAAGGTTTACAAGTTCGGACTTGTTGAAATTCAAAAAAGCCATACTTTAAAATATTTAGGTTAACCAAAATTAATCTATTTTCTTCAAAACAATTGCACATCTCGACGGAAGGTAAAGATAGAGGGTATCATCATATCTTTTATCTCCATTCGGACATTTGACCGGCACGGTCAAATGAGCCTCTCCGGTCTTTAACCTTGAGAAGCCGTCAAATTCGTTTTCATCAGTATCAAGGACAACTTCGTATTTTCCGGCAGGTGCGGCAAAGCCGTAATCCGCGAACGAAGAAGTGGGGTTGAAATTGAGCGCAAAGATACAGTTATTTCTTTTGAAAATCAATATTTTTTTCTGCTCGTCCTGAACCAGAAGTTCCGGTCTTTCAGCCAAAATGGCCTCCTGACGAGCCATGCTTATCATTGCCTTGTCAAAATTGCGAAGATAACGGTATCTCAAATAATCCGGTTCGGCAAGCGACCACTGGCGACGGGCATATTTGTATGACCATCCGTTCCCCTCTCTAGGAAAATCAATCCATTCAGGATGTCCGAATTCATTGCCCATAAAGTTAAGATAGCCGTCTCCGGAAGTGGCCAGTGTAACCAGCCTTATCATCTTGTGCAGGGCCACTCCCCTGTCCACTACTGCCGACTTGGAGTCCTTGTTCATCGAGGTGTACATCTGGGCATCCATCAGGCGGAAGGCTATGGTCTTGTCACCCACCATCGCCTGGTCGTGACATTCGGCATAGCTGATGGTCTTTTCATCGGCCCTCTTGTTGGTAAGCTGCCACCAGATTTCGCCCATGCTCCAGGCCTCGTCAGGCAGGGTTTTGATCCATTTTATCCAGTTGTCGGCAACGCCCATACTCATTCTGAAATCGAAGCCGACGCCGCCACAGGCATATGGTGCAGCCAAACCGGCCATTCCGCTGACATCCTCCGCAATCGTAAATGCATCACGATTGACCTCGTGAATGAGAATATTGGCCAGAGCAAGGTAAGTCACGGCATTTTCATCCACGCCGCTGTTGAAATAATTGTCATATCCGACGAAATCCTTGCCCAGTCCGTGGTCCCAGTAAAGCATACTGGTCACTCCGTCGAAGCGGAAACCATCGATATGATATTCTTCCATCCAGTACTTGCAGTTGGACAGGAGGAAGTACTTGGTTTCATCCTTGCCATAATCGAAACATCTTGAGCCCCAGGCAGGATGGCGTCCCTGAGGTCCGCTGTAGAAATACAGGTCCTCGCGGCCATCGAACTTGCCAAGCCCCTCGGCTTCATTGTCCACGGAGTGTGAGTGAACTATATCCATCACCACTGCGATACCCCTGGAGTGGGCATCGTCCACCAGGGCCTTGAACTCCTCAGGAGTACCGAAACGGGAAGACAAGGCATAGAAATTTGCGACCTGATAGCCGAATGAACCATAATAAGGATGCTCCTGAAGGGCCATTATCTGCAAGGTATCATAACCAAGTTCTGCGACCTTCGGGAGCACATCACGGCGGAACTCTTCAAAAGTACCGACCTTTTCTTTTTCTGAAGCCATTCCGATATGGCATTCATATATCATAGGATTCGTCCTCTTACCAGGCTTGCGACTGCGCCACCTGTATGGCTTTTCGGGATTCCACACCTGGGCGCAGAACTGCTTTGTCACAGGATCTTGCACTGCCCTGGTAGCATAGGCGGGTATCCTCTCCGCACCACCTCCGGGCCACTCTATGAACAACTTGTACAGAGTGCCGTGGCTAAGGAACATACTGTTTAGTTCAATCTCCCAATTACCGTTCCCCACAGGATGCAAGGCATAGGCCTCAGTACGTTTCCAGTTATTGAAATCACCTATCAGATAGACTCTTGTAGCGTGAGGCGCCCACTCGCGGAAAATCCAGTTGCCCTCCGGCGTGGTATGAAGTCCATAGTAAAGATGATTATTGATGCCCTTGGAAAGAGACCTGCCCACAGACATCTTCTTGCGAGCCTGCTCTATCCTTTCGTGGCGAGCGTCTATGACGCTTTTGAACGGTACCAGCCACTGGTCCTTCTCGTAAATCATCGGCAGTTTTTTCTTTTGCATATGTGATATGGTTATCAGTTTTTACATTTCTTCATCAAGTTTCTCCACCTTCATCTCGGCCCCTCTCAGATAAGCCTTGCAAAGACGAAGCAATTCTTTGGAGCGAAGGATGTATTTGTCAATGTCATCTATCGCCGTTGATGGGTCCTCCACCTTAGCGGCTATCTCCTCAAGTTCGGCCAGGGAAGCTTCGTAATCGAAATCTTCAGGCAGTTCGGCCAGCGTTGCATTTACATCTTCCATAATATATATCATTCATTTGTTTCCACCTTACTTATCCGGCAACGGAGACGACCGTCAGAAAAAGCGACAGTCACCTCTTCGCCCACGTTGCGCCCAGATGCCGACTTTAAGACAGCCCCGTCAGGACCGGCAACCAGGGCATAGCCTCTCTCCAACACCCGCCTCGGATCCGCCGTCTGGATTCTGGCAGAAAGGTTATCCAGCTTAAGGCGCATCATCCCGATCTTTCCCGAGAGAGCCCGCCTAATCCTCTGCCTCATGGTTTCAACATCGCCCTGCTCCCTCTGCACCTTCATTCTCAAAGCCCACCTGATACGACGGGACAAGTCACACAACATCGCATCGGCATCCTCAAAAATCGACAGAAGCTCATCTGCAAGGGCTGTAGGAGTCTTGACAAAACGGTTTGCTACCATATCGCAAACGTGGAAATCCTGGTCGTGTCCTATAGCCGTAAGCACCGGAAGAGGACATTCTGAAATGGCCACCGCAAGGCTGTAATCATCAAAGCAGGCCAAATCCAGCATACCACCGCCTCCTCTCAGTATCAGGACGGCATCGAAGTTTTCCCCACAAACGGCAATTTCCGAAAGAGCACTGACAATGGAGGCAGGACATTGCTCACCCTGCATCAGAGCCGGGAAAAGCCTGGTAACGAAACAAAAACCGAACTCATTTTCGTGAAGATGCCTCATAAAATCACGATAACCGGCAGCATCCTCGGCAGAGATAACGGCGAAACGCCTTGGCAACATCCCCATAGAAAGACCTTTTTGGAGTTCCATCCTACCCTCTTTCTGGAGTCTTTCGATGGTGCGTCTCCTTTCAAGTTCCTTTCCTCCTATGGTAAATTCAGGATCTATTTCATTGATTATAAGCGAGAATCCATACAATTGGCTATAATTTGCCTGAACTGATGCAAGAATAGTCATACCTTCTTTCAGGTCGGACCCCGTGATGTTACGGAACAGTGGAAAGATTGCCCTGCAGCGGCTTGCCCAAATTATGGCAGTTGCCTTGGCCACCAGCTTTCCGTCCTCGCTCTGAGACAATTCAAGATAACAATGCCCCCCGGAACGGACCTTCAGCGAGCTGATCTCAGCCTTAAGCCAGAAAAAGGAAGGGAACATATGTTCCACTCCACTTTTCATCATCGACTGAAACTTCAGCAAATCAATATATTCTCTTCCCATCGTTCAAACCGTAAGCATAAACGCAACAAATTTAGCAAAATTTATTAAAAATTCATATCTTTGCCGACTGATTTTTGTACGTAAAACGATTATGAAGATAACCGAGGCCCTTTTTGCCGGAAGCAGCACAAGAATTTCAGAAAAACCCAAGCAGAGATACCCTGAATTTGCCTTCATAGGCAGGTCAAATGTAGGTAAATCCTCTTTGATAAACATGCTTTGTCGCAACAAGAAACTTGCGATGACCTCCAGTACACCCGGCAAAACCAAGTTGGTCAACCACTTCCTAATCAACAGACAGTGGTACCTGGTGGACCTTCCCGGCTACGGATACGCAAAAATGTCGGCCACCGGCAAACAGAAACTTGAACAAGTCATCCGAGGCTATATCAATTTCTCGCAAGAACTCACCGTGCTGTTTGTCCTGATTGATTCCAGGCACGAAATAGGAAAGGTGGATATGGACTTTCTCATCGAACTTGGACTAAGCGGGATTCCATTTGCCATCATCTTCACCAAGGCCGACAAGAGCGGCCCTAACGTGCTGGCTGACAGGATAGAAAAGAACAAGCAGCAGATTCTCGAACACTGGGAAGAACTGCCCCCGATTTTCATCAGTTCTGCAGAAAACGGCACGGGAAGGGAGGAAATCCTGGATTACATAGCCTCCGTACTCGAATCATTGGAAACTAAACCCACAACATATGCATAACGAACACAAAATCAAACTCTTTGCCGGCAGAGCCTCCAGAGACTTCGCAGTCAAAGTCGCCAAGGCGATGAACATCGAACTCGGCGCATCAGATGTACTGACTTTCAGCGATGGAGAATTCCAGCCTTCATACAATGAAAGTGTCAGAGGAGCGACCGTATTCATCGTACAGTCCACTTTTCCACCGGTTGACAACCTGTTCGAACTTCTTTTGATGATTGATGCGGCAAAGAGAGCGTCCGCACACAAAGTGATAGCCGTAATGCCATACTTCGGCTGGGCAAGACAAGACCGCAAGGACAAGCCAAGAGTCTCCATCGGAGCCAAACTTGTGGCAAATGTCCTCCACGCGGCAGGCTGCGACAGGGTGATGACCTGCGACCTTCACGCAGACCAGATCCAAGGTTTCTTCGATTTCCCGGTAGACCACATCTATGCAAGTTCTGTCTTTCTGCCTTACCTGAAGAACCTCAACATCGACAACCTCGCCATTGCAGCTCCAGATATGGGAGGAGCAAAGAGGGCCAACGCTTATGCAAGATACCTCCAGTGCCCGGTGATTATCTGCCACAAATCCCGCGAAAGGGCCAACGTAGTGGGTTCAATCACAGCCATAGGAGAGGTTGAAGGCAAGAACGTTATCATCGTGGACGATATGATTGACACCGCCGGAACCCTGACCAAGGCGGCTAACGTACTTAAGGAGATGGGAGCCATCAGCGTAAGGGCCTGTGCTACACACGCAGTATTTTCCGGCCCTGCATATGAAAGGATTGCCGAATCGGCCCTTGAAGAGGTTATCGTATCCGACACAATTCCTCTAAGCAGCGACCCTGCAAGAGACAAGAGCAAGATCACCGTTCTTTCAATGACAGACACCTTTGCCGACATCATTGAAAAGGTGTACAACTACGAGCCTATCAGCTCCAGCTTCATAAACTGATATGGCAGTATTTATTGCGGCTATCATCCTGATTGGATTATGTGTGTTTGGTTTATGTTTCAATATCATTTTCAGGAAGGACGGGAAGTTCCCGGAGACTGAGATTGAGAGGAACAAGGAACTGCGGAAAAGGGGCATCACCTGCGCCAAGGAGGAGGAAATGAAACTCTGGGGCAAGAAGAAAGGCAGGGCTCCATCCTGCAGTGATATGGGTTGCAGCGATTGCAACTCCTGTTTTCACGACTGAGCCCGTTATGGGATTTAATTGATTTGTTATGAGCCTTTTAGCTATCGTGGGCAGACCGAATGTAGGCAAGTCCACATTGTTTAACCGCCTGGTGGGAATGAGACAGGCGATAGTAGATGAGACCGCCGGAGTCACTCGCGACAGACATTATGGAAAGTGCGAGTGGTGCGGCTGCGAGTTTTCCGTGGTTGACACGGGGGGATATACTTCCAATTCAGACGACGTCTTCGAAGAGGAGATTCGCAAACAGGTGATGCTGGCCGTTGAGGAAGCATCCGTCGTGTTGTTTATGGTGGAGGCCGCCACAGGTGTGACCGACTATGACGAAGAGATTGCAGATATGCTGCGCCGCAGCGGAAAGCCGGTAGTGCTGGCCGTGAACAAGGTCGATACCGGAGACAAGATGTATGATGTCTATCAGTTCTATTCTCTGGGGCTCGGCGAGGTATGGAGCATATCAGCTGCCAACGGCGGTGGTACGGGAGACCTTCTGGACGAAATAGTAAAATTGCTTCCGAAGGATGACCCTGACAAGGACGAACATCCGGAACTGCCTCATTTCACCATCGTCGGCAAGCCGAATGTGGGCAAGTCTTCGCTGACCAACGCGCTTCTGGGCAAGGAAAGAAATATAGTCACTCCGGTTGCCGGCACTACAAGAGACTCCATAGCAACTCTTTACAACAAATTCGGTCATGAATTTATGCTGGTTGACACCGCAGGAATGAGGAAGAAGACCAAGGTTCACGAGGACCTGGAGTTCTACTCCGTGATGAGGTCCATCAGGGCCATCGAGCATTCGGACGTATGCATTCTTATGGTGGATGCCCAGACAGGAATCGAGTCTCAGGATTTGAGCATATTCAATCTGATTCAGCGCAACAGGAAAGGATGCGTCATCGTGGTCAACAAATGGGACACCATAGAGAAGGATTCCAACACGATGAAAGAGTACGCCAAGGCTATCAAGGACAGACTGGCTCCGTTCAATGACCTGCCGATTATCTTCACCTCCGTCATCAACAAGCAGAGGATAATGGATGTGCTGGACGCTGCCGTTCACGTCTATGAGAACTACTCCCGCAAGATTCCTACTTCTCAGTTGAATGATGAGATGCTTCCTGAAATCGAAAATTATCCGCCACCGGCTTGGAAAGGGAAATATATCAAGATAAAATATGTAACCCAGCTACCGACAAAAAGTCCTTCGTTCGCCTTCTTCTGCAACCTCCCGCAATATATACGTGACCCGTACAGAAGATTCATAGAGAACAGGCTAAGGGATAAATTTGACTTCCTGGGTTGTCCGATTCAGGTATTCTTCCGTCAGAAATAAATCGGGCGGAGCCTCAAGCATAGCCAAACCTGAATGAAATGGTCATCATAGCAGACAGCGGAGCCACCAAGACTGACTGGTTCGTATGTTCCGGGGAGAGATGCGATATTATCCGGACAGAAGGAATAAATGCTTCCACTATGGATGAGGAGGCAGTTGAGAGTATTGTGGCTCGATTCGCTTCTCGGCTACATCTGCCTGAGAATGTGAAACTTATACGATTCTATGGCGCAGGCCTGTTGTCCAAGGAATCCTGCGGCAGGGTTGAACAGGCTCTGGAGAGGTATTTTCCGGGCAGCAAAATTGTCCTGAAAAGCGATCTGGGCGCAGCATCTGAAGCCCTGTTCCCCGAGCAGAGCGGAGAGTATGTGGCTGCCATTCTCGGGACCGGTTCCAACAGTTGCCTCTACAGGGACGGAATTCCGGTAAGGAACATCAGACCAGGGGGCTTCATCCTGGGGGACGAAGGGAGCGGCGCATCACTTGGGAAACTGCTTCTTTCTGACTATTTCAAAGGGTTGGTTCCCGAAGACCTTTCAAAGAAAATGGAAGAGAGATTCGACCTTCGATACGGAGTTGTGGTTGAACAGGTGTACAGGGGTGCAGCTCCATCCCGCTACCTTGCCTCTTTCGCTCCTTTCCTTCTGGAGAATTTGGACAATGAATATGTTCTTGCCCTGGTGGAAGGGAATCTTCGCAGTTTCATAGAAAGGGTTCTGGTTCAATATGAATGTTCAAGGATTGGAATAGCAGGTGGCCTCGGATATGCATGCAAGGATATCCTTTCCCGTCTTGGCGCCGGATACGGGCTCAATTTTGAGCGATTTGTAAAATCTCCTGTGGAAGTTCTTGCCGGACAAAGCGGAAAAATGAGAGAGCAAAACAATGGCATATAAAGACAAATATCCATCAAAACTGCTTGAGGACGCTGTGGATGCAATCAGTACGCTTCCCGGCGTAGGACAAAGAAGTGCCCTGCGCCTGGCTCTTCATCTTTTGAAACAGCCGTCGGAAAATGTACACCATTTTACCGAAGCCATCAATCATCTGCGTGACGAGGTGAAATACTGCAAGCAATGCCGGATGATTTCAGACGAAGATGTATGTTCAATCTGCTCTGACAGAAGCCGTGACAGAAGCACTGTCTGTGTAGTACAAACTGTAAGAGACGTGATGAGCATAGAAAAGACGGGGCAATACCACGGCCTCTACCACGTTCTCGGAGGCATCATTTCCCCGATAGCGGGCATAGGTCCTTCCGACCTGACAGTCAGGGAGTTGACGGAAAGGATTGCAGATCCTTCATCGCAGATTAAAGAGATTATACTGGCCCTTAGCGGAGACGTCGAGGGAGAAACCACAGCATTCTATATTTACCGTCAGATTGAGAAGTTCAACCTGCAGGTGACATCGCTTGCAAGGGGTCTGGGCTTTGGAGATGACCTCGAATATGCCGACGAATTGACTCTCGGGCGCTCCATCGCAGGAAGACAGCCATTCCGTCCATAATTTTTTGTCATTATCAATAATAATTCATACTTTTGCACGCTTGCTTTGTCCCCTGGATGGCAAGCAATCCTGTTATCATAATGTGAAACCGTTTAAAGGGAGGTAGAGGTATGATTGAAATCTTCTACAAGGACAACGGGCAGATGATGGTCTGTCAGAGTGAGACCGATTTTGCCACAATCAATAAGCAAGACGTAGTATGGATAGACCTGTACTCTCCCAGCGGTGATGAAAAAAGAGCCACCGAGGCTTTTCTAGGTACAACAATCCAGAGCCGCGCACAGGCGGAGGAGATTGAGAGTTCATCACGTTTTTCAGAGACGGAGAAAGCCATATTTGCAAATACCAACTTCCTGATTCCTGGTCCGGAAGAATATTCGATGGAGACTGTTTCCTTCATCATAAGCGATAACATCCTGACCACTTTGAGGGAATGTCCATTGAGAAGTTTCACGGACCTTCAGAGAAGGATGCTCGCCTTCCCGAAGATGTATGGAAGCGGGCCTCACGTATTTGTCAGCATTCTGGAACAACGTATTGACCTTGATGCAGATATGGTCGAGTTGGTCTCCAAGGAAATTGCCCAGTACAACAAAAAGGTCAGTTTGGGAGAAGACATCTCAGAAGACTTCCTCATCGACATCAACCAGTTGCAGGACAACACAATGATGATCCGGGAGAACATCGTCGACAAGCAGAGGGTAATCTCCAGCATACTCAAGAGTGATAAATATCCTTCCGAGCTCCAGCCAAAGCTGAATGTGCTTCTGAAGGACATTTCATCCCTTATCAATCATACCAATTTCAGTTTCGAGCGTCTGGAATACCTCCAGAATACCGTCCTTGGTATCATTAACTTGGACCAGAACAAGATTATGAAGGTATTCACCCTCGTTTCCCTGATGCTGATGCCACCAACCCTGATTGCCAGCTTTTTCGGAATGAACGTGACCTTCGGCTGGTTCTTCGAGACCTCGGGCTGGGCTTGGGTAATCATAGTCGGGATGATGATGCTCTCTTTTGCGGCTATATTCCTGGTTTTCAAGCGCAGGAAAATGTTCTGATGCCGGCGCAGACTACCTCCTGGGATGGTGGTCAAGGATGGTCTTTTGCCACAGGGCGGTGGAAACGTGGGTATATATTTCAGTTGTAGTTATGTTTTCATGGCCGAGCATATCCTGAACAACCCTCAAGTCGGCGCCGTTTTCTATCAGATGAGTCGCAAAGGAATGCCTGAAAGTATGCGGTGATATTTCTTTTCTTATCCCGCACACCAAGGCCTGCCTCTTGACTATATTGAACACCCACACTCTGCTAAGTCCCCTTCCTCTTGAATTCAGGAACACCACATCCTCAAAACCGGCTTCTGCCTGCGGCCTGACCTGAAGGTATTTTTCCAGAGCTGAACGCGCCATATCCCCCAGAGGGACAAGCCTTTCCTTGCTTCCCTTGCCGAAAACCCGGACAAAGCCCTCATTGAAGAAAATGTTTGACATTTTCAGGGTACAAGCCTCAGAGACTCTCAACCCACATCCATAGAGGACTTCCAGTATGGCCCTGTCACGAAGGGAGGCCGCATCATCTCCGGAAACCGACTCGATGATGTCTGTAACCTCCTCCACTGACAGGACATCAGGAAGATAACGGCCCAACTTGGGAGAATCCACCTTGTCACAAGGATTGTCCTTCAGGACTCCCTCCAGAATAAGCCAGCCGAAGAAATTGCGCAAGGAACTCAACAGACGCGCCTGGGAGCGCTTTGAAAGTCCTTCCAAAGTCGCCAGATATGCAGAAATATCTTCCGGTACAATGTCCTGAGGCGCCTTCTTGCAGGATGTCAGAAATTTTTCCACATCAGAACAATACGAACTCACCGTATTGGGCGAGTTCGCACGTTCCACCCTGAGGTGGTAATTATAGTCCTTGAGCAACCTGTCCATCAGGATTACAAAGTGGCGTATTTCCTTCCGTACTCAAGCATCTGGCCAAGATAATCATCGGTATAGACAATCTTGTAATCCACAATCTTCCCTCCCCTCTTGACAGGGACGATATCCGGATTGACAAATCCGCCATAAGGCTTGAGATTGAGTGCGGCATATCTCTCACGCACTTCCTTGTGCAGTTGAGGGTCAATCTCGATTGCATATGTCTCCACCAATGCCTTTCCGGCGAGATAATCGCCCTCTGACTTGATTCTCTGCACCTCGGCAAGGAGTTCGCCGAAAAGATTGCGCAGGGCAGGATAGTCATTGACAACAAAATAAGTTTTTCCGTCACGGACTTTCTTTTCTATCACATTGTCAGCCAAGCCCTTCTCGTAGCACCACTGTGCAATGAGTTTGCGGTTCTGCATATGGGCCTCGGTATTCTTCCTGCCAAGCTCCACCCTTGTGAACTGAGTGAAGAGACCATTTCTTATATAGCTGGAATACTGAGCCTTATATGCATCTTCAGAAGGAAGGATACCCAATTCCACAAGCTTTTTGTCTGCCATATAATACAGGCCGAAGAGGTCGGCGCGCGCTTCCTCTAGAGTGGAGCTGTATTCTCCGAGAGCATTCGGGGATGTTCCGGGCAGAAGCTGTCCGCTACCGTGACCAAGACACTCGTGAAGGTCGGTATGAATATCATCTGTGATGGAACCATACTGTTTCTGGAGGGCTATTTCTTCCTCCGACCAGGCAAACTCGCTGAGCATATTCTTAGGAGACTCCTCTGCCGCCTTTGCATATGCGGAGGTAATGTTGGCGATTGTAACTGACTTGGAACCGTGTTCACGCCTTATCCAGTCTGCATTAGGAAGATTGATGCCGATAGGAGTTGCAGGATAGCAGTCTCCTGCAAGGGCAGCCACATTGATAACCTTGGCGCTTACACCCTTCACGACAGGCTTCTTGAAACGAGGGTCAACCGGGGAGTTATCCTCGAACCACTGAGCATTTTCGCTGATTACTTCAGTCCTGTGCGATGCCTCGATGTCCTTTATGTTCACCAGGCCCTCCCAGCTTGCCTTGCGTCCAAGCGGATCATTGTAGTCCTCGATGAAACCGTTCACAAAATCGACAGTTCCGAGGGTATCCTTCACCCAGGCCACATTGTATCTGTCCCAGGTACGCAAATCTCCGGTACGGTAGTAATCTACCAGAAGTCCGATATATTCCTTCTGAAGGTCTGACTCAGCCACTTCCGCAGCCTTGCAGAGTTCTTCGCAAATTTTCTTGATAGCTGCACCATAAAGGCCATCCTCCTTATATACCTGTTCACGGATTACCCCGTCATCACCTTTGACCAGTTTGCTGTTCAAGCCATATGAAACAGGTTCCGGGTCCTCGGCATCCACGATGGATGCGTAGTAAGCCTCGACCTCATCCTTGGTCACACCCTCATAGAAATTCACGGCAGACTCTTTCACTATATCGCCGGAAAGGTTGGTGGACTTGCGCTGTGGCATCAGGTCAGGATTATATACAATGTCAGTCAAGGAAATGACGGACTCCATCGGATAACCGGCCTTCATCAGAAGAGAGGTAAAATAATCCTTGGAACATTCCGGGAAGAATTTGTCTTCTGAGTAATGATGGTGAATTCCATTGGAGAAGAAAACTCTCTTTGCATATACCAGGAATTTATCATATTCTTCCTTTCCTTCCTCCCCTGCACAGGTGGCGATAATGTCTTCAAGCGCGTGCCTTACATCCAGGTTCACACTGCAATTCTGTGCCCAGAGTATATCCCGGCCATATTTGGCAGCCTCGGAAAGATGATAGACATATTCCTTCTGCTGAAGAGTCAGGTTATCCCATCCAGGCACCTGATACTTCATTATTTTCAGATCTGCAAATTCGTCAATAAGATACTTGAAATCAGTTTCGGCAGCCTTCTTCGAGCAGGAAGACATGGCAACTGCCGCAATACCGGCAACAGTGATCATTCTCAATAATTTCATATTTGTATGTTCTAAAATATTAATTCACATCCCGCAAATATAACAATAATTTTTACCTTTGCGAGATTGATGTATTGATATGAAGAGAATATTTCACATATTTATCTGTCTGATGGCCATCCTTGTACCCTTTGTGACAGGGTGCGTTACCCCATATGAAGACGAATGGACTAATCCGAGTGTCAACAAACCCGGAATCGCTGGTGAAAGAGTGCCTTCAGAATCATTCAAACACACATTCCTTATATTATCACTCGGTCACAACAACCTCTCCAGCGCCTTGGAAGAGGATATAAATGATATGAAGAACGGAGTCTTGCCGACTTTAGGGAGAAGCGATGACATTATGCTGGTGTTCAGCCACAAAACCCCATCCTGGGGAGATTATTCCAGCGAAGCCTCTCCCGCCCTCATCCGCCTTTACAGAACATCCGGCGGCAAGGTAATAGCCGACACGGTCAAAGTCTGGCCCGGATATACGATATCTGCCAGCGGAGAGACCATCAGCGAAGTATTGGAATATGTCAAAAGCCATTATCCATCAAGAGATTACGGAATCCTGCTTTCATCTCACTCCACAGGATATCTTCCGGCAGGTTTTTATGCCAATCCAGATTCATATGTCTTCGGTTCAGACGGCCTTTCCTCAGGAATGATGCAGTATGGAAGATATGCCCAAAGGGGGTTCAGCGCAGTTCCATATATGGAAGCGCCACTGATAAGCGACGGTCCGCTTGTCAAGACAATCGGACAGGACCAGCACGCAAGGACATCCTACGAGATGGAAATTGAAGACTTCGCCGCTGCCATTCCCGTCGGTATGAACATCTCCTACATCATCTTCGATGCCTGTCTTGTCGGCGGAATCGAAGTGGCATATTCGCTCAAGGACAAGTGCGGGATGCTGGCATTCTCACAGACCGAGGTGCTTTCCGACGGCTTTCCATACACGACTATGGGAGAGAGGATATTCAATCAGGGACACAATGTCAAAGGGATATGCGAAGATTTCTTCCAGCATTATGACGCGCAGACCAACTCATCGATGCGTTCAGCTACCATCTCGCTTGTGGACTGCAGCGAAGTGGAACGCCTGGCGGATGTCTGCAAGGAACTCTTCGACAAATACCGCAACAAAATCCTGCAAATTGACGCATCTTCTATACAGAAATATTTCCGCTATTCCTACCATTGGTTCTATGACCTCAGGGACATCCTCGTCAAATGCAATATTACACAGGAAGAACTCGAAAAACTTGATGAAGCCCTGCAGGAGTGTGTCATCTATGCCAATGCCACTCCGACCTTTATGGCAGGAAGCGGAGGATTCTCTATCACAACTCATTGCGGACTATCGATGTACCTTCCGGGCAACGGGCACCCGGAACTGAATAAGTTTTATCGCACCCTTCCGTGGAATATAAAGACATCACTGGTGTCCGGCAACTAGGCTTCAGTATCAAATTAAGGCAGAAAGGCCTTGCCGTTTGAAAATATTTTTCTATCTTTGCAGCCCTCTAAAAAGCTAGGGCTTTTTGGTGCAATGGGGTTTCCGGCATCGGAAACTGAGTAACACATTTTAATCAAACACACAATGAAACACATTGAACTCAAAGGCCAGGTTCGTGAAACCGGCAACAAAGCAGTCGTAAAGGCTATCCGCAAAGAAGGAAACGTTCCTTGCAACCTCTATGGTCTTGGAATGGAAAACGTACTTTTCACAGTTTCAGCACAGGATTTGAAATCAATCACCGACACTCCTAACTCTTACATCATTGACCTTGAACTCAACGATGGCAAGAAGTTCTTCGCAGTGCTCCACGAGGTTCAGTTCCACCCTGTAACTGATGAAGCCATCCACGTTGACTTCCTCGCAGTATGCGATACCAAGCCTGTAACCATCGACGTTCCGGTTATCGTAACAGGTCACTCAGAGGGTGTCAAACTCGGTGGTAAACTTCTCGTTTCTTCACGCAAACTCCGCGTGAGCGCAATGATGGAGAATCTTCCTGATACACTTGAAGTTGACTCAACTCACCTTATGATTGGCAAGCAGATTGTAGCCGGTGACCTCCACTACGAGGGTGTGAACATCGTTTCACCTAAGGCAACCATCATCTGCTCAGTTCGTCCTACCCGTGCTACACAGCAGGCCAAGAACGAATAATTGACCTGAAAGACAATGGCCAATTTTCTTATTGCAGGTCTTGGGAACATAGGCGAGGAATACGCCTTCACAAGACACAATATGGGATTTATGATATTGGATGCCTGGGCAAAGGCATCCAATGTTGTTTTTGAGAGCGGGCGCTACGGAAGCACTGCCACAGTTTCGTTTAAAGGACACAAGTTCACCCTTCTGAAGCCATCCACCTATATGAACCTCAGTGGCAAGGCTGTACGCTACTGGATGACGGAACTTAAACTTCCATTGGAAAACCTGATGGTAATCTCCGACGACCTCAACCTTCCGTTCGGCACTCTGCGTCTTCGCAAGGGAGGAAGCGCCGGCGGCCACAACGGGCTGACCAACATAAACGAGATGCTTGGTACTCAGGACTATGCCCGTATCAGAGCCGGAATAGGAAACGATTTCGGAAGAGGGCACCAGGTAGATTTTGTACTTGGGAAGCTCTCCGAGGGGGAATTGGCCGATATGGCTTCCATTTCCGAAAGGGCTATTGAGGGAGTCAAGACCTGGGCCTGTGCAGGCATTGACAGGGCTATGAATTCTGTAAATACACGTCCAAAGAAGGATGAACAAGCATAAATGTCCTATTTTTAGGATGTTATGTGTTTTTTTTACCGGAAAAATTTGTTTTTCTTCGTTTTACTCTATAACTTGGCAGAACTTTTTTGAAACTAATCGTTTAACGAACTAAAAAAAACACAAAATGAAAGAACTTGTAGAACAGATCAAAGCAGAGTATGCTGCATTCGCAGAGAACGCAGACGCTCAGGTTGAGAAAGGTAACAAGGCAGCAGGAGCACGTGCTCGCAAGGCAGCTTTGAACATTATGAAGTTGATGAAGGATTTTAGAAAAGCTTCTGTTGAGGCTGCTAAATAATTATCATTAACGGTAAGAAGAAAAGGGTGGCTTTGCCACCCTTTTCTTCTTACTGTCAGAGACTGTCCAAACCCCCGTAGACTTTCGTCTACGACAGAAAATCTTTTACGACTTTGAGCATCTGGTCATACTGCTGCTCCATGGACTGCAGCAAGCGGTACTGAGCCCTTGTCCTGACAAGGTTGTGGTCCGCATACTTGGTTTTGTAATAGACATCCCCATCGAGATAGTCCATAAGGAAACGCAAAACCTGCTCAAAAGTGATATATCTGGCGGAGAAGGCCAGCCAATCCAATTCAGTCTCAGTCATTGTATCCCGCCTTTCTGACAGATAACCTTGAGTATACGCCCTGAACATATCCAAAGACATCGCAACATTATCCAGGTCCCTGTCGTCCTCTGCACCGGTATTCGTATATGAACGGATTGCATCACCGAAATCATTCAACGAAGTGCTGCTCATACAGGTATCCAGATCTATCACGCAGAGAACCTCTCCCTTTTCATCGAACAGAATATTGCTGATCTTGGTATCATTGTGAGTCACCCTCCTCGGGATGGCCCCGCTCTCAACCAGAGACCAGAAATCAAGCATTTCCTCCCTACGAGACTCTATCCACGAAATCTCCTCCTTCACTGAAGCAGCCCTGGAGGCAGCATCCCTCTTGAGAGCCTCATCCCACTGCTGAAAACGCCAGCGGATATTGTGGAAACCCGGGATAGTCTCGGAAAGTTCCTGAGTAAAATCCGCCAGATCGGACTGAAAACGACCGATGCCCTGACCTCCCTTATATGCAAGAGCCGGAGAATCAGCCTTTTCATAAGTCACAGAACCCTCTATAAACAGGCACATTGCCCAGAAATTGCCGTTTTCATCCTTATAATATAGGTTACTATGAGGCAGGGCCTTCTCCTCCTCAGCAATAGACGCAGCATTTCGAGGCACAATGGTCAGCACCTCCCTGTCAGGATCCCCTCCCCTTGCAGCCACCTTGGCCTTGATGTGGGCTGTTACCATTGCTATATTGTTCATCATCCCAGGGACATCCGGGAAAACAAGATGATTCTTTCGCTGCAGGATATAGCGCGGACCGGCATTCCCATCAGAGGTCAAAGTCTTTACTATCAGCGTATCATTGATAAAACCAGGTCCAAGAGGCTTTATCTGCTGAATTTTACCGGCAATCTCGAATTTACAAGCAATTGCCTTCAATTGGTCATCAGTGTACATATGTATCATTTTAAAGATTATCCAGTTTCATCACTACCACACCCAGTGAAGAGTTTGAATTCCAGAGCTTTATAAGACCGGACTCTTCAACGGAAGCCACCTCGAACTTAACCCCGAACTGTCTGACCAAAGTGGTAGAGGTTGTAAAAGTAAGGTCACCCTTGACGCTTTGTCCCGCTACAGGAGAACCCTTCAAAGTAAGGATGAAATACTCACCCATATCATCCCTGCAGGCCCAGAACTTATTCTCGGAAGCATTGTAACCCATCTGCCAGGAATTCTCATCGTAACTACATTCCGTCACACCCTTCCTGATAACACAAACATCATTTTGAGGCATCAGGGTCTCTTCCATCAAATTATCCTGGACACAGGACACTGCCAGAACAGCAGCTATGAATATGAATATATACTTTTTCATATCTATTCAATTTCTACATTTGACACTAGATTGATTTTTTTGACGAGCACATCCTTAGAGCCATCCGGACGATATATTATTGCCTTCATAATTCCGGACTTTTCAGGATGGAAATAGCAACTTGCATCTACGCTAACCTTCTTAGAGTTGAAATACCACTCTATTTTTTCAGCATCCGAAGCATTGTCAACCCTCAGAGGAAAGCCGACTCCCATCGGGAAAGCTGATTCAGAGCCATTTACCCTGGCAACGGACTTCAAGTTAATGCTGGACGGGAAGGTGTTCTTTCGGGAAGTTATGAAGTTGGATGTTGCTGCTGTTCCCGTTAGACCGGAATCAGAAACTATGGACATCTTCACATTGTAGTATGTACCGCTGTCCAGTCCTTCAATCAGCAGGGCGTAATGTCCCGGCTCATAAGGCGCAACTATAACCGGCTCGCACAAGGCAGCCTGAGATGCCCCCCAAGAGACCGAAGCAGAAAGCATACAGGCAGGATCTTCCGATTCGAAAGTCACGATGGCGGCATCCTGGAAACGGTCACACACGGGTTTGATGGCAGCAGGAGGGATAGGTTCCTTTGAGAGGCCTGTCACGTTGAACGAGACATCATCTCCCGACTTTGTTATGTCTGTGATCTTTATATCAGAAGCAGCGCCGCTCCAGAAAGAGAGCTCATATGACGTCCCTCCTGACGGATAAAAGATTCCGGAGAGAGAATTTCTCAAAGCAGAGGAGTATGACTCCCAACTAGAAAAAATGTCAGTTCTCTTGTCAGCCTCAACCAAATCCGCACACTGGTGAGTCGGATAAGTATTCACTTCATTGTATTGCTCAGACCAGCGGTTTGCAGCAGTAATGGACCCGACACGGCGGGTAGATTTGTCTATATGATAGATTATCATGCCTTTCCCGCCTATGTATTTGTCCCAGCCCGAATCAGAACGGCACTCAAGCAGGAAGTATTCATTATTGGTATCGGTGTCCAGGCGATAAATCTGACCCTGCTCGTTTATCGGTTTCAGAGTATATCTGCCGTCAGATGTTATAGTAACTGGGGTTCCTATGCCCATTATCTCCCTGTCGATGGCATTGAAATATGGTGGCGTATTACCGCTATTGTTGCTATTGCCTCCATCCATTAGGGAAAGTATGTTCCAGGTTGATGCGGACACTCCGCCACTTTTCGCATAATCAGTATCATAGAGATCCGGAAGGCCGAGGGTATGGGAATACTCGTGGCAGAATGTTCCGATGCCGGTAATGGTTGTATTGCTGTTGCTTGTCGGCATCAGTTCAGAAGTGCAGGCATATCTGTCTATCCGCTTTCCATCCAGGAACAGTGACTTGCCTGCCCCGGAATAGATGTACCAAGCGTGAGACCAGATACAATCACTGTGTCCGCTGGCATAATCAGCCTCGTCATCTCCGGCAAATATGACAAATACATTATCAACCACACCGTCCCCGTCCTGGTCAAAGGGAGCGAAATCAAGCCCATTTTCATCCGCCTTACGGCAGGCTTCAATCACCATTTCTTCAGGGGCCTTGTCATCACCACTATCATCATTTTTACCGTAGTACGACCTCTTCTGGGATACTGTCAGAATCTCGCTCACATAAAAATCGAACTGATAGCCAGAGCCAAACTGTTCCTCGAAATACTCTTTCGCACTGCCTGTCGCACCACCAACCGAATATCCCGCCTGGGTAAGCATCTTGACAAAGTCATCCTTTGTGTACTTGAATTTTACATCAGTGAACTGAGCCAGGAGCACAAGACCATGCTTGACAACAGGATTGCCTGCCTTGGTAGAAGGATTCTGCCTCCTGAGGATATTCATAATATTTTCTGACTCCATCTGCAACTGATTGAATCTCTGCCTTTTGTCAGAAACTGCCCTCGCAGCGAAACTTGATGCCGGAGGATTGCCCTGCCCAACTTTCACACCCGAGCTCACCAATTTGCCATCCTCATCAGCAACTGCATAGAACCACCACCCGTCACCGTCCTGAACAACGGAAAAACCTTCAGGCGTTTCCCTCACCTTGTGGAACTCATCGCCATAGAATACTATTGAAAAAGTACTGCCATCGGGTTGAGCTACAAGAGTCTGTACAGGACGTACCGGCTTGGAAAAGGTCACAATGGACAGAGAAACAAGCCAAATTATTATTAAAAGAAACTTTCTCATATACTTAAGAAAATTAAAACTCGTATATTTGCAAACCAAATTGCATATTTAGACATTTTTTATGAGACGAACAAAATTTTTAACCATTGCCGCAGGGATATTCTTGTGCTCTGCCCTATCCTCACACGCCCAACTGTCCCCTTCTGACAAAGAAAAAATCAGCTTGATCAACTCATATGGTAAGTTTGACAACTGGTGTGTCCGGGAAATAAAGGAATCCGGAGCAATCGGAGGCAAAACAAAATATCTATACGAATTTTTCGGCAATCAGGACACCCTGCGCACCGGCAAAACCCCTTTCACTTCTCCGAAGGACTATCTATGGAGAACCAACAACGTCCTGGCAATTGTTGCCGGCATCACGAAGACCAACAATACTGTCTTTCCGGAAAAAAGGGGCGAAGGATATTGCGCAAGGATTGAGACTCACATCGAAGACGTGAAAGTCATCGGTATCATCAATATGGATGTAACCTGTCAGGGAGCCCTCCTTGTCGGCACACTTCCGGAACCAATCAGGGATACGAAAGACCCCCTGGGCAAAGTCTTCTACGGCATCCCATTCAACGGCAGGCCAAAGGCTCTCAAGTTCGACTATAAGGCAGATGTTGGACACGAAATTATAAGAGGAACCGGCTTCAGCAAACTCAAGCCGATGGGTACACCGGACTACCCTATTATAAGCATCATCCTTCAGAAAAGGTGGGAAGACGAAGAAGGCAACATCCACGCTCTCAGGGTTGGGCAAGGCATAGAAATCGTCAGGAAAAATGCTCCGGATTGGGTGAACGGTCACATGGTCGAAGTTGTTTACGGCAACCCCACTTCGAATCCGGCCTATTCCCTCAACACAACTGAAGACACCGCCCTCCACGCCCTCAACTCGAAGGGCAAGAATGTGGTAATTCTAGAGGATGGGTGGGCATCTGCTGACGAGATCCCAACACATATGATCATATCATTCCTATCCAGTTGCTCGAAAGCCTTTTATGGCGGAGTCGGTAACACCCTATGGATTGACAATGTGGAAGTTGTAATGTAGTTCCACAGAAAATCGGGAAAGCCAAGGAAGTTTTACAAAAACTAAAGGGGCTGACTAGAAAGTCTTTGTTTTGTCTTTCGACAGACTTTTTGGCCAGCCCCTTTAACGTGTACTAAAACCTAAACCTGATACAAAGATGCAGGTCAGATATTTTTCGTTGCATCAAAGTGCAATTTTTTTCAAAATTTTATTATTCCTCCAATAGTTTCGGAAGCACGATTATAGTGAATTCATGAACTTTCTCTGACCTACCGGCATAATTGGAATTGGTACCCACGAAAGTGACCGTATAGGTTCCCGGCTCAGTCCAGGTGTACTCGAATGTATGCAGATAGTTCTGCAAGTTCTTGATGACTGTTCCCTGGTCGTTGGACACCTTGTTCAGAGGTATCGGCTTCGAAATCAACCAGCCGTCAATTGCATAAGGCAGAGCATTTGCGCCAACTCCCTGCATCACGATATCAGCTTCCCGTTTGTTGAGGTTGATGGTGCCGTTGCCATTGTTCTTGTAGTAAGGGTCCTCTATTTCCTCGTTCATCATGACCGAAACAAGGTCAAGGCTTGTGAAGTCAATGACAGATGGGTTCATTCCCTCAAGGTTGAGAGTGATCTCGCCATTGATCCAATAAGTCCTTTGAGTCTTGGTGTTTTTCGGAGGATTCCAGTGGAAGGCAATTGAGAAACCATTCATATAGTCTTTCAGGTCATAATTCTGGCTTGTCCACTTTGTACTTGCGCCTTCCTGATAGTCAAGTTTGGTCCAACCTTTCATGCCACCATCTACCATAGCCTTGATTGCAGCCCTGTCAGCAGCGCCGTCGCTTCCGTTCAAGCCCTCGAAACTATTGCTTACCCAGACTTCAAGAGCACCGGCTTCGCCGTATCTTGCCTGATATTCAATATTCATATCAGCTGCCTTCACGGACTCCATCGGCACTTCATACCTATCCTTGAATTTGTACTGATGACCGATTTCTCCGCTGTAGAAGACGATATTGTCCACTAAACCGTCGAAATTGAAGCGTACAGGTTCTCCAGCCATATAAGTATTCTCCTTGTCGAGAGAAACAGTGTAGTCAATTTCATAGACCACATTCTGTGTGCAGGCTGCGGCAAGAGCCGCAACCGCACCTAATATTGTAATTTTCTTCATTTTCTCAATCATAATCCATTACCTCCACAATTCGTTCTGAACCAGTTCCTTGTTTACACCAAGTTCGATAGCCGGAATAGGCAGAAGCACATGCATAGGCTTGATGTAGCCACCCATGTTCGCAGCCCTTGAGGCCTTGGCACTCTTGCTCCATCTCTCATCTGCTGCCCACTCGGTGTATTTGTTCATCTCCTTCACATAGATTCCCCATCGGATGAGGTCGAAACGGCGAAGAGACTCGAAGCAAAGTTCCCTTCCTCTTTCGTTACGAACCAATTCGCGGAAACTATCCTTGTCGTATGAGCCCATAGGAAGAGTTGCGATACCTGCCCTGGTCCTGACCTTCGCCACGCAGTCATAAGCCTCCTGTGTAGGGCCTGAAAGTTCATTTGAAGCCTCTGCATACATCAGAAGCACATCTGAGTAGCGGAGGATAGGATAGTTGATTGTGGTATAGAGCAGTTTGGACGTCTTCACTCCTTCATACTGAACCTCCCTGCGGAATTTGCCGCAGTTGCGGATTGCTTGAGCAGCAGTCGGGTCGTTGCTGGTAGAGACACTGTTATAGACGTAAGGAGTCTTGTCTATACCGGCCACGGCCTTCCCGGAAGTTTCTCCATAAGGAGGCTGCTGAGCATTTCCAGCATAGTTGTATGGCGGAAGGTTCCACTCCTGACGCTTGTCAGTGATGGTCGGAAGGGCGTTTTCATCTGCTGTCCTGTCTGTCTGCCAGTAGAGGTCCCAGAGTTTGAGCGAGCCGTCGTACTGACCATATGCGTAATTGCATGTAAACTCAGTGTACTTCGATGAATTACTGTCACCGCTCTGAAGTCCAAGAAGGTCGCCGATACGTCCGTTTGACCAGTTCTCTGCACTTGAACGGTCGCCAAGGAACTCCGCCTCCCACATCGACTCGTGACACTTGGTGTCGTACTCATCCTCAATCATATTGATAAAGACTCTTGAATAGTCAGGGTTCAGGTTATGCTTTCCGCTGTCTATCACGTCTTTGGCAAAGTCGCGAGCCTTAGTCAGGAAGGCTGTCTTGTCGCCGCCTTTGACGCTCTCGCCGGCAAGGAAGAGATACACCCTTGCAAGTATGCCCTGCATTGTGGTCTTGGTCACCCTTGATGGCTGCTCGGTCACTTCCTCAGAAGCAAGTTCCAAACAAGCCTCCATTTCGGCAGCAGCCCAGGTGAGGATGTCATATTGCGGTGTTGCCGGGCACATCACCTCATCAGGTTTCTTGACAGCAACCGTCCTCAGAGGAACGTCACCGAACGACTGAGCAAGAAGGAAATGGTAGTAGGCCCTCAGGAAACGCGCCTCGTTGAAATACTTTCCATCCTTGTCATAATCCGTATTGACGACAGCTTCCATAAAGGAATTGGCATTATTCACACCCTGATACATAGCAGTCCAGATGTCATAGACTTGACTGGTGCTTGCATTGTGGCGGCAGTACTGCAGGTAGTTTGTGCTGATGTCCCTGTTGAAATAACAAAGGTCGTCAATATTCGCGTACATAAGCGAGTAGTAATTACCATAGAACTGCTCCTTGCCTATGGCGCCATAGACTCCGGCAAGGCCATATTTCACTTCTGCCTCCGAATTGTAGAAAGTCTCAGAGCAGATTACCTGCGGCTCCACATCGAAGAAACTGCAAGAGAAGAGTGAGGTTACAGCCGCCGCACCGATTAGAAATCTGTATATGTTTTTCATAATTTCAGCGATTTAGAAAGTGAATGAAAGACCTGCGGTAAGGCCGAAGGCACGTGGATAGGCGGACCAGTCGAAGCCCGGGGTAAGGACTGAATTCCTGGTCGAAACTTCAGGGTCCGGTCCTGAGTAGTTGGTCAGACAGAAAATATTGTCTGCCGAAACATAGACTCTCATAGTGTCGAAATGCATCTTTCTCAGGACTTTGCGAGGAAGGGTATAGCCCACCGAGATGTTTCTGAGCCTGAGGAAAGAACCGTCTTCAACAACTCTTGAAGAGTATTCAAATACTCCGTTTGCCCCGACGCGAGGGATATCGCTGTTCGGGTTGGCCTCAGTCCACCTTCCGGTATAGGTCTTCCACTGGTTTGTGTTCGACACGGTTCCATTCTCGAAGTAGAGCCTGTTGGCGTTGAGAATGTCGTTGCCGTAGCTCCAAGAGAAGGCAATGTTCACGTCAAAGCCATAGAAATTGAATCCTGTGCTGAGACCTCCCGTGTGAAGAGGCTGGCCGCAGCCTATGACAGTACGGTCATTGTCGTCCACGATACCATCACCGTTGATGTCCCTGTACTTAGGGTCTCCCGGACGCACAGCCGATTTTCCTACCGATGTAAGGTCTGGAATTCCATCCTTGAGAGATGTGCCGGAGTTGAAGTCATCTGCCTTGTATGTTCCTTCATATATATAACCATACATAAGTCCGGATGGCTTGCCTACCTGGGTAATGTAGGCATACTGGGCATTGAACCTCTGGTCCCATGAAACCTTGCTCAGGAGCGAGTACTGGTCATTGGTCAGTGCCGTAACCTTGTTGCGGTTGAAGGCAATGTTGAAATTGATGTTCCACTGGAAATTCTTCTTCTGGACAGGAATCAGGTCGAGGGTGAACTCTGCTCCCTGGTTCTGCATTGAACCGATATTCATCATCGTTGATTTATATCCCGAAGATGACGGGATAGTTGCCTGAAGAAGCAGGTCGCGGGTATTCTTCAGATACCAGTCAGCCGTAAGTTTGATTCTGCTTTCGAAGAATGAAAGGTCTAATCCGACATTCCACTGCTCTGTAGTTTCCCATTTGAGCTTGTCATTTGCCATATTGGATGGGAAGAATCCGATAACGTGCTGTCCTCCAAATACATAGTCAAATGAGTTCTGGTCGCCAGGAAGCGTGGAAATCTGTGAATAATAGTCGTAAGGAGTTGTGGTTCGGTTGTTACCGGTCAGACCCCAAGAAGCACGGAGCTTACCGTTTGACAGCCATGCCAAATCCTTCAGGGCATCCTCACGGTTGAAGTTCCATGATGCTCCGGCTGAAGGGAAGTAACCCCATCTGTTGCCGTCCGGGAATTTTGACGAACCGTCGGCACGGAACGATGCGGTGAGATAGTATTTGTAGCGATAGTTGTAGTTGAGTCTGAACAGACCAGACATCATTGTCCAGTCATACTGCCAAGGCTTGACACTCTGATACTTACCAGTGTTCAGGCCGTTCAGGCCAAGGGACTCGGTTGTCATCTGCGTAGCCACGGTACCCTTGTAGTTGAAGGTCTCGCCCTGCATCGTGAAGCCACCCAAAAGCTGGAGGTGGTGGTTGCGCTTGATGTGCTTGGTCCAGGTGAGGGTATTCTCGTTGAGCCAGGTAATCTTGTCATGCCAGTAGATGGCGCCATTGATACCCTTTCCGGAAGGAGAGCCGGGATAACCAGTATAGGTCTGCGTACCGTTGAACTCCTCCCTGCGGCGTTTGTTCATCGTGTAACCGCCTGTAACCTTGAGCTTGAGGTTCTCGATGATCTCCCAGGTGATTCCGACATTGGCGTTGAGATAATCCACTATTGTCTTGCGGTACTCATTCATTGCCGTCTTTACAGGGTTGAAACGATAGTCATTTGCACCTGTTGTTTCTGCGTCCACGAGGTCATCAAAGAGGTCGTCAGAATTGCCGGAACGGATAGGCTTCACCGGACGATATCCCCATACGGAATACATCAGCCAGCCGGTTGCGGAAGATGCAGCCTGGGCATCTGTAGGAGTGACACCGTTTGTCACAGCGTGCGAGTAGTTTGCCAGCACGTCCACAGTGAATTTCTTGCCTATTTTCTGCTGGAAATTGACCTTTCCCTGATATCTCTGGAAGTTACTGTTGATGATGATACCGTCCTGATCGATAGCAGAGAAGCTGACATTGTAGCGGTTACCTGCCTCCTTGCTTCCTCCAGAAAGGGAGATGGAATAATTCTGGGTAAGGGAAGTGCGGTAGAGAGCATCCTGCCAGTCATTGTAAGGAACTTTTTTGTAGTCTTCAACGCTATAGCTCGTGGTTCCGTCTGCCGCATCTTCATCAGAAGGCTTGAGATAGGCATTGGTATTACCACTCTGCCCGTAGATTTCTGTCTGCAGGCACACGAACTCATATCCATCCATCAGTTCAACCTTGTTGGCAATCTGGTTCATCGTCCAGGATGCAGAAAAATTGACTTTCGGCTTTCCTTCCACACCCTGCTTGGTGGTAATCACAACGACACCGTTGGCTCCACGTGCTCCGTAAATAGCTGTTGCTGAGGCATCTTTGAGGATATCTATGGATTCGATATCTGCAGAACTGAGGGCTGTTGCCATTGAACTTTCAGTCGGGAAACCGTCAATGATGTACAACGGGGCGCTGCTCTGGGTAAGGGAGTTGTTGCCTCGGATGGTAATGTTAGCCTCTGTGCCAAGGGCACCGTCGGATGTCGTAACTACCACGCCGGCAACCTTACCGGTGAGAGCCTGGTCGAAGTTTGTAACAGGAGCCTTCATCAACTCTCCCATATCAACCTTGCTGACCGAACCTGTGAGGTCACGCCTTGAAACCGTGCCGTAACCTACACTGACCACCTCTGCAGCATCAATGGAAAGACTTTCTTCCTTGAGGGTTACATTGATTACATTCCTGCCTCCTGCCACTTCCTTCACCTCTGTAAAGCCGAGACAGGAGAATACGATGGTGGACTTGGCAGAAGATACTGTGAGCGAATAATTTCCGTCGATATCTGTCATCGTGCCGTTGGTCGTCTTTCCATCTTCGAAGACTGTAACCGCAATCAGCGGTTCTCCATTAGCATCTATGACCTTTCCTGACACTTTCACGCCTTGGGCAATAGCATCTGTCGCTGCCAACAGGCACGACAGAAGTGTCAAGCTCAGAATCGCTGATACTCTTATAAACTTATGCATATGGTTAATTTATTGTTGGTTATTTCGTAAGAATGAATTCGACAGGGATACCATTGATACAAGTTGCTTTCACAATGGTTTTTCCATCTGCCTGAGTCAGTTGTACAGAGGAATTCTCACCCCGCAAAGAATAGACTCCGTTCAAGGTCACCGTCCTTTCAAGCGGCTGACTCGCCTGAGAGGTCGTATAGCCTTTCTTCGTGATTCCGAGGTCCGGAGTACAGATGCTCATTACCACTGTCCCGTCCTCACGAGTCCTTTCCATAACTATGGTCTCAGGCAAGATTGAAGAGACCAGGGTTGCATCCGAACTATATCCCTTGTAACTGATATAAGCTGTTGTTCCAGTCGGCTCGTCCTTCACCACGTGTGCGGAATTATCGGCCTGGAGCACCTTGTAAGGCAGTTTCTTTGAATATTTGCTAGTTTCCTTTCCAGTCGGAGAAACCAGCATCAGATATTCATATGACGCCTGCGAAGGACTGACTCCGTGGTCAAGATAGGCAGTGACGAAATCTCCCTCTCCATTGCCCTTCTTGGTATCAAGAGGTGATTGCTGATGTTTCTTTTCAACCACAAGTCCCTGGCCATCCTTTATTATATATATGTTCTTCTGCGTATCCGTCAGCACTACCTGTCCCCTATCGGTTACACGATATGAATATGGAAATGCATCGGTATATTCATCATTGATGTCTATCTCGGCATTCTTGTCCTCCAAGCGGAACTGATAGAGGGTGGTTTCCGTAGGGAAGGAGGAATTGTTGCCAATCCCTGTTCCGAGGAAGATGATTCTATTGTCGAAACAGAAGACACTCTTGGTAGCAGTCGCCCCCGGGCAGAAATTCTGACGGTTGCCTTCTACTATTGTAAAGGCCAGGCATCCGTTGCGTCCCTCAAGGGATGACACTCCAGGGAAACGGGAAGAGTTTCTCTCCATAAGCGTTCCCTTCAAAGGATTTTCAAGTTTGTCAAAAGGCAGGTGTATGGTTGTTGCGCCCGGAATCCGGTTCCAGTCCCAGCCTTCCTGGGAATAACCGCTGGCCTTCGCCCCGTCCTGTCCAATCAATTGGACAGAACCATAAGCAAGATAACGACCATAACGGTTGTCCGCTGCATATATTTCCGTACCCCAGACATCAGAGTTGAATCCCTTGAGAGTCAATGCCCAACCATTGCGACGATGGATTCCGAATGCTCCATAATTATATACCCTGAACCCATCCGGCTGGACGGAAGCGGAAATTCCTTCTTTTTTGAATTGGGACAGATAAGTCTTATTCTTGCCCTGAAGCGCGATATATGCACCCGCAAGTTCAGGATCCACATTTTTGCCTGCATCTGTAAGATCCCCCAATACAGCCAGACGAGCGAAAGCCTCGACATCCGGATCCGGAATACGCCCGTTGAAAGGATGCCTTCCGCACACTCCCAGGCCCCAGTCCTTGCCATTGGTATAATCATACAAGGTCATCAAGGCAAATTTGAAATGCTCCCTAGCAGTTCTGTCAATGGCAAAATCAGTATCCTTGGTAAAGAAACAATAGTCACCCAGAACGGCAAAAGCTCCAACCGAATATCCCGGATAATGTCCTCCGTGGTGGAAAGTGGTACCATCAACCTTAAGACCGCCTACAGTACCATCGGTAAACATCAAAGAACCGCTTGTCCAAGCCCCGAGCCCCTTCATATAAGTATATTTATCCTGGTCGGAAGGCTGAAGCATCGCCGAAATTACTCTGCAATTATGCAAGGTGTGCCAGGCATCGAGAATACCGTCCCTGGTCTGCTCATACGGCCTTCTGATTTCCTGCAGACCTGACCAGTAGGTAAGATGGCGCACATATTCTTCCAACTTCCCTCTCTGCTGGAGAGGCTTTCTCAATATCCATATCCCCTTGTACAAATCCCTGACCTGATAGCCATAATGGTGGTTGGTTCCCTGTCCGCTTCCATATGCGAAACCCTGGTCTATGGCGTGGTCCATAGCATTGATGACCATATCTATATTGGAAGTATTTCCTGTATATAGATAATCAAGGGCGGACCAATAAACTATTTCCTGAATGAAACGGATACGCATCTCCCCGAGGCCGTTGTTGAACTCATCATCGCTCAGAAGCGGAGCCCCTGTCACGGAACCGTCCTCCAGACGCATGATCCCATATTTATCCAGATGACCCGACAACCTTTTCATCAATGTACCGGCAGTATATTCCTTTCCCGGATTGCCTGTGGCTGCCCATTCATCCATCCTCTGTTCCACGGTCCTGAGCATCTGCTCCTTCTCCGGAGTCATTTCCTCCTTCGGCAGCGGCTCATATTGTTCCCACTCCCAAAGGCGGCACCACTGCCACATATCCCGTTGAAGGTTGTAGTTATTCTGCGGAATCTGCTGGTCCGGGGTAATCTGGTCGTGCAGTTTTTTCGTAGGGAAACTTACTCTGTCTATATACAGGACACCCGACTCGCAGCAGGAAGGAGGAGTTATCGTCATCTTTGCCGCAGCAGTATTGCGTTCGGAAAGTTTCTTATCTCCATAGTGTCCCTCCGGAGTGAGCATATCGATGTATTTCATCCAGATAGCTCTCCATCCTTTGAAAGAAGCATTGAAATCGAAATGGCAGATTTCCTTGCCGGTCCAATCATAGAAGGTGAACCGGATGGGCTCTTCCATCGGAACAGGGTTATACACCCACATCATAAGCCCGGATCCATTGACCTTCATCGAGGCTTCTATGTCCGAAAAGTTATTGAATACCAGTTCCGCAGGGGAAGACCACTCGAACTTGACGGAATGTTTGCCATCCTTGAATTTTTCGCCTGAAACGGACGCATTTCCGTTACCGTTCACAGCAATAAAGCCGGGCAACGAGTTTTCGAAATTATATTGTGCATTGATTGCAGCAAAAGCTTGAAAAGCAATGAAAAAGGATATAAAAGCGGTAAATGAACGCTTCATTTTCAATATGTATTATTAGTTTCAGTTTCTGACACAAAGCATTGGATGACAAAAGTAGAAATTTTTCCTAATAAAACCGAAAGGTTATTTACATTTCTTTATTATCTTTGCCCAACTTTCCGTAAACGGTAACGGAAGTCTTATCCATAATAAAATGAAACTGAAACCAATCTATGCAATCGTGCTTGCCATACTCGCAATTGGCTGCACCCCGAAGAAAGACATCATCAGCGAAAATGTCGAAAATGCCAAAATCCAACTTCAACTCCTGCTCGATGCATCTGAAGAAGGCGACACTCTCCGTATTCCATCCACTTTCAAGAACGGAGAAATAGAGTTCGTTCCTACCGACGACTGGGTAAGCGGATTCTTTGCAGGAACCCTCTGGTATATGTATGAACTGACAGGTGAAGAAAAATGGGCCGAGCACGCCCTCAAACACACTGAGATTCTCAGAGACATCCAGTTCCTCAAATGGCACCACGATGTAGGGTTCATGGTTTACGATAGCTATGGCAATGGACTCAGGCTCAAGAATATACCGGGATATGACACTGTGCTTGTCAATACGGCCAAGTCACTTGCCACAAGGTTCCGCCCTGCAGCAGGCATCCTCCAGTCCTGGAATGTTGTCAACAATGGCTGGCAGTCCACAAGAGGCTGGAAGTGCCCTGTGATCATAGACAATATGATGAACCTTGAGCTTCTGTTCAAAGTCAGCGAGATGACGGGGGATCCTACATTCAGGAACATAGCTGTCTCCCACGCCGACAAGACATTGGAGAATCACTACCGCAGTGACTTCAGCACCTATCACGTTGTGGACTACGATGACCAGACAGGTGAAATCCGCCGCAAATGCACTGCGCAGGGCATCGCCGACGAGTCCCGCTGGGCAAGAGGCCAGGCTTGGTCAATTTACGGATTCACTGTGGCTTACCGTTTTACCGGTGACGAAAGATACCTCCAGAGAGCAAAGGATGTGGCACATTACCTCCTTGTGGATGAAGACAATATGCCTGAAGACCTCGTTCCGCTCTGGGACTTCGATGTCGTTCAATATGCAAACGACAGCACGGAGATGGTCAAACTCTTCGGCGACAAGAACGCAATGCTTCCATACACCGAAATCAGGGATGCATCGTCCGCATCTATCATAGCTTCAGCCCTTTATGAGTTGTACTGGTACACTAAGGACAATATGTACAAGGAGAAAGCCGACAAGATGATTGAAAGCTTGTCCAGTCCTGCATTCAGGGCAGAGCCTGGCACAAACGGAGGTTTCATCCTTATGCACTCGGTCGGAAGTCTCCCACACTCTGTCATCAATATCAGGACGAATCCTAATGCGCACAACATAGACGTGCCTCTCAACTATGCGGACTACTATTTCCTTGAGGCACTCATCAGAAAGAGACATATTGAGAAAGGAGTATGCCCTGTAGAAAAATAATCAGTAGAATATCAACTATTTGCGTTGTAGCCATCGTACTCTCATACAGTGCGATGGCTCAAGTCGTTGATTATGGTACCGAATACGGGGTACATTCTTTTGAACAGTCGGCTGAAGGATATGTGGCAAGCCGTCACTCCAGAGTCCAAATCTCCAATCTTCACTCGAAACTTGGAAACTCCAGTCTGGAATTCTCCTGGAACAGGACGGGCGAAAATCTCACCTATAAAGGCCCCATTCCATATCTTTCAAAGAATCCTAATCCGGCAGAAACATCTGTCTCCACCTTCGTGTTTTGGGTTTATTCCGAAAAGCCCTCTGACGGCAAGATGAGGATATCATTCCTCAAAGAAGGCCGGGAATGCTGCCATTTCGACTATGGAATGAACTTCACCGGCTGGAGGGGCGCGTGGGTAGCCTTTGACAGGGATATGACAGGAACGCCGGAAGAAGGGATGGATTCATTCGTAATCCACGCTCCTTCAGGGCAGAAAAAAGGACGCCTGTTCTTTGACTGCGTCATTCCGTCAGCCTTTGAGGATATCCGCCACCACTCCCCTGATTTTCAGGCGCCATATGTGAATGAAAACACAAAAATACACTGGCTGGTCCTCAACAGGAATTGGAACAAGGTTCTGGATGTGGAGCAGAAAAGCTGCATCAGCGAGACCGACATTGAAGATATGTCGGTAATCAGGGAAAGATTCATCAGCCTGATCAGACCGAAGGGCAAGGTTTGGAACTTGGAACAAGTAAGAAAAGTATTCGAGTCATATTCAATAGTCCGCAATCCCGACGGGACCCTCCGTGGCAAGCCTATATTTTTCACTCGCTTCGGTGAGACCTTCATAAACCTCGGGATTCGGAATGCCTCTGCCTCCTTCAAGAAAAACGGTCAGTTGCTCAGGCAGTACAACGACAACCTCCTGGCCATAGCGGAAGCCTGGCTCCGTAGCGATTCGGATGAAGAACGTGCAGAGATTGCAGGAATGTATGTTCTTATGACAGAACACCTTCTGGATCAGGGGTTTGAGGCCGGAAGCGGTCTTGGTACCGTTCATCATCTGGGCTATAGTATGAGGAATTTTTACACCTCGCACGTCATAATGAAAGATGTGCTTTCCAAAGCCGGGATCTCCGAAAAGGTTCAGATGGCTATGGAGTGGTTCAGCGGAGTAGGTGAAGTCAAGACTGCGCCCGAGGAAGACGGGATGGACATAGATGCATTCAATACATCCCTTATGGGAAGGGTGGCTTCCCTGCTGATGCTGGAGGACGGACCATACAAATATGCCTACCTGAAAGCATTGACACGCTGGGTGGAAAACGGATTCAAATATGCCGACGGCACCAAGCCTTGCTTCAAGAAGGATGGTACCATCTACCATCACCGCAAATGCTACCCAGCCTATGCTGTGGGTGGTCTGGATGGAGCTGTGAACATAGTATGGATGCTCAGGGGAACTGCCTTTGCAATCTCACCGGAGAGTCACGCAATATTGAAGGAGTCGCTGCTTGCAATGAGATTCTACTGCAATCTCAGGTCCTTCCCTCTTGCGATGTCAGGCAGGCATCCCGACGGAAAGGGTGAACTGAATCCGCGTCATTACCTGATGATGGCCCAATCGGGAACTCCAGATGGCAGGCAGGAAGAGGATAGTGAAATGATGGGGGCATACCTGAGATTGTGCGGCAAATCCAATGACAGCCGCGCGGAAAAGGCTCCTCAGGGAAGCAGGGCTTTCAACTTCAACTGTTCCCTCTCCCACCGCTACGGAGAAGCGTTAGTGACAATTGCCGGCCATAGCCGCTATCTTTGGTCTGCAGAGATTTACAAAGGGGCCAACCACTATGGAAGATACCTCACACACGGCAGCATGCAGATTCTCTCTGGCGGGGAACCCATCGATGGAGAGTCCATCGGCGGAGAACCCGTCATAAGTGCAAAGGGAAGCGGCTTTCAAGTGGATGGATGGGACTGGTGCCATATCCCAGGAACAACAGCTGCAGAGATTCCGATGGAGAAAATGAAGGCGAATGTCCTCAACGTAGATGAGTTCTCGGGCTATGAAGAAATGCTTCTGTCAGACGAATTGTTTGCCGGGGCAGTCACCCACAAGGATAGATACGGGCTTTTTGCAATGAAGCTTCATGAGAATGACAAATACAACGGAAGCCTCCGCGCACGCAAGTCATTTTTCGCATTTGGAGACAGAATCATAGCCCTCGGAAGCAACTTGGAAAACTCACTTGAGGGTTCTGAACTTCATACAACTCTGTTTCAAAATACAATTACGCCCGACACCCCGACGATGGCAGATGGAGAAACCATCACGTCCATGGACTATTCCGGGACCTTCACTGGCCCTGTGACCGTGCTTGGCGACCGCTTTGGCAATACCTATTATATAAAGGATGCAAGCGTCCGGCTGTCAAGGGGAATTCAACATTCCCTCCACGAAGAAACAGACGCTCCTACAACAGGAACATTCGAAAAGGCATATATCTGCCACGGAGACCTCGTTCAGGACGGAAGATATGAATATATGGTCAGGCTTGCATCTGACAAAGCCCGTAATTACAAATCTTTCAATGGTTCTTACAAGGTAATCCGGTGCGACAGGAATGTCCACGAGGTCAAGGATATGGAAAGTTCCGTAACTGGCGCCGCGGTATTCGAGGAAGGAGCAGTTGATTCCCTCGTGAGGTACAGCACTCCTGCTCTTGTAATGTATTCGATGCAGGGATATGACCTCAACCTCAGCCTTTGCAATCCGGATCTTGCTCTGTATGAAGGAGATGCAGATGTCGTTATCGGTCCTGACGGAAAAAGCGTTGAAAGAAGCGTATATTCCCGTTCCTGGATTAACAATCCTTGCGGGAAAACATATGTAAAGATAACTCTGAAAGGTCTATGGGATATTATCGGGGATTCTGATTGTATCATTTCCCTGGAAAAAGACGGCGACACGACCATTGTGGTTGAAACCACCGGAGCTATGACCAAAGAGTTGAAACTGACAAGAATATTGATGTAGAATTAATACACTAACTATGAAGCATTTGCGTAATATATTCCCAATCACTGCCATTATCCTCGGACTGGTTTCCTGCGCCGATCTGGATTCCCTTGAGAATTCCATTTCCTCTCTGGAAAACAGGGTGAAGGCCCTCGAAGAGACCGTCGGTACGATAAATGACAACATCATTGCAATCCAGGCCCTCCTCGGTGAAGAGACAAGAATCGTTGGATTCGAACAGACGGAAGGAGGCTATACCCTTTCACTGAGCAACGGGACCTCAGTCAATGTAATTTTCGGTGACAAGGTCAGCGGAATCGTTCCGATTGTAGGTATCAGCGAAGACGGTAAATGGATAATGTCCATTGACGGCGGACAAACATTTACTGAAATTAAAAAAGCCGGTCCTGTCTATGGAGAAGGCGGCATTACCCCTGTTGTTGGAATTGATAAAGATGGTTATTGGACAATCAGTTACAATGGTGGTAGCGACTTCAGCCAGATTCTCGGAGAAGACGGAAAACCAATCAGCGCAGTTGACGCAGGCGCAGTTGCTGGCTTGGTGTCTTTCTTCAAAAATGCAGTTTATGACCAGTCAAATGAGACAATGGTCTTCACCCTGCTGAATGACGAGACCTTCTCCGTTCCGGTAGTGAACAACTTCTACCTGAAACTTGAGGCCTACCAGGCGCCCTATTCCGTATGTTTGGACCAGGAGGTCATCTTCAAGGCAACTGTCTCCGATGTTGCAGATGCAGTTATCCGTACTCCTGAAGGCTGGTCTGCCACTCTTACCGACGGCAGCCTGACAGTCCACACTCCGGCAACAGGCACAGAAGGAATCTACACTGTGGAAATCATCCTGGTTTCAGGCAATGGACTGCTCAAGAGGGTTCCTCTTGAGTTCTCACTTAAGGCTGTCCGATATTCCGATACCTATTGTAAGGAATATAAGGACTACCTTGCAGGAAATGAAGCCAACTTGCTTCTTGACTTTTCCTATGCCGGCTACAACCACGGCGAGTCAGCCCCTCTTGAGGCTTCGGCATTCGGCTACACAGTGTTCAATGTAATGGACTACGGGGCAATCCCAGATGACGGACTTTCCGACAGGGAAGCCTTCCTCAAATGCCTGAAAGCCGCGTTAAGCGTTAACTACAGTGTAAATAAGAACAATATCATCACCTTCGACAGCAATGACAAAGCCAACGCCATTGTCTATTTCCCTGAAGGTGAATTCATTCTGCATACCGCTGAAGATGATGTCCCGCTCGAAGGCAAGAGCCCGAGCCAGACAATACAGATTCGCTCCGGCAACTTCATCCTCAAGGGAGCTGGACGGGACAAGACAACCATAGTGATGCAGGCCCCTGCTCAGCCTACCGACCCGTCCATCCTATACAGTTCGCCAGCAATGATTGAACTCAAACACAATAGCGGCCTTTCCGCCCTGACAGCAGTGACCGCCAATGCAGCCAAGGGGGCATATTCGGTTCAGGTAGCTTCCACCAGCGATCTTAAAGTCGGAGGCTGGGTTTGTCTTTCCACAGTAAACAACGACCCGGACTATGTAAAGGCCGAACTCCAGGCCGGCAACCCTACCGCCACAGAGATGGCAAATATGAAAAATATCTCCAATGTAGGAGTACAAGTCTATGATTATCATCAGATTAAAGCAATCAGCGGCAACACTGTAACCTTTGTTGAACCGATTATGCACGAAGTTGACCTAAGCTATGAAGTATCTACTGATTCAGGATGTTACAACTGGCAGATTATGAAATATCCTCACTACGAGAATGTGGGAGTGGAGGATATGACATTCAAGGGGTTCTGCAAAGACAATTTCGTTCACCACGGCAGCTGGGAGGATGACGGAGCATACAAACCTATCAATATGACGAGAATTGTCAACTCCTGGATGAGAAGAGTTGGATTCGAGAGTGTCAGCGAAGCTTGTTCCCTTACCAATTGTGCCAATATCTCCGTCTATGACGTGACATTCAGCGGCAAAAGAGGACACTCTGCAATCCGTGCACAGGTTTCCTCAAGAGTATTCATCGGAGCAACGGTTGACAAGGCATCCGGTTATCTGATTGACAGCCCAGACACCTATAGGGAAGAAGCCGGGCAGTACCATGCTGTGGGAGTTTCCAAGCAAAGTATGGGTACCGTCCTGTGGAGAAACACCTGGGGCAACGACAGCTGCTTCGAGTCCCACGCTACCCAACCACGAGCAACATTGATTGACTGCTGCACAGGCGGTTGGATGAGGTGGCGCCAGGGCGGCGACGAGATTCAGGTCCCTAACCACCTTGCAGATCTGACCATATGGAACTTCGAATCAGTCACTCCATCTTCAGAAACCTTCATCTGGTGGGATCACAGCAGCAGGTGGTGGAAATTCCTGCCTCCAATCATCGTGGGTTTCCACGGAGAGCCAACATCTTTTGATTTGTCACAAGTGGCAGTTGACAGCAACAACGGCGTGATTGTGGCTCCTGAATCCTTGTATGAAGCCCAGTTGAGGGAAAGGCTAGGTTTCGTCCCTTCTTGGTTGATATCATTGAAATAAAGACATTTACATATATTTCCGAAAATCATTAATTAGCAACACTATGAAAAGAATATCTAAAATCTTCTTCAGCATTGTTTCAGCCCTTGTATTTGCTATCGGCTGCAGCGAGGTTGACAAACTGTCTGAAAGGGTTGAATCTCTCGAAGGACGAGTAACTGCCCTGGAGACTCTCACCTCAACATTGAATGACAACATTGTTGCCCTTCAAAAACTCGCTGGTGGAAGCACCATCAACAACGTAGCACTGAAGGATGGAGTCTATACCATTACTTTAAGCAACGGTGAAACTCTTACTATCAACCAGGGTGCAGTGGGAGTTGCCAACGCCCCTATTATGTCCATCGACAGCAAAGGATATTGGATGGTTGACTATGGCAAGGGTGCCGAGTACATTCTGGTTGGCGGGGAAAAAGTAAAGGCTGTAGGAAGCAACGGCGTAACTCCTAAATTCAGCGTTGATAAGGAAGGCTATTGGACAGTAAGTTACGACGGAGGCACCACATATGCCCGCGTTAAGGACGAGGCAGGAAATCCTGTAAAGGCAGTCGTGGACGGCTCTTCCGCACAGGATTCATTCTTCGATGACGTCAAATATGAGAACGGGGTTCTGACCATCGTGCCGAAAGGAGGCGAGCCTCTTGTGGTACCAGTCATCTCGTCCTTCCTCTGCGCAGTCAAGGATGCAGCAGACGTACAGGTATTCTCATACGGCCAGACAAGGACCTACAATGTGGAGCAGAAAGGTGTAGCCTCTGCCATTGTTACCGCTCCTGAGGGCTGGACAGCAATACTGACCGACACTCAGCTCTCCATCACAGCCCCAGCTGGAACCAAGGCAACCATTGCCGATTCATCCACCGATGTCAGCATCCTGGCCATTTCTACCCAGGGCCTTGCCACAGTTGCCAAGGTGCGCGTAATGGTCGAAGGAGGCACAGTTGTAGTAAATCCTTCTGCTACAGTCACTTTCACTTCAGCTGACGCAAGTTCCGCAACCTTTGAGGTAAGTGTTTCTGATGTAACAGGATGGAAATACATCTGCCAGGCTGCTTCAGAGCCAGCTCCTTCTGCAGAAACTTTGGCAGCAAGCGGCACCGAAAGCACTACTGGTACAGTTGTAGTTGAAGGCCTTGCCGCAGAAACTGAATACGTTCTCTATGTACTTCCATACAACGGCGAAACTCTCGGAGCCATTGCTTCCGCTACCGGCAAGACTACCGCAGCCACTGTTGTTGACTATCCTGGACTTTATGGCAAATATATGAAGGGAGAAGACGTTGTCATCTGCGGAGTCCCCATCAACAAGACCACCCATCCTGATGCCAACTACATCAGTGCGGAGAGTGAAGACAAGACCATCAAGGCAGGCGTAAACTTTGTCGCTCCAGATGCAAATGCGCTCTTCTCTACTGTAGAGTTGCCGATGCCTCTGTATGTAGCTGGAAACACCGAAGGGACTAGAAGCCCTATCAAGACCGATGGCCAGATTAAACTTGCTTCTGCTACTGACACTCAGAACACTTTTGCAATGGAGAACGTTGATTTGACTGCGGAGAATATCACAACTAACTATTTGATTGCCAATTGGTATGACTTTGCCATTGAGAAGATTTCTATTGCGAACTGTGGCATTACCCTTCCGGACAACAAAAGTCTCATATATGTGAATAAGGACAGACCGGTGAATGCATTCTCAATGACTGATTCGGATGTCAAAGTATCACAGACCGATGCCAGCAAGAATATCAATATGATTCAGACTACTGAAACATACACAATGACCGAGGTCAACTTCACCAACAACGTCTTCTGGTCTCCTGCTGATGTGAAAGGCTTCAATCTCCTTCTCAATAGGAAGGTAACTGCAGCCAACCTCACAGTCAGCCACAATACCCTTGTAAATCTCTACCCCGCAGCATCATATGCATTCTGCCAGGTTAATGATATGACTGCCGGTAACATCTCCAACAATTTGTTCTACCTTGTCAACTACACAGCATCTGCAAATGATACTTATACGGGAATTGTCAGGGAAATGGATGGTGCTTGTCCAGATGAATTGTATGAAACATTCGTGAAGAACTATGCGATCTACGGTGACAGCGTTCCTACAAAGAAGATGAAGGTTGGACAGAACTCTAACATTGGTCAGATTTTCAACAAGAAGAAGGTTGACTCTGCTGAAATATTTGATTATGAAGACGGTTCTGCAAACTTCGACCTTGTAAACGGCATCTTCAAACCAAAGAACGCCTCCTACGGCGCTCAGCGCTAATTCTAACACAAATATGTCAATGATAATCTAAGATTCATTTGAACGACTAAAGAAAAGGGTTGACTCAATTGGTGAGCCAACCCTTTTCGTATTGCCGCTAAACATCGTTAAAAAGTAAGCGAAGATATATAAGCACTTCGTCGGATGCTTACAAAGTAACAGTCAATGGCAGCAAGTGACGGTCAGTGACGCGTCACTAGACGAAAGTGGCAGCAACCTATCAAAAATTGCTGCCACTTCATTGTTATTGGGTGTCACACGTACTTCATCGGATGCTTACCCGCACATTAATCGGCATCAAAAAGGGTGGCCCCAAATTTTGACGAAGAGACCACCCAAATTAAATAAACCAACTTCAATGGGTTATTTTACCCAATATTTGGTGTCGTACGATGCACCTGTTGCGTTCTTGATATTTGAACTGTTTACAGGGAAATATCCTTTATTTATGTCAACAGTAGTGAATGGATAGTTTTGGTTCGTACCGTTTTCTTGCTTGGAATTTTTAGTTGTATAATCAGGAGAATCATATACGGTGGTACCGTTTACTTTCTTTGATTTTCTGTATTTCCATTTAACTGTATTGCCGGATAGAGTAGAAGTAGAAGTTATATACGTGCTCTGTTCTGCCGTATGGTATCCATATGAATAGTTATTATCAATACTATAAGTCCCGTTATTAGGATTATCAATACCAGAGTAAATACCAAACATATAACTTGCCGTAAATGGATATTTATCAGTCGCGGTTGATGCAAATGATGAATAATCAATATAAACGACATTCCCATCAACCTCCGCAGACTTACAATAATACGCTCTAGCAAGAACATTTCCATTAGTATTGATGTTATAGAGGGTGTTATTGCTTACTACAATCTTAGCATTCTCAAGAGGGAAATCAAGCTGTCCCCCTGATGCGCCACTTCCCAAATCCATAAGCATTCGCCTTGACAGTGCATTATTAGTATTTGAATATGGTTGCTCTGCATAAATAACACAGTTCGAAATTTCAAACTTTTCAATATTCTTATATATGGAACTGTCAGTCTCTGGTTTTTCAAGCTTGTTAATATTGATTACAACATAATTAGCATCAGTACCAGCCAGTTTTATGATACAGTTAATAAAAGACAGATTCTTTATCACAGAAGTCGGAGTACCTGAGGAATATCCACATACATTTTTAGGGGCAGTAATACTACAATCTTCAACAACAGCATAGTCAGAAGTGGAAGCAGACGAGCTACTCATTACTAACAGACGACCGGCAGTGCTTGTTCCTCCAATGTTGAGATTTTTGAGAATAATGTTACCATTGTCGAGATAAATAGCATGATTAGAAGTCATCGAAATAGAAGGTTGTTTATCCTTATATCTTCCAATTATGATTGTGCCTTTAACTAATTTGAGATGCGCTGTTGAAGTCCAATTACCGTCAACGAAAATCAATCCACCTTTTTCCAGATTAGTTTTGGTTACTTGGTCGCCTGAAAGAAGAGTAGCATTAGAGTATTTGCTTTTATTGATGGTAAGTCCACCAGCGGCGATATCCTGACCTGCATTGTATATGCTCCAATAGTCATTAGGGTCAGCAGTATCTTCCACAGCGTAGCCATCGCCTGTAATATTGATTTTAAGGTCGTTGATGATTCCGGCCTGGAGTTGCATATCACTTGGAAGAGCAATCTTTCTGGTCACCTTTTTGTTCTTGCTTTGCGCAACCACAGTAAGTTCTGTGTCTTTAGCTTTTTCAACAGGCATTGTCACATACCATACCGTGTATTTGCCGTCTGTTCCTGCAGCAAGGCCTTCCGCATATTCGGCAGTTACGCTAGCGCTCGCATGCACGGAGCCCCAATCGCCATATCCTGAGACTCCTGCGTTGCTGAAGGTTTCGTCAAAGTTGAGATAGCACAAGTTGATGAGGTTGTTTTTCTTATGATTCAAACCGCTTACTTTGTTATCTTTAGCAGCGGGGAAGCCGATGGATACTTTTTGCAGGGGTTCACCGCCGAGAACTTTTTTTTCGTCGCTGAGGGTTACTCGCACGAGGGCGAATAGCCTCTTGAGTTTGAGGTTCTCTGCCGTTATCTCTGTCGCCTGAGCTTCAGCATTGTAAATGGGCTTGCCCATAATGTAGTCCTGCAGAGGGTCGAAGGACGTGGCGGTAGGATGCTGGATGGAGTCAAGTTTGACATATGGCCCGGTCTTGGTGCTGTTTGTACTGATGTTTTTGGTGTCACGGTATGGAAGAATGAAATAATAGTTGTATCCTGTGGCACCTGATATGGCATTATGGCTGAAGGTGTAATTGCTGTTTCCATCGCTTGTGCCTTTGATAATGCCTGCAACAACAGGCTTTCCATCCACGTATTTGCTCTCATCAGCATTGGAATATGCAACCGCAAGCTCCTCAGCGCCTGTGAGTTTCACAGACTTGTCGTCGGTATCGAAGAAAGATTTCACAGTTGCATCGTCTGACGCAGGGGCAACTTCTGCTGCAAGGGATACTTTGCGTGTGATGAGATCTTCTTGACCTTGTTCAGTGGATAGTTCTGCTTTTTTGCATCCTGCTATGGCGAGGATGGAGGCCGCAATAATCAATGTCTTTTTCATACTACAGTTCCTTACCAAAAACATCATAAGTTTCATTAATAGTAAAATTGTCCAAATCGCTCCAAGTTGACCCTGTCAGAATAAAAGAATCAGCTGTCAAAGAGATGATGACACAGGTTGGAGACTTATATTCTGCCCCACCCTGAATTAATTTATTGTTTCTCATAAAAATATTGTGTAATTAGATAGTGCTACTACTATAAAGGAACCAAGCAAAGATAGTAATTAATTTCAACAGACAATTATTATTTTTAAATATGATTGTATTTTACTCATGTTTCGCATATGCTAATAATATGACAAATCCAGAAGCCGTACTTCACAAAACCGCAGTTAAACTGTCGTGCTGGAGTGCATAGACGTTATGGTGATGGCATTTCTGCGGTTTCGTGCAAAACATCGAGCAGGGTATTAAAAGCCATATACCTGATAATCAATATGTTAACTTTTTCAAGTATACTCAATCATTGATAATTATCCGTACTAAAAGGTCATAATATTTGCATATTATCCGTATTAGATAAACGAATATTGTGTCATTTATCCGTATTATATCAATAAAATGCCATATTTGCACATAGCTACAAGACCACGAATAAGCATCTTTTTCGATGTATAAATGCCATAGCCTCTGTTCTCGGCATCAGGCAGGTTCGATCAGTTCTCAGGACTGAACATAGGGTCCCAGGCGGGAAGAAGGACTGGGTCAGAGTCAAACATTTTGAGGATATCCGCTGGCACATATTTTTTCTCGACTACGAGGCGGAACATATACTCATTGAACCACTCGTCTGTCATTATCAGATTGCCCTTGTAGCCGGACGCAGGGCCCCAACTGTTCTCAACCATCCACTTCACAGGTTTTCCGCTCTCAGCGTCGATGTCAACAGCTATGAGTGTCATAGCATGAGATGAACCACTCGCATGAGTCCTCACCCTCTCACTCTTATCCATACCGAAAGTGAACCCACTGAGCGACTCGTAATCAAAATTGGCAAGGTCGAGAGTACCCTTGCTCCTGTCCATAAATTTAGCAACATCACAAGAGAAATACATTGCAGTGTTATCCTTAATGGACGCGATGGCCATTTCCTTGATCCTTTCCACAGGGAGATTGACATAGAGCCAATTATGTCCATCATAGACGTGACGGTCAAAATCGATTTCATACACCTTCCCGTATTCACGACAAGGATCGTTCATCACCATTATGTAGTTATTTTCAAGGTCCTCACCCACAAATTCCTCATAGAAGGACTTCGGAGTATATTCTTTCACGCTTACGATTTCGGCCTTGCTGTTGCAACGTGTCCATTTAAAACTAACCGGCGGCTCACCTAGGCAGAGAGTAAGGAAACGATAGATTTCAGTTAGCATAGCTTCCTTCATAGCAAGCAGTTGCTTCATCGAGCCTTTCGCAGAACGCAACCGGAGGCCGTCTTCACGAAGCTTGAGTTTCAGGAGCGAAGACATTGCGGAGGTGTTGCTGCTGCAGAACGTTTCCGGCATAGCATCTGAAGGCACTAGTCCGTATTTTGTGACGAGGTTGGATACACCGGTAAACTGTCCACCGTCGGAAAGCGGATTGGAGAAGAGCCAGTCCACCTTGCGGTCATCGTCAGAGAGTCCCCTGGTATCAATTATTCCTTGTAAGAAAAGATTGCATTTCTCCAACTGGTCGTAAAAGAAGATGTAGTTCTGTGAGAATTCGAAAGAAGGAAGATCATATTTATCTATCATCTTGGCTCTCAACACATTGAGTCCAGTAAAAAGCCAGCAGCGGCCAGAAGATTTCTGGTCTGTGATGCCTTTTGTCCTGACTCTGTCCGAGAAGTGTGTATCCATCATTGCAGCATTTTCGGAGTTGACGGCCAGCTTCGATATGGATGTGCCGGAGAGTGCATTCTTGAGGGCTTTGTCAGTAGCATCGCCCTTATAGGAGTCACGGAGTTTTTCAAGCAATGCTGCATCGATTCCGCCATCAGGATGTACGTTCTGGGATTCTGTTTGGGCACGCAGCTGGGCCGGAGAGCCTATCACGATTGCTGCGATTAAAGCGAGTGTAAGAAGTCTGCAATTCATAATTGATTTCTTTATATTCATTCCTTATTTTGAATGTCACAAATTTACATCGTGCAAATCTAATGAAACTTTATTAAAATAAAGTCAGGAAAAAGCATCCAATAGCATTGTTTTCCTGTTTACCAACGACTTGCTGTTATCGCTACAAAGAGAATCTGCCCAAAAATCTCTTCAACAAGAAAGTCAAAAAGTAAGATTTATCATCACTTAGCAACTTGCTAAGCGATGCATTGTGGATTGTTTGTTAAGAATTTTCTTTTGGTTAATATTTTGTTTTGTTTTGGTAAAAAAAGTGAAGGAAGTTGAAAGAAAATCAAAAAATATATTTTATATTTGTTTTCGATTTGAGTGCAATTGGGTAAAAAAATGATTGCATTTTAAATGAAAAAATTTAATTATTAAACATAACGAACTAAAATAACTAATTATTATTCAGTTCATTAAACAACGAAGTTAAAATGATGGTTTCTGATGGCGCATGCTTGTCCATTGGAGATTTTTCTATTCTTAGTATGAATAGAACTAAGAAATAATTAATGTGCTATGAGAAAATACTTTTCATTTCTGCTGGTTTTGTATTTCATTCTGGTTTCATTTGGTTGCAACACAGAAGACAAACAAGAGGTTTTTGACGTAATGTTCTCTGTCCCGGAATCAGTTGAAGTCGTTGATCAGGGAGCAAAACTCTCTTTTACAATTCTTTTCGGGAAAAGTCCTTTGCTGACTGATACGATTGTAATGACCGATTCCAGGGGTGCCAAACACGAATGCAAGATTGTGGGAATGGCCTCGAAATCATTTACAATAGAACTCTTTGACGGATATTTTCCCGATACATACGAAGTAGGCATACAGAGAGGCAAAGAATATCGTCTTGTCGGCAAGATGTTGCTGTCCGTCCAGACCGCAGGCCTGGACCTGAAAGAAGGAGTGACCGTGTATGGAACTGTAAGTTGCGACAACAAAGCGATTGCCGGTGCTGTCATTTCAGATGGAGTCGAAGTTGTAAAGACAGATGAAAATGGAAATTATCAGATGAAGTCAGCAAAAAAGTACGGTTATGTATTCATTTCGATTCCAGAAGGATACGAGGTCGCCTCAGATGGAATTCTGCCGGAGCTCCATAAAAAGCTGTTGCTTGATGAAAAATTACCGGAAAGGGTGGATTTTGAACTTCATGATGCCGGGAACCAAGACGATTACACACTCCTTGTGCTGGGTGATATGCATCTTGCAAACAGGACAAATGACAGGACGCAATTTTCATATTTCGTCAATGATGTCAATGAGTATGTTTCCGGGCACCCCGGCGAAAAAATCTATGGAATAACCCTGGGGGATATGACCTGGGACCTTTATTGGTACAGCAACTGTTATCAGTTCAAGGAATATCTCAAAGATGCGAACAAGATAAATGGCATCGATATTTTTCACACCATCGGAAATCACGACCATGACATGAATGCAGCAGGTGATTTCAACACCATCCTGAAATACACCGACGTCATTGCTCCTGATTATTATTCATTCAACATCGGAGACATTCACTACGTCATCCTTGACAATATATTATGTACAAACTCCGGCAACGGAGACCGCAAATATGACACAATGGTGAGTGCAGAACAACTTAAATGGCTGGAAAAAGACCTTTCATTTGTCCCTAAAACAAAGACAATAATGGTCGCAATGCACGCTACAACCGGCGGGACATCGAATATTTCAAAGGTTACATCCCTTTTATCCGGTTACAAATCGGTACACTTCATAACCGGACATTCTCACCGCGTATCAAATACAGACAGGATTTCATATTACGACCACAATAGCGGAGCTGTATGTGCAACTTGGTGGTGGACAGGAAAAAACACTAACAATGCAATACACATAGGTCAGGATGGAGCGCCTGGCGGATATCAGATTTTCAATATATCCGGCACGGATTTGAAATGGCAATACAAGGCGACTGGAAGCCCGGTTGATTACCAATTCAGGACCTATGACCGCAACAGCATAAGGCTAACTTCAGACAAATACCTACCTTATGCGTATAAAGACAACAAAAATAGCTTCGACAACCTTGCAAAATATTGGTCTTCGGCATCGAATGATAACGAAGTCTATATTAACATTTGGAATCACGACCAGAATTGGACGATTGAGGTTACAGAAAACGGGAAACGGCTGGAGGCATCCAGAGTGACCGTGATGGATCCTTTGCATCTGTTGTCATATTGCACATTTGCATATAACAATTCGGGCAAGGCTGTCGACCCGACATTCAAGACAACCGGAAATTCACACACATTCAAGGTAACTGCGACTTCTCCGACATCGACATTGGAGATAAAAGTTACCGACCGGTTCGGCAACACCTATACGGAGACTATGACACGTCCTAAGGCATTCGATATCGAAACGTACGCCCGCTGACAGGTGTCTTAACTCCGCTCGACAAAATATTAACAAACACTCAATATTACTAACTAAACTACATTTTATGAGATTCATTAAAACTATTGCTGCAACTCTGTTGCTGGCGCTTTCGGGCATATTGAGCGCGAATGCACAGGATAGAGTTGTGTCAGGAACAGTTCTTGATGCTCAGCAGCAGCCGGTTATCGGTGCGTCCGTAGTGGTCGCAGGTACCAGACAGGGTACCGTGACAGATCCAGATGGAACATTCTCAATGAAAGTTCCAGCAGGAAATGTCACTCTCGAGGTCGCCTGTCTCGGTTACATAACCGTCAACACGACAGTTCCGGAAGGAACATCCAAGATTGTCGTCAACCTTGAAGAAGATAACATGCTTCTGGAGGAGACTGTCGTTGTCGGTTATGGTACACAGAAGAAGGTGAACCTGACAGGTGCTATTTCGGTAGTGGATGACAAACAGCTTCAGGACCGTTCTTCACACAACCTCGTGACAATGCTTCAAGGTTCCGTTCCCGGACTCAATATTACCACACAGTCCGGAAACCCGGGAAGTACAGGAAAGATGAACATCCGAGGTTTCACATCCATCAACAATTCAGATGCGGATCCTATTGTACTTATTGACGGCGCCATCGGAGACCTGCAGGATGTGAATCCTAACGACGTTCAGAGCATATCTGTCATAAAGGATGCATCCGCAGCTGCCGTATATGGAGCACGCGCTGCATTTGGAGTTATCCTTGTGACTACAAAGAACGGTGCTGAGGGAGACGGAAAAGCAAGAATCCGCTACAGCGGCCGTTTCGGATGGGAGGAGCCGACAACATCCACGGATTACGAAGACAGAGGATATTGGTCAGTATATACACTCGACCTGTTCTGGAGAACACAAAAGGCAGGAGTCAACTATACCGGCTATACAGAACACGATATGATGGAGCTTCTTGCCCGTGTAAACGACAAGACTGAAAATCCTGAACGTCCTTGGGTTGTCAAGGAAGTTCGCAACGGACGTGAGCAGTGGGTTTATTACTGCAACACCGACTGGTACCACGAGATGTTCAACGACAGGCACCCTGTCCAGCAGCACAACATTTCGATTAGTGGAGGAAGCAAGAATATAAAGTATTTCATTTCAGGAGGTTATGACCGTCAGACAGGTATAATGAAACCAACTCCTGACGTTTTCCAGAAATATAATCTTCGTGCCAAGATTGATGCAAAACTCAACAAGTGGCTGAAATTCTCCAACAACACATCCTTCTATAATTCAAATTATTCATACATAGGAGTCGGTGACATTCAGGATGTATTCCGCAACCTGAGGCACTCTCCAGCATCTTTCCCTCTTTTCAACCCGGATGGAACGGGACTTTACAACAACCCTCTGATTACAGGAGGAAATTACAACGTAGCCAATGGCCGTCAGATTATCTTCGCGATGGGGAAACATAAGAATGAAGAAAAGAAATTCAATTTTGCCAATACCTCACAGCTTATAATCGCGCCAATCAAGGAATTCAACATCACTGCCGACTTTACATATCGCAAAGTACAGCGTGATGATATGCACCGTACTGTAAATGTGCCATATGGAATTCGTCCTGGCGAATACGGCGTCTATGACACTTTGGATGGTGCAGGTGAAAATGCGCTTACTGAGAGGTCAAGGTCATATAACTACATGTCCGGAAACGTCTTTGCGACATACGAAGACACCTACAAAGATGCGCATAACTTAAAGATAATGGCCGGTTTCAATATCGAGCATTATCTTTATAAGAATGTCACGGCAAAAAGTTATTATCTTTCTGATGAGGAACTCAACGACCTCAGCCTAGGACAGATTATAGACGGAAAGGGTTATCCAGTAACGACAGGAGGACAGAGCGAATATGCCTTGATGGGATTCTTCGGTCGTATCAATTACGACTATGCAGGCCGTTATCTCTTTGAGATTGCTGGCCGTTACGATGGCACATCACGCTTTGCAAAGGGACATCGCTGGGGATTCTTCCCTTCAGGAAGTGCAGGTTGGAGAATCTCGGAGGAACCGTTTTTTGCCCCGGCAAGGAAGGTTGTCGACAACCTGAAAATACGCGCTTCAGTAGGTACTCTCGGCAATCAGAACGTTGGCAATTACGATTACATGCGTACTATAGACCTGAACAACCACTTCAGCAATTACACATTCGACGGCACCGGTCCTGCTCAGTATGCAAGCATATCAGCACCTAACTCAAGTTCCCTTACCTGGGAAACGGCCTATCAATACAATGTCGGACTTGATCTGGCAATGTTGGGAAACCGTTTGAATTTCACGGCTGAAGCATATATACGAGACACCAAGAATATGCTTGTGCAGGGCAATGCGCTTCCAAGTGTATATGGTGCAGCTGCTCCTAAGGAGAACTCCGCTGACCTGCGAACCAAGGGATATGAACTTTCCATTGGTTGGAGAGATAGCTTCAAACTCGCAGGGCATCAGTTCAACTATAATATCAGCGCTTCACTAAGTGACTATGTGGCACATATCACCAGATATGCAAACAATCCTGAAAAGAAGCTTACCGATTACTACGAAGGTCAGAGAATCGGTGAAATCTGGGGATTTGTAGTTGATGGCCTTTTCCAGACAGATGAAGAGGCAAAGGATTATCAGAATAATGTCTGCGACGCGCTGACGTATGTCGGAGATAACCGTATGCAGGGTGGGTTCCTTGCCGGTGACCTTAGATATGTCGATTTGGACAACAAAAAGGAAGGTCCTGACGGAATCAACAAAATCACTCTTGGAGACAATACCGTTGCTGACCCAGGCGACCGCAAGATTCTCGGAAACTCTCTTCCAAGTATGCAGTATGGAGTAAATCTGGGATTTGACTGGCTTGGCATTGACGCATCAATCTTCCTTCAGGGAACAGGAAACCACTATTTCTACCCTCCTGGAATGAATATCGCTTTCTGGGGTTCATATTCCTATGCCTATTACACAGCCTTTATGCCAAGAGATTTCATCAAGACTGTATGGACTGAAGAGAACAAACAGGCATACTTCCCAAGAGCTCGAGCTTACTCCTCAACCGGAGGTGAGCTGGCTCCTGTAAACAGCCGTTATCTTCAGAATGTCAGATATCTCAGGCTGAAAAACCTGACTGTCGGATACACCCTCCCACAGAAATGGACACGTACCATCCACGTTGACAAGATTCGCATCTACTTCTCCGGAGAGAACCTTGCCTATGCATCTCCGATAAAGAAATATACCAAGTATCTCGATCCGGAATCAGCCTACAGGCGTGTAACTGACAAGACTTCTACAGGTACATATACCAATTCCGATGCGAAGGATGCAGTTGCATATCCTTGGCAGAAGACCTTCATGTTCGGTATTGACATTACATTCTAATGATGGAGGATTAGACAATGAAGAAATATACATTTATAATTGCTACGGCGGTATTTGCCCTTACGTCTTGCAGTTTTTTGGACAGGAATCCAAAGGATAAACTTGCGCCGGAGAACTATTTCCGCAACGAGCAGGATTTTGAGTTGTTCTCCAACACATTTTATGACAATCTCTTTGACAAGGAGCCATATAAAAAACAATCTGATATCATTTTCTGCAAGGGCGCGATATCAGACGAATTGCTTGGCGGAACTGCAAGGGAAGTTCCAACAGTGGCCGGAAAAGGAGGTTGGTCCTGGGGACAACTCAGAAAAATCAATACTATGCTTGACAATATGGACAAATGCAGTGACGAAGATGTTGTCAAGAAATATACTGCCCTTGGAAGATTCTTCCGTACCAGATTCTATTTTGAAAAGGTAAAAAGGTTCGGAGACGTTCCTTGGTATGAGCACGAGCTTGGTTCGACAGACACTGATGAACTTTACAAGCCTCGTGATTCAAGGGAACTTGTAATGTCCCATATGATTGAGGATATAGACTACGCCATTGAAAACCTTACATCAGAAAAAAGCGTTTATCGCGTAAACAGATGGGCGGCGCTTATGCTCAAGGCTCAATTCTGTCTATATGAGGGTACATTCAGAAAATACCATAATATCAATATTGAAGGCGGCCTTAGCAGTGATGAGTATTTGCGTCTTGCAGCCGATGCTGCATATGAAATAATTACGAAAGGTCCTTATTCTCTTGCTCCCGATTATGGTAAGTTGTTCAGAGATCTACAAGCTGACCAGAATGAATACATTCTTGCCATCAATATGGAGGACGGAATAGCAACGCACAACGCTACCGGATATTGCCTTATGGTGTCTGCCGGATGTCCTGGTTTCTCCAAGAAATTCATTGACAGCTTCCTTATGAAGAACGGTGAGCCATTTTCATCACAACCGGGCTGGGAAAAAATGTCGTTCGTTGAGCAGATGAAAGATCGCGATCCTCGTCTTGGAATGATTACAAGGCTTCCGGATCACGTCAGGGTAGATGCAAAGACAACCATATATGGCCCGGACATTCCTATGACTTCAACCGGATACCAGTATGACAAATTTGTAATGTCAACAGATTACCCGACTGCCGGTCGTGCCGACATGTCATTCAATGACATTCCAATCTATCGTCTGGCAGAGGCATATCTGATATATGCAGAAGCAAAGGCAGAGCTAAATGAATTCACTCAGGAGGTTGCCGACATTTCAATAAACAAGCTCCGCAGCCGCGTCAATATGCCTGCAATGACTGTAGCATCCCTTACGGTGGATCAATTCCTTATATCAGACGACTATGGCTACACGAACCTGCGTGATCGTGCTCCCGGGAATATGGCTCAGATTCTTGAAATACGTCGCGAAAGGACAATTGAACTTGTTATGGAAGCAAGTTCAAGATGGGATGACATCGTCAGATGGAAAGAAGGAAAATGTTATGAACAGCCACTTCGCGGAATGTATTTCCC
>CAMBRR010000005.1 GCA_945870315.1 uncultured Bacteroidales bacterium
TAATCGAAAAATCTGGGTTATGAATATTTATTCCGAACGATTGGACGCCCTTAGGTCCTTGATGGCAGTCAACGGCTGGGATGCCGTAGTGATAACGGGTATGGACCCCCACAATAGTGAATATCAGGCTCCCCGATGGAAGCAGGTTAAGTGGCTTACCGGCTTTTCTTCAGAGGCGGCAGATGTGGTCGTCACTGCCAATGAGGCTGGATTGTGGACCGATTCCCGTTATTTTATCCAGGCTGCCAGAGAACTTGACGGCTCCGGAGTTGAACTCCATAAAACCCGTCTTCCGGATTCTGTCTATATCCCGCAGTGGCTTGCAGGTGCCGGAGTTACGGTTGTCGCCGTGGACGGACTTTGTACAAGTGCGGATTTCATAGAAAAGATAAAAGAGGCATATTCCTCTTGCGAAGATAATGCACAGGTTCGGATTGTGGATGTTCCTGACCTGCTGGATAGTCTCTGGAGCGACAGACCGGACTATCCGGAATCTCCGATAACGACTTTGGATGTGGAATGTTTCGGAGGAAGTCCTCGTTCCGACAAAATCTCCTTCCTTAGAAAATGGATGCTTCTGAACAATGTGGACAATATGCTCCTGAGTTCGCTGGATGAAATAGCCTGGTTGCTTAACATCAGGGGTTCAGATATCGAATATAATCCCCTTGTCATTTCATATCTTCTTGTCAATCAGGATAGTGTAAGATGGTTTGTCACCAAGGAATCGATGATGGCAAAACCCCACCCGGACACTTCTGACAGTTTCTCCGAACTTGAAATGGATGGGGTGGACATCGAGGCATACAAGTCTTTGGAAGATGTTCTGTACACCCTTGATGGAGAGACTGAAAACATATTTATGGATCCTTCTTCCCTTAACTGGCATATGGCTTCCGTCCTGGAAGAAATCTTTTCTCCGTCATCCATAGTACGCGGCGTTTCTCCTGTAATCCTTGAGAAGGCCCTCAAGACGCAGTCTGAGGTGGAAGCCTTGAGGCAGACCTTCATTGACGACGGTCTTGCAATGGAATCCTTCCTCTTCTGGCTTGAGTCGGGAGTGGCTTCCGGTCAGGAGATTACAGAATGGGAAGCTTCGGAGAAACTTACCTGGTTCCGCAGTCAGGTGCCCGGTTACAGGGGCAACAGTTTTGAGAATATATCTGCCTACGGAGCTGATGCTGCCCTTCCTCACTACAGTACCCCGGAGGTAGGCTCTCCTGTCATACGCCCTCGTGGACTTTATCTGGTGGATTCCGGCGGTCAGTATCTGACAGGCACCACGGATATAACCAGAACAATCCCTATGGGAGAGTGTTCGGATCTTGAAAAAGAAGACTATACCCTTGTTCTGAAGGGAATGATAGCCCTCTCGATGGCAGTCTTTCCTCGCGGAACAGCTGGTTGTCAGCTGGATATCCTTGCGCGCAATCCTCTATGGAGATGCAGGCGCAACTATGGGCACGGCACCGGCCATGGTGTCGGTTTCTGGCTTTGTGTCCACGAAGGCCCTCAGGATATCAGGCAGAACTTCAATTCGCAAGCCATCCTTCCGGGAATGGTAACTTCCAATGAACCAGCCATATACAGAGAAAATCTCTATGGAATCCGTCACGAGAATATCATCCTCTGCAAAGAATCCGGCAGAAACGAATTCGGAGACTGGCTTGAGTTTGAGACATTGACCTGTACTCATATAGACACCTCGGCTGTAGTGGTGGAACTGCTCTCCGATGAGGAGTTAGATTGGCTGAATGCCTACAACGAAAGGGTTTGCAATACTCTTTCCCCGCTCTTGCCGGAGGATGTCGCCCTATATCTCAAAAAGAAAACAGCCCCGTTGTCAAAGTGACGACGGGACTGTTCCAATCTTCTAATGTGAGTGTCGACTAGCCGATGATGCCGTTTGCCTGAAGGAAGGCGTTGACTGCTACTGCGACGAAACCCAGGAAAATCAAGGTTGCAAAAATGTAACCGATGACATTGAGTCTCTTTACCCAGATGTCGTTGCTCCAGCCGATGGTCTGGAATGCGCTCCAGAAGCCGTGGGTAAGGTGGAACCACAGTGCACCGAACCAGATGATGTAGATAACCAGAACCCACCACTGACCGAAGGTCATGTTGAGGAGCAGGTATGGATTTTCTGCTTCGCTGCCCATAAACTCCTTAAGCTGCATATCAGCCCAGAAGTGGGTAAGGTGGAAAGCGAGGATGCCGAGAACGATGATTCCGAGAGCGAACATATTCTTGGAAGCCCAGGATTCGGTCTTGGCCTTGCTGGCTACCTCGTAGCGTTTGTAACCTCCGCGGGACTGGATGTTGCACATTGTCAGGTAGCCTGCATAGATGATGTGGATGATGAATCCGAGTGCAAGTACAGGTACCATCACTGTAACTATCGGGAGAGCCATAAAATCACAACCTGCCTGGAAAAGGCCGTCCGCTGAACCATATGTTCCGTTGAATGAATCAATCACGGAGAATAGGTTGATGGTCAGGTGAAGGAGCAGGAAGATGATGAGGAACAGACCGCTTATGCTCATAATAAGCTTCTTTCCGATTGAGGAAGTAAAAATGTTAGCCATATCTTATTTCTATATAGTTTTTTCCTTTCAGGGATGCAAAGATATATTCTTTCTTGCAAGTTTCATAATAATTCGATATTTTTGTTTGCTCAAACTTCCGTTTTAGTGCGGTGTCGGGCATTAATTGTTCAAATTATGGGAAAATACAAACGTGTACTGTTGAAACTCAGCGGCGAGAGCCTTGGAGGGCCGGCTGGTAAGGGAATCGATGAGAAATGGCTTGAAGCATATGCGATAGAGATAGCCAAGGCTGTCCGCGAAGGGTTGCAAGTCGGGATTGTGATTGGAGGAGGCAATATCTTCCGTGGCCTGCAGGGAGTAGGCAAAGGCTTTGACAGGGTTAATGGAGACAAGATGGGAATGCTCGCAACCGTTATCAACTCCCTTGGCCTTGCGATGGCTATTAGAAGCCAAGGTGTTGAAGCAGAGGTCTTTACTGCTACGCCTATGATGCCTGTTGCAAGATATTACATGAGAGACGATGCCGTTGCCGTGATGGAAAGGGGAGGAGTTGCCCTGATAGCAGGCGGCACGGGCAATCCATATTTCACAACAGACTCCGGCGCGGCGCTCAGAGCCCTTGAAATCGGAGCTGACGCTCTTCTGAAAGGAACCAGGGTTGACGGAGTATATACGGCTGATCCGGAGAAGGATCCGTCAGCTGTAAAGTATGACGAACTGACTTTCGACAAAGCCATCGAGGACAGGCTCAAGGTAATGGACCAGACGGCTTTCGCACTTTGCCGTGAAGGAAATATGCCGATAATTGTCTTCGATATGAACCAGAGCGGCAATCTTACAAGCCTCGTCAGAGGAGAAAAAGTCGGCACCTTGGTTCATATTTAATATTACTTAACCCGAAAACATCAATACCTTTATATTATGATTACGAGAGCAAAAGAAATTTTGGCGGAAGCCAAAGAAAAAATGAGCGATTCCGTCCTTTTTCTTGAAGAAGACCTTAAAACATATCGTGCAGGTAAAGCTAATCCAATGGTACTCAATAATGTACTCGTTGACTACTATGGAGCTCCAACCCCTGTTCCGCAGGTGGCTTCCGTGACTACTCCTGACGCCAAGACCCTTATGATACAGCCTTGGGAGAAGAAGATGATTCCGGCAATCGAGAAGGCAATTCTGGATGCGAACATCGGCCTTACCCCTCAGAACAATGGTGAGAGCATCCGCTGCAATATCCCGCCTCTTACGGAGGAAAGACGCAAGGAACTCATCAAAAAGGCTAAATCAGCAGGTGAGGGTTCGAAGGTTGTCATCAGGAATGCCCGTCGTGATGCAATAGAGCAGTTGAAGAAGGCTCAGAAGGAGGGAATGCCTGAGGATATGCAGAAAGAATATGAGCAGAATGTCCAGAAAGAGACCGATGCCTTTACTAAGAAAGTTGATGAACTGGTAAGTGCAAAGGAGAAAGAAATAATGACAGTGTGATATTTCTGCATCGCTGAAACATCCGGCTGTCCGGCACTGGTCCTGACAGCCGTTTTTATGTGACTTGACAAATGGATAATAAATCGCTCAGTCCCCGTGTTGCGATACAAGGCGTAAAAGGTTGCTTCCACGAACAGGCAGCAAGGCTGTTCTATGGCGAAAACGGAGTCTCCAATCCGGAAATCTACGAGTGTGACACTTTTGACGGACTTTACAAAAGTATGGATGAAGGCCTGGCAGATGCTGCCGTAATGGCCATCGAAAACACGGTATCCGGAGGACTCCTTCCCAATTTCGAACTTCTCAGAAAATACGACCGCAAGATAAAAGGTGAGGTCTTCCTGCGTATCCAGCAGAACCTGATGGCATTGCCAGGGCAGAAAATTGAGGATATCCGCGAGGTCCGGACCCATTATATGGCCATCAACCAGACCAGGGAATTTTTTAAGGACTATCCTTGGATAAGGCTGGTGGAGAGCGAGGATACAGCAAAAAGTGCAGCCCAGATTGCTACGGAAGGTCTGATGGGAGTCGGAGCCGTGGCATCGGTCCTTGCAGCAGACCTCTACGGCCTTCAGATGCTAGCGGAAAGCATTGAGACCTATAAACAAAATTTCACCCGCTTTCTGATTCTGGATGATAGCCTGCAGGTAGATACCTCTAAGGTCAACAAGGTTTCAATATGTTTTACTCTTCCTCATACGGCCGGTTCCCTTGCACACGTTTTGACCATCCTTTCCTTTTATGGGATGAACCTGACCAGAATCCAGTCACTCCCGATTCCAGGAAGAGAGTGGCAGTATTTTTTCTATGTTGATATCAAATTTGACGACTATACACGTTATACTCAATCGATTGCAGCGGTTAGACCGTTGATGGAGGACCTGAATGTCCTGGGGGAATATGTAGCTGCAATATAAAGGGTGGAACTATGATAATACAACCAGCAAGAAGAACAGAAAGTGTTCAAGAATACTATTTTTCAAGGAAATTGAAGGAAATCGCCGCTATGAATGCCTCCAGGGAGGCATCAGGGGCAGAACCTGTAATCAATCTCGGCATCGGATCTCCAGATGGAATGCCTCCGATGGAGGCCATTGACGCCTTGTGTGAGTCAGCTCGCCAGAGTGGAAATCACGCCTATCAGAGTTATGTGGGTTTGCCTGCACTCCGGAATGCGTTCTCACGATGGTACGAAAGGTGGTATGGGGTTAATCTCAATCCAGATACTCAGATTCAGCCTCTTGTCGGTTCCAAGGAGGGAATTCTGCTGATATCGCTGGCCTTTCTCAACAAGGGAGATAAGGTTCTTGTACCGGACCCAGGATATCCGACATATTCATCCGCATCAAGACTTGTTGAGGCTGAAATAGTTACATATGACCTGTCGGAAGATAACGGTTGGCAGCCTGATTTTGATGCCCTTGAGAAAATGGATCTTGCAGGTGTGAAAATAATGTGGACAAATTATCCTAATATGCCTACTGGGGCCTCTGCAAGCGAGGAACTTTACGATCGTCTGGTAGATTTCGGGCGTCGTCATTCCATTATGATATGCAACGACAACCCATACAGCTTCATTCTCAATGACAAGCCTTTGTCCATCCTTGCAAGGGAGGGCGCAATGGATTGCTGCCTTGAACTCAACTCTCTCAGTAAGGCTCATAATATGGCCGGCTGGAGAATAGGCATGGTTGCAGCCGAGGCTGAGGTCATTTCACAGATTCTCAAGGTGAAGAGCCAGATGGATTCGGGAATGTTCAAGCCGTTGCAGATGGCTGCCGTCCAAGCTCTCGCCCAGGGACCTGAGTGGTTCGGGGCATTGAATGACGAATACCGTCAGCGGAGAAAACTGGCAGGTGAAATCTTCGATTTGATAGGGGCAGAATATGACCACTCCAGTTCGGGCATGTTTCTTTGGGGAAAGATTGCTTCTTGCCGCCTCTTGAAGCAAGAGCAGAAAGATACAGGGAAAACCGGAGGTGAAATCGTTTCAGATGCCATCCTGCAAGGTTGTGGGGTATTCATCACTCCCGGATTCATATTTGGAAAGAATGGAGATAATTACATACGAATTTCCCTTTGTGCAAAGCCACAGGTGCTTCGCCAGGCATATGATAGAATAAATAAACTGTTAAAATGAAATCTAAAGAACAATATATAGTAGGTATTATCGGACTTGGCCTGATTGGAGGCTCGATGGCGATAGACCTCAAGCGAAGGAATTTTGCAACTAAGGTTCTCGGAGTGGAATCCGAACCGGTCAATGCCGCATCAGCCTTGAAAATAGGGTTGGTAGATGAGATTGTTTCTTATGAGGACTGTGTCCTGCGGAGCGATGTTATCATCGTGGCTGTGCCGGTCGCAGCTGCAGTCAGGATAGTTCCTGACATTCTCGACAGGTTTGCTACTCTTGGGGATGCAGCCCGCGAGAAGGTGGTGGCAGATGTATGTTCCACCAAGGAAAACCTTGCAAAAAGCGTTCATTATCATCCGCTCCGCAGCCGATATGTGGCCACTCACCCTATGGCCGGAACGGAATATAGCGGGCCCTGGGCAGCAATGCCTGGCCTTTTTGACGGCCACGCCTGTATCATATGTGACAGCCAGGAGTCTGAACCAAAGGCGGTCAGGCTGATGGAAGCTTTGTATGACACTCTCAATATGAGGACCATATATATGAATTCCTCAAACCATGATGTCCATACTGCCTATGTATCACATATTTCCCACGTGACGTCTTTTGCCCTTGCGCTTACTGTGCTTGACAAGGAAAAGGATGAAAAGCATATTTTCGACCTTGCTTCCGGAGGTTTTTCCTCTACGGTGCGTCTGGCAAAGAGTAATCCGGATATGTGGGTGCCGATTCTTTCCCAAAACAGGGAGAATATCCTTCGAGTGATGGATACATATATAGAAAAGATGTCCGAATTCCGCAAGGCCGTCGATGAGGGCGACCAGGAACGCCTGCGGGAACTTATAAACGAGGCTAACAAGATTAGAAGAATAATCAGATAATAATACATAAGATGGCAAACAAGAATTTGGAACTGATACCTCTGTATGAGTGGGGAATGTTCACAGAACCCAGACCAAGCGTGATTGCGGGGCCTTGCAGCGCAGAGACCGAAGAACAGGTTATGCAGACTGCCGCCCAACTCAAGGAGTTCGGAATCAATGTGTTCCGAGCAGGAATATGGAAACCGCGTACACATCCTGGTTGTTTCGAGGGGGTGGGCACTCCTGGCCTGAAGTGGATGCAAAGAGCAAAAAGGGAACTCGGTTTGAAAATAGCGACTGAAGTTGCAAGCGAAAAGCACGTATTCGAATGTCTCAAATATGGGGTGGATCTGGTATGGCTCGGAGCCAGAACGACTGCCAATCCGTTTCTTGTACAGGAAATAGCAGATGCCTTGAAAGATACTGATATCCCCGTGCTGGTAAAGAACCCGGTGAACCCGGACCTTGATTTGTGGATTGGCGCTCTGGAGAGGCTCAACAGGGCCGGAATCAAGAAACTGGGTGTCATTCACAGGGGATTCTCTACATCCGACAAAATCAAGTATCGCAATAATCCTGACTGGCAGATTGCCATAGAGCTGCGCAGCCGTTATCCTCAATTGCCTTTCTTCGTGGATCCAAGCCATATGGCAGGTTCCCGCGACTACATCAGAGAAATTTCGCAGAGGTCTCTGGATCTTGGCTTCGAGGGATTGATGATAGAATCACACTGCGACCCGTCGTGCGCATTGAGCGATGCAAAACAGCAACTTACTCCGGCCCAGCTTGAAGACCTGCTGTATAATCAGATTACTGTCAGGGATGCTGATTCGGACTCTCCGCAGTGGAAAGACAATATTGACCAGCTCCGCGCCAAAATCGACATCATTGACGAAAACATCCTCTATGCTCTTGGCTCCAGGATGAAGGTGAGCCGTCAGATTGGAGAGTACAAGAAAAACAACAACATTGCCATCCTGCAGGCCTCTCGTTGGGATGCCGTCTTGGAACAGGTCGTTGCCAAGGGAATGGAATATGGTCTGGATGAGAAATTTATCACGACAGTATTCAATGCCATTCACGAGGCATCCGTCGAAGCCCAGAATGAAATTCTTTCTGGGAGTCAGAACTGATTTGAGATTGCTCTTCAGCGCGAAGATTTGAGACCGTCCAGAATTTCAAGGAAGATTTCTTTCTCTCTCTCAGAAGTGAACTGAGCCTTGATTGGAACATAGAAGATTCTGGTTTTCAAGTCTTCATCCAAATATCGTACATCCCTTAACCTTTGACTGTCCTTCTCGGTCGTCATCACGACCGAGGTGGGATAGGCCTTTGCTGCGGCTGAAATTTCGGCTATGTCGCCCTTGGTGAAACTGTGGTGGTCTCCGTATTTGAAATGGCCTACAATCTTGTACTTGTCGCATAGGTAGTTGACAAGAGGCTTGTCATTCGCAATTCCTGAAAACAGAACCAACCTTTTTGCATACAGATATCTGGAATCCCCCTGTGGAAAAACAGGGAGAGGGGAATCGTAAGTGATTGAGGTAAAAAAGAGGTGTTGTACCTTTCCGTCAGACAGTTTTCCGGTGCAATGCTCCGAGTCATAGCCGCTAAGTCCTAGAGCTTCTGCCCAGTTGTACTTCTCCCAGGCATTCATCAAACGTGGACATTTGGTGACAATTACCACATCAGCCTTTCTGACTCTTTCCGGCAGGTCCCGAAGGCTTCCAACAGGAAGGAGATGGTCCTTGAAGACGGGGCGTGAACTGTCAATCAGCACGATGGACAAATCCGCCTTGAGTTTCCGGTACTGAAAAGCATCATCCAGCACAATCAGCGAAGCGTCAGGATAGTTGCCATCTTTGCATTTTTTTGATTTCTTCAGGGAAATGAGTTTCTGCCTGTCGGAGAGAAAACGGCAGCCCCTAACCCTGGATTTGTCAACAGCTACCGTAACCTGAGGGAATTTACGCTTTATCTGCAGAGGTTCGTCACCGTAATCCTTGGCGCAACCGTCTGCAATCACCTGCTGGAACCATCTTGTGCTCCTCTTATATCCCCTTGACAAGACGGCAATATGCTCATCCTTCCAGATGGACTCTTCGAGAAGCAGTTTCAGAATCATCTCTGTATGAGGCGTTTTACCGGTTCCTCCGACGGTTACGTTCCCTACGCATATGGTCGGAACATCTGCTTGGTTAGATTTGCGGATCCCCAGGTCAAACAGAAGATGCCTCAGTTTGAGCGTAATCCAATATGGAAAAAGAATGATGGAGTCTATCATAAAACTATCTGCTCAGAGGGGATGCGCATTCTGGTGCCTGCTCTTCTCCCCAACGTTCTGAAATGTAATCCAACAATGAATATATCTCGCCGGTATCTTTAGTCGTGACCAGTTTTAGCCTGGTTTCCTTGAAATCCGGCAGACCTTTGAAATAACAGGAAAGGTGTCGTCTCATCTCCAGTACTCCGACCACCTCTCCCTTGACTTCCAGGGACTTGGCGAAATGTCTTCTTGCAATCTCCACCCTTTGCTTTACCGACATCGGCTGTGGCAGCACACCTTTGTCCAGGTAATCCCTTATTTCCTTGAATATCCAAGGCCTTCCATAGGTGGCTCGGCCAATCATTATTCCATCAACACCATATCTATTGAAAGCCTCAGCCGCCTTCTGGGCGGAATCAATGTCTCCGTTTCCGATAATTGGAATCTGTATGGCAGGGTCTTCCTTAACTTTTGCAATCAGACTCCAGTCGGCCTCTCCCTTGTACATCTGCGCGCGGGTTCTGCCGTGGATTGTCAGGGCCTTGATCCCCACATCCTGAAGCCTCCTGGCCAGTTCCACTATTATCTTGCTGTCCTCGTCCCAGCCAAGCCTGGTCTTGACGGTAACTGGCAAATTGACGGCATCCACCACCATTTTTGTTATCTGGACCATCTTGTCAGGTTCCCTCATCATTCCCGAACCTGCACCCCTTCTTGCAATTTTACTGACGGGGCAACCGAAGTTGATGTCAATCAGGTCGGCGCCGTGACCCCCGGTAATCCTGACGGCATCCTCAGCCATTTTTGCCGCATCCACCATCGCCTCGGGAATGTTTCCGTATATCTGGATGCCGATTGGAGCCTCGTAATCGTGTGTGACGAGCTTTGCTATTGACTTTTTTGCATCCCGGATAAGGCCGTCTGAGGAGATGAATTCGGTATACATCATATCAGCTCCGAATTCCTTGCATATGAATCGGAATGAAGCATCCGTTACATCCTCCATCGGGGCCAGGAACAAAGGTTTGTCCCTCAATTCTATGTTGCCGATTTTTACCATCCGAAGAAAATCTCGCAAAATTAGGAAAATTTTCGTAGTTTTGCCAAGTTTTATTGATTGTGATTAATATGTCAAGAATCTCAACTATCGGTGTTCTTACCTCAGGAGGTGACGCACCGGGAATGAATGCCGCCATCAGGGCGGTGACCAGAGCTGCCATTTATAACGGATGGAAAGTAAAGGGTATCATCAGGGGCTATGAAGGCCTGATAAACAATGAAATGAAAGACTTCACGAGTGAAAGCGTAAGTGGAACCATCAACCGTGGAGGTACAATCCTCAGAACCGCAAGATCGAAGTCATTTATGGAACCGGAAGGACGTGAGAAGGCTTATGAAAGCATCAAGGCCAATGGGATAGACGCCCTCATCGTCATCGGAGGCAACGGTTCCCTGGCAGGAGCCCAGATTCTGGCTTCGGAATACGACATCCCTTGCGTAGGTCTGCCCGGAACCATCGACAACGACCTCTACGGAACAGATACCACCATCGGGTATGATACAGCGTTGAATACCATTATGGACTGCGTTGACAAGATTAGAGATACAGCCAACTCCCACAACCGCATTTTCTTTGTTGAAGTTATGGGACGAGATGCAGGTTTCCTCGCACAGAATGCTGCAATAGCAACGGGTGCTGAGGCAGCCATCATCCCTGAGGACCGAACCGACGTGGACCAGCTGGCTACCTTCATCGGAAGGGGAGTCCGTAAGAGCAAGAACAGCTCCATAGTGCTTGTGTCTGAAAGCAAGAAGGACGGCACTGGCGGAGCCCAGTATTATGCAGACAGGCTTTTGAATGAATACCCTGAGTACGAAGCCCGTGTGACCATCCTCGGACATCTTCAGCGTGGAGGAAGCCCGACTGCCCAGGACAGGATCCTTGCAAGCCGTCTCGGAGTAGCCGCTATCGAAGCCCTCAAGGACGGACAGCGCAATATTATGATAGGTGTCAAGGATGACAGAATCGTCTATGTGCCGTTCAATAAGGCCATCCACATCGACAAGCCGATCGACAAGGAACTCATCAATGTATTGAGTGTACTTTCCATATAGTTTAGTAATCCTATTAAGAATACATTACTATGAAATTAAGAACAATTGCTCTTGCGGCTTCAGCCGCCATTCTTGCACTATCCTGCGCCAAGGTTTCGGATGTTACCAGAATCGAAGGCCGCGTGGCTGCAGACGGTATTGACCAGGTCAGTGTTTCCATCACAGATGTCCTGGATACGCTTGTGAGTGTGACTGACGGCAAATTCTCCCTCGAAATACCGACAGACATAACCAGAATGGGCCTCATATCCACAAGCAGCTACTCGGTAGAGTTCATCCCTGACGGCACCTCTTTGAAAGTGACACTAGCGGATGAATCCACTGTAAAGTCTTCATCCCCAAGAATTTCCTTACAAGAAAGGTATAATGAATACAATGCTTATGGAAATGAATTTGCATCTGCCATTTCGAATAAAAGAAAAGCACTGATGGCTGACGACTCCTTGTCAGATCAGGAAATAAGAGAAGAATTCTATGCATTCTACAGCGAGCAGCATGACAAGTATGAGCAGTATTCCCTCCAACTTCTGGATGAAAATCCCTCTAGCGTTCTGTCATTGTTCATCCTTCCTTCACTTAGGTATGGTATGAGTGACGAGCAGCTCAATCATTATCTGGAAAGTGTACCGGAGAACCTTCTCGCTGAAGATGACATTGCTGATATTGTAAAGTCTATCAAGGCTAGAGAGAATACTGCCCCCGGAAAGCAATTCGTTGATTTTGAGGTAGAAACCGTTGTGGCAACTACAAGGAGCATTCCTCCTCAGCCAATCTATGGCACTGTCAGGTTCTCTGACTATGTCGGCAAGGGAAAATATGTCCTGGTGGATTTCTGGTCCCCTTGGTGCGGACCTTGCTGCGAAGCAATGCCTTACATCAAAGCCGTATATGAAAAATACAAAGGCGAAAAGTTTGATGTGCTGAGCATTGCCGTCTGGGAAAGAGAGCCTTTCGAAGTGACGTACAACAGGATGGTCGAGCTCGAAATGGACTGGACTACCATCAACAATGCCAAGAACATTCCTACCGAAATCTACGGCATTGATGGAATTCCTCATCTTATGCTGATTGGTCCGGATGGCATAATCCTGGAGAGGGGACTATCTGACACGGAACTTGACGAGGTGGTATCCCGTTATGTCAGCGCTGACTGACAAAGTCAAACTTTTACCACATTCCCCCGGGGTCTATCGTTACTATGACTCCGAGGGGAATGTCATTTATGTAGGCAAGGCAAAGGACCTGCACAAGAGAGTAGCGCAATATTTTGTTCCAGCAGAACGCCTGACCCGCAAGACTGCGGTGATGGTATCCAAAATTGCTGACCTTCAATACACCGTGGTCGAGAGCGAGGCCGATGCGCTTCTGCTTGAAAACAACCTTATCAAGCAATATAAGCCCCGCTACAACATTCTCCTTAAGGATTCAAAGACATATCCTTGGATATGCGTAAGCGCAGATGACTTTCCAAAGGTCTTCCTTACAAGGAGGGTGGTCCGGGACGGTTCCCGATATTACGGCCCCTACAGCAGCGTCATTCACGCGCGCAACCTCGTGGAATTCTTCCACAGCTTTTATCCACTTCGCACCTGCAATCTGAAAATCACTTCCGATGCGATTCTGCGCAGAAAGTTCCGTCCCTGCCTGAATTTTCATATAGGAAAATGCCTTGGATGTTGCATCGGAGGCATCTCAAAGGAAACCTATAACGAGAATATTGAGGAAATTGTTCGCTTGCTCAAGGGCGGAGGGAGCGAGATTATAGCTCATTACAAATCTCTGATGATGGCTTCTTCGGACAATATGGAATTCGAAAAGGCCCAGATATACAAGGAAAAGATGCTCTCTCTGGAAAACCACTACAGCAAAAGCATCATAGTCGGTAATGCTGTCGGTGATGTGGATGTCTTTTCGCTCGTGTCGGATGCTTCTGATGCCTTTGGTAACTTCCTCAGAATCAGGGGCGGTTCCATTGTTCAATCCCTCAATCTGGGTTTCAGGCTCAATATAGAGGAAGATGCTTCTTCCGTTCTGGGAATGTTCATCCAGGAGGTAAGGACAAAGTTCGGCTCGCTTTCCCGAGAACTGATTGTTCCTTTCCAGCCGGATTTCGTCCCGGAAGGCGTCATTTGTAGGATTCCTGTCAAAGGAGAAAGACTGTCCCTTCTGGAACTCAGTGCAAAGAACGCTAGAGAAATGCAGTTGAACTCTCTTAAACAGCAGGAACATACCGATCCGGACGAATATAGGATAAAGGTCCTGGAAGAACTCCGACAGGCACTGGGAATGAGGGAGTTGCCGGAGCATATAGAGTGTTTCGACAATTCGAACATCCAGGGAACCAACCCTGTAGCATCCTGTGTCGTGTTCAGAGGTGCGAAACCCTCCAAAAAGGATTACCGCCATTTCAAGATTAAAACTGTAATCGGAGCTAACGACTATGCCTCTATGAAGGAAGTAGTGAACCGGCGCTACTCCAGGATGCTTGCCGAAAATCCTGATGACCTTCCTCAGCTTGTTGTCATAGATGGAGGAAAGGGCCAGTTGTCCTTTGCCTATCAGGCGCTTTTGGAACTTGGTCTGACTCAGAGACTTACGGTCATAGGTCTTGCAAAACGCCTTGAAGAGGTCATAAGGGTGGGAGACCCGTATCCGCTTTTCATAGACAGAAACTCCAGGGCCCTGAAGGTCCTGCAGCAAATCCGAGACGAAGCTCACCGTTTTGGAATCACCTTCCACCGCAACCTCCGCAGCAAAGCGCAGATTACCTCAGCTTTGCGTCAGATAAAAGGTGTCGGAGAAAAGACCGAGCAGAGACTTCTGCTACATTTCGGAAGTGTACCAAGGATTGCGGCAGCCTCAGTTCAGGAAATCGCCGCCCTTGTGGGGGAACCTCTCGCAAAGTTGATACACCAATCATTGAATAACAGTGATGAAGAATAAGTATTTGAGTCTATATGACATTTTTCTCATAGCCGGAATCATCCTTTGTTCTGCGATTTATTCCATATTCTCGGTCACCTCTGGGAGCCAGACCTTGTGGGATGCTATCTTGGGTTCAGCAGCTTCCGTTGCAGGAGTATTCTGCGTTGTACTGGTTGCCAAGGGAAGCATTGCCAACTACCTTTTCGGGGTAATCAATGTTTCTCTCTACGCCTTCATTTCATTCAAGGCTTCCATTTATGGTGATGCTGCCTTGAATGCCCTCTACTACCTTCCGATGCAGTTCATAGGTTTCTATCAGTGGCGGAAAAGGGGAGCGGAGAGCGCCCCGGTAAAGGCCAGGAGACTCAGCAATATGATGAGGATAGTCATTGCGCTGGGTTGCATCGTCCTTATAGTGGGCGGTGGAATAATCCTGAGGCAGTTAAATGACCCACAGCCTTTCAAGGATGCGGCTACCACAGTCCTGAGCATCGTCGCCCAGGCCCTGATGTCTTTGGCATTTATGGAGCAGTGGGTGCTTTGGATTATAACCAATGTGCTCAGCGTGACGATGTGGTCCATCCTCGCTTATCGAGGTGAGCCTCAAGCTGTTTCAATGGTGATTATGTGGTGCTTTTATCTGCTGAACTCAATAAATGGATTGAGGGTGTGGCTAAGGTTGAGCAGAGAAGATGCTAACTAAATTTTTATTTTCAATTTTTTTTTACTTAATTTGCACCCGTTTTATCGCTAATACGTGTTTTAAATCAAATATTAACTTAAATCAAAACGTTATGTCAGACGTAGCAGCTAAAGTAAAGGAGATCATCGTTGAGAAACTCGGCGTAGATCCTTCAGAAGTAACTGAGAATGCAAGTTTTACCAATGATCTCGGAGCAGATTCACTCGATATTGTAGAACTCGTGATGGATTTCGAAAAACAGTTCGGAATTGAGATTCCTGACGATGATGCAGGTGACAAGATTGCCACCGTTGGTGATGCCATCAAATATATCGAAGAGAAAGTGAACGCTTAATCAAGCATTGCATAAAACAAAAAAGCCGGTCAGATGACCGGTTTTTTTGTTTTATATCATTCCGCGCTGTCTGCAACCTTCGGGACGGAGAATGTAATCCGGAGTCTTGGCCTGAGACTTTCCTCAGGATATTCAGGACCGCATAGCGTGCAATTGTAATACCTGTCCCTGTCAAGTTCCGTCGATGTGGTAGATGTGGTAGTACTTCCCGAACTTGCGTATGCAGCCATCATCATATAATTGTAATAATTATTATAGCCATAACCATACCCATAGCCGCCATATCCGTATCCATATCCTCCATAGCCGTAACTATAAGGATCGTACATCATATTATTATAGTATGAATTGTACATCAGGTTGTTGTAATAGTCATTCATATTACTGCTTGAAGAGCTCTCCGTAACCTCTTCGTGCATTATCAGCAGCCAGATGTCATATTTGTCCAGATTCTCGTCATCCTGTTTCAGAATTTCCTGGATGTGGTGACTCATATCCGGGCTGTACCAGCACATTGACCTGTTGATTTCACCCTGATTTTCCGATTCAATGCTGGCATCTGTCAAGCCTGCATATGTTACATATTGATTGTCAGTACTTCTGAGTTTCACAGTCGGGCTCAATACAACCGGAAATCTGTCCAGATCTGACCAACCGTCCTGGAATGATGCCGGATCATAAGGCAGGATGATGCTTGCCTTGTTGATTACAACCTGGGAAGGATCCGTAATTGCAGAATATTCCTCAATTCCTTCTATCATCTCCTTTATCGCTCTGGCTTTGATAACCGGTTTTACACCGAATCCGCCTTCTACGATAATCTCTTTACCGGCATTCTTGACAGGTACATTGTCTCCATATTCCTCGTTGGATGAGTGGAAAGCGCAGTTGTAAGCCATCTGAGCCGGCATTGTAGCACTTGAATCTGCCACGAATTCAGTAGGGCCGAAAATAAACAGGAACGATGTATCCACAGCTACCCTGTCATCATAGTCTGCGCTTATGCTCAACTTTGCGTAGTTGCCACTGACCATATATGTAGAGGAATTGACTTCCATAGTGACATCAAACATATTGATGCGACCGCCTGTTCCCTGACGCTCATCAGTTGTAATGTATATGCCTGGAATTTTCTTGACATAATGATGAAGGCTGTCCCTTTCCGTGTCTGTCAGATTTGCCAATTTGGAAACGAAATCCTCTGCGAACTCTTTCGTAAAATCAAATGACAGCGAGTCGCCGCCATTATATACCGGTATACCCTTGGTAATCAGATTGTCCCTATCAAGATATTCATCAACCAGGTCGGGAGACATATTCATAAAAGCTCCACCATACAAGGTCGAGTCTACAGGCTTTTTCAATGCAGATACATAGATGTTTTGCAGAATCCTTTCATCCCTGTCGTACACGGTGGATAAGGTGTCTTTTACTGCCGTAAAATGGAAGTTCTTAACTTTGGTGTTCTTTCCAAGGTCGATGTTTCTGTCCAGCGGCACAAGGGTGATGGAAGTGCTTCTCAGGCATCCACCCTTTGCGTCAAGGACACTGCCGACAACCATCCTTTTACTGCTGTATGCCGACAAACTGTCTGACATTTGGAGAGTTATGCTTCCAGTCTTGAAAGCCACTGCCTCCGGAGAGTAAACCCTCCATTTCTGATCATCGGGGATAAAATTCTCTCCCAGGCTTCCGTCTATCTCAATGCAGGATAATTCGAGTACCGATATGGCCATCGCAGCCAGAATGTGTCCCAAATGCCTGCAGTAATTTGTCAAGCTCATTTCAAGTTGTCGTAAAAATTGTTGTAGTTTTCTATATATGAACCATCCTTAATCGCTTCGGAGTCATATTCCAGAGACGGTATGCCCAATTTTCCGCAATATTCTCTGACTTCTGAGGAAATCTCCGCCGATCCATAGATGATGCCGTCCGAATAGCCGGCAGCGAGTTTCGCAAGATTTATGCCATCAGGCTTTTCCATATCCTTGAGATCTGCTTCTGTGATACCTCCCATCAGAATCTTTTCTTTGAAATCCTCAGAAAAGCCCTCGTCTGCAATATCATCATAGAGGGAAAGAACGACCTTGCTGGATGCAAAAATAGGGTCGTCCTTGTAAACTTTCTTCAAATAGACAGGCAGAATATGGGAAATCCATCCCTGGCAGTGGATGATGTCTGGAGCCCATCTCAGTTTTTTGACAGTCTCCAGCACTCCTCTTGCAAAGAAAATCGCACGCTCTGCATTGTCACCGAAGAATTGCCCATCTTCATCGCGGAATACACTCTTGCGGTGGAAATAGTCGTCATTATCAATAAAATAGACCTGCATCCTTGCAGATGAAATCGAGGCTACCTTGATTACGAGGGGACGGTCAACATCATTGATTATGATGTTCATACCAGAAAGCCTGATTACTTCGTGCAATTGGTTCTTGCGCTCGTTGATACACCCGTACCTAGGCATAAACGAACGGATTTCTTTCTTTCGCTCCTGAATCCCTTGAGGAAGGAATCTTCCGATATTGGCTATCTCGGACTCCGGCAAATAGGGATAGATTTCAGAATTTACGAACAAAACGCGCTTTACGGAATTTTCCATACAGGTCATAATTAGTGACAAAAACTCTACAAAGATAATAATTTATTTTTGAATTTCACTATCTTTGGCCCCGATATGGAAAACACCAACATTACTCTGATGCGTCGCAGGCTCGCCAATGCCTACCTTTCTTCTGTTATCAGCATAAGTCTTGTGCTGATGCTGGTAGGAGTTGCAAGCCTCCTGTTGGTCAATGCAAAGAGTGTTTCTGATTATTTCAAGGAAAACATGCAGGTTTCGGTCATAATGAAACAGAATGTGACTGAAGATGCGGCAATGGATTTCAAGAAAGAACTCGAGAAGGCCCAGTACATCAAGACATCCGTATATGTTTCCCGGGAGCAGGGAGAGAGAGAGATGAAGGAACTTCTAGGCGAAGATTTCCTGAATGTCTTTGAAGCGTCCCCGATACCAGTTTCGATTATGGTGACACTCACTGCGGATTATGTGACAGCAGACAGCCTGGATGTAGTCAAGGCGGACATTTCCCGTTCGGCTCTTGTTGAGGATGTGTCCTATCAGCGTTCTCTGGTGGATACCCTCAATGCCAACCTGAGCAAGATATCTATCTTTATCAGTGTTTTCATCGCCCTTCTGCTTTTCATATCGTTTGTGCTGATAAACAATACGGTACGCCTGAGCGTATATGCAAGGCGGTTTACCATACACACGATGAAACTTGTAGGTGCCACGCGATCATTCATCCGTGCGCCATTCCTGCTTCAGGCTGCTTTCCAGGGCATCTTTGCCGCTTTTATCGCCATCATCGCCCTGCTTGGAATGCTTTTCCTGCTCAAGAGCCAGTTTGATGAACTTTTCAGGATTTTCCAACTTGATATGCTTTTGCTGGTTATGGGGATAATCCTCTCTGCGGGTTTGCTGATATGCCTTGTAAGTACCTGGTTTGTAGTGAACAGATTGCTGTCATTGAATAAAGACGATTTATACTATTGATAATTGAAAATGGAACAGAATAAAGAAAATCCTAAAATGGCTATGACCGTTTCCGGGCTGAAAGCCCTTCTTGTTGGGCTGCTGGTGATGGTTTCCGGATATATCCTTATGTCCGGCGGCGGAAGTGACAATCCACAGGTGTTCAACTATGCTATGTTCAACTCTGTCAGGCTGGTTATAGCACCTATTGTGATCGTTCTCGGAATCATTATAGAAATCATCGCTATTATGGGCGCTGGTTTTTCTTTTAGAAACAAATCTAAATAATGAGATATGGAGTGGTATGAAGGCATAATCCTTGGCTTGATACAGGGCTTGACTGAATTTCTTCCCGTAAGCAGTAGCGGACATCTTGTGATAGGTCGTGAACTTCTTGGAGTCGAGGCCTCCGAAGACCTTGTGTTTGAGGTGCTTGTGCACGCGGCTACGGTATTGAGCACCATCGTGGTATTCCGTAAGCAAATCTGGGGACTGCTCAAGGGATTCTTTAAGTTCAAGTACAATGACGAGACTGACTATCTGCTCAAAATAGCCGTTTCGATGATACCTGTTTTTATTGTAGGTGTCTTCTTCAAGGATTTTGTAGAGGGGCTTTTCGGTTCTCTGACGGCAGTTGGATGCGCGCTTCTTGTCACTGCACTCCTGCTGGCTTTTTCCGATCTGGCTTCCAAACCCGGAAAGGCTCCTTTGCTCCCAGCCGGAAAGGAATACCGTAATGGCATATCCTATTGGCAGGCCTTCGTTGTGGGGCTTGGTCAGGCAATTGCCGTTGCTCCTGGCTTGTCACGTTCCGGAACAACCATTTCAACAGGCCTTATATGTGGAGTCAAAAGAGACGTGATGGCACAGTTTTCTTTCCTTATGGTGCTCGTGCCTATTCTCGGAGAAGCCTTCCTGGATGTGGTAGGGGGTGACTTTACTGCTTCTTCCGTTGGTGCCCTTCCTCTTGTTCTGGGATTTATATCTGCTTTTGTTTCAGGACTTTTCGCTTGTAAGGTGATGATAGCGCTTGTCAAGAAGGCGAAACTAAGCTGGTTTGCCCTCTACTGCGCCGTTGTTGCGCTTTGTATCTTTATCTTCGGATAGTTGCAGATGGAGCGCACCCTGTCATATTTTGTAGCGGATGTCCACCTCGGTCTTGACGTGGCGGACCCGATTGCCAGGGAGCAGCGTTTCGTGTCATTTCTCAGGTCTCTTCCACCTCAGACTGAGGCCTTGTATCTTCTTGGAGATATCTGGGATTTCTGGTATGAATACAGAGATGTAGTACCAAAGGGCTATGTCAGGGTATTCGGAGCCCTTGCCGACCTGATGGACAAGGGAGTCAAGGTGTATTTCTTTCAGGGGAATCACGATGTATGGGCATATTCCTATTTCGAAGAATTGGGAATGAAGCGCCTTGAGCAGCCTTGTCTGGTCTCAATAGGTGGAAAGTCTTTCTGTCTGGGACACGGTGACGGCCTTGGTCCTGTTCCTTTTGGATATCGTTTTCTTCGGGGATTGTTCCACAATAAGGTTGCGCAATTCCTTTTCAGTCTGCTGCATCCCTGGATTGCCTTCCGCCTAGGCAACGGCTGGTCCAGGAACAACCGACTGGCACATAATAAGACATATGTCTTCAAAGGAGAGGATGAACCGCTATACAAATTTGCCCTGGAATACTCCCGGACCCATAAGGTTGACCATTTTATATTCGGCCATTACCATGTTGCCATAGACCAGCCTCTTCCTACCGGTGCCAGTCTCCACATTATAAAAGATTGGATCGATTCCTCCCCATATCTCTGTTTTGACTCTGCCTCCGGATGTTTCCTGTGACTTTCCGTCAGAGATATTTTTCCGGAATGCTGACAACAGGCGCATCTTCCCAGAAAATGGAAAAATACAAGGCTGGAAATTCACCGGCCTCCCAAATTCTAACAAGTTCCTCCGTAGCTACATCTTCCCCATTGGGATCGTAGGGCTTTTTCAGGTCTGAGCCGAAAAGTTTGGCGATTCCCTGCCAGAATCCCGCAGCAATTCCGCTTTTATAGTCTTTTATTATCATATAGGAAGACTTGCCTGCTTCCCTGTCTATCAGTTTCATCAGCAGCGCTCCCTGACTTACTGTCAAATTCCTGAGTGGCTTTTCGAAGACATTGAAAAGTTCCTTCTGTTTGGAATTGATGTATTTTTCCCTCTTTATTCCCTTCAGGCCGTCGGCCTCGATGGTGCTGTCTGCCTCATTGACAATTTTCTTCGCTACCAGCGCATAAGGGTAAGTCTTGCCGAAATTATGCACCAGTCGGTAATATTTCCTCCACTCCCTTCCTTTCTGCCGCGGCATCTTCGAATAAACCTTTGACGGATTGATCTGGTCAAGATAGACAGTGTCTTTTCCCACTACGACATACCTGAGCCTTTCGTCATTTTTCTGGGAATCCCTTTTCTGGGAATATGCACTTATGCTTCCGGCTGCAAGAACAACCAGAATAAGCATCAGTGCCGCTATAATCCTGTGACGAAATTCCCCCATATTCAAATTTCCGAGTTGCAAATATACACAATCCCCGAATTATCGCACCCGGATAACTGTGTTTTTAAATCTTATGCCGAACTGTTTGCGGCTTTGGTCGAAAAGTGATGGATAAATTTTTCTTTCAAATTTGTAAAGCCGTGATATTGCTATATTTAGCTATCAAAAAATGCGGTACGAAATGTTTGAAAATTTTCTAAAAAATGTTTGTAATTCAGGAATTTTTACTATCTTTGCAACCCATTAATTGAGAACCACTCCGCCCAACCAGCTGAAAATCAATTAATTAGGGAAATTGGAGAAAATTTTATTAAAGTAATAGAGCAATGTTACAACCAAAGAAAACTAAATTCAGAAGGCAGCAGAAAGGCCGTATGAAAGGTCTTGCTCAGAGAGGCAATCAGCTTGCATTCGGTTCTTTCGGTATCAAGACCTTGGAGAATTGCTGGCTTACCGGTCGTCAGATCGAGGCCGCACGTCAGGCTGTATCGCGTTATATGAAGCGTGAAGGTAAGATTTGGATCAGAATCTTCCCTGACAAGCCTTACACCAAGAAGCCTGCCGAGGTGCGTATGGGTAAAGGTAAGGGTAATCCGGAGGGATTCGTATGCCCTGTAACCCCAGGTCGTATCCTTATTGAAGCTGAGGGCGTTTCGCTCGAGGTCGCAAAGGAGGCACTTCGCCTTGGAGCTCAGAAGCTTCCTGTAACCACCAAGTTCGTGGTACGTAGAGACTATGTGGAATAATTTAATGGAGAAGAAGAAATGAAAGCATCTGAAATTCGCGAAATGTCGATTGCTGATCTGCGTGAGCGCATCGAAATCGAAAAGGCTAATCTCGACACAATGAAGATTAACCACACAGTCTCTCCATTGGAGGATACATCAAAGATTGCCAAAACCCGCAAGGACATCGCCCGTATGATGACAATTTTGGCTCAGAAAGAGAAACAGAACTAATTAATGGAAATTCCTATGGAAAGAAATCTTCGTAAGGAAAGAATAGGTGTGGTGGTCAGCAACAAGATGGACAAGTCTATCGTTGTCGCAGTTGCAAGAAAAGAGAAACACCCTATCTACGGCAAGTTCGTAAAAAAGACCACCAAGTTCGTTGCTCACGATGAAAAGAACGAGTGCAGCGAGGGCGATACAGTTCGCATTATGGAAACTCGTCCGTTGAGCAAGACAAAGAACTGGAGATTAGTAGAAATCGTAGAAAAAGTTAAGTAACAATGATACAGCAGGAATCACGTTTACAGGTGGCTGACAACAGTGGAGCAAAGGAAGTGCTTTGCATCCGTGTTCTGGGTGGTACCCGCCGCCGTTATGCAAAAGTGGGCGACAAGATCGTCGTTGCAGTAAAGAGCGCAATCCCTGGCGGTGACGCCAAGAAGGGCTCTGTTTCAAAGGCTGTCGTAGTCCGCACAAAGAAAGAAATCCGCAGACCGGACGGTTCTTACATCCGTTTTGATGACAATGCTTGCGTTCTCCTTAACAACGCTGGCGAGGTTCGTGGAACACGTATCTTCGGCCCTGTTGCAAGAGAGCTCCGTGAGAACTATATGAAGATTGTTTCACTGGCACCGGAGGTCCTTTAATCAGTAATCATTATGAAGAAGTTACATATCAAAAAAGGCGACACCGTCTATGTTAACGCCGGCAATGACAAAGGAAAGACCGGTAAGGTGCTCGAGGTGATCCCTTCAAAGGATCGTGCAATCGTTGAGGGAATCAACATTGTCAGCAAGCACTCAAAACCAAGCCCAAAGAATCCTCAGGGCGGTATTGTTAAACAGGAGGCAGGCGTGCACATTTCAAATCTTCAGCTAGTTGATCCTAAGACAGGAGCACCTACCAGGATAGGTCGTAAGACAGTTGACGGAAGGAAGGTACGTTATGCTAAAAAATCTGGAGAGGAGATCAAGTAATGGCAAAGACTAACAAGACAGCAACTGCAGTTCCAGCAGTACCACAGGGATATGTTCCAACCCTTAAGAAAGTATATAAGGAAGAGATCGTTGCCAAGTTGATGAAGCAGTTCGGCTACTCTACCGTAATGCAGTGCCCTAAGCTCGTCAAGATCACCATCAACGAAGGTGTAGGCGATGCAACAGGTGACAAGAAGCTCGTAGAGGTAGCTCAGCAGGAGCTTACCGCCATCACTGGACAGAAAGCTATCGTTACCCACTCAAGGAAGGATATTTCCAACTTCAAACTCCGTAAGGGAATGCCTATCGGAACCAAGGTCACACTTCGTGACGTCAAGATGTACGAGTTCCTTGAGAGACTCATCAGGGTTTCTCTTCCACGAATCAGAGACTTCAACGGTATCTCTGAGAAGATGGACGGAAAGGGCAACTACACCCTTGGAATCAAAGAGCAGATTATCTTCCCTGAGATTGATATCGACAAGATTACCAAGATTCTCGGAATGGAGATTACATTCGTGACAACAGCAAAGACCGATGAAGAAGCTTATGCTCTTCTTAAGGAATTCGGTCTGCCTTTCAAGAAACATAACAACTAAACAAGAACAAGATGGCAAAAGAATCAATGAAGGCCCGCGAAGTTAAACGCGCGAAATTGGTTGCAAAATACGCCGCCAAGAGACAGGCTCTCAAAGAGGCCGGAGACTGGGCAGCCCTCGATAAGCTTCCTAAGAACTCCTCTCCTTGTCGCAAGCACAATCGTTGTTCTCTCACAGGTCGTCCGAAAGGATATATGCGTATATTCGGCATCAGCCGTATACAGTTCCGTGAGATGGCAAGCAATGGTCTCATCCCAGGCGTAAAGAAGGCAAGCTGGTAATACACAGTAACATATTATTTATTATTAACAATTAGGATATCGGGCACCACGGTGCCGGTTTCAATTAAAACAAAACAGAAATGACTGATCCAATTGCAGATTTTCTCACCAGGGTACGTAATGCATACCTTGCTGGAAAAAAGGTCGTTGAGGTTCCTGCTTCAAAGATGAAGCTCGCCCTCACCAAAATCCTTTGCGAGAAGGGTTACATCCTCAGCTACAAACTTGTTGAGGGAACTCCTTCCAACACAATCAAAATCGCTCTGAAGTATCATCCTCAGACCAAGACAGCAGCAATCAAGAAGATTGAAAGAGTGTCAAAGCCAGGTCTCAGGAAATACACTGATGTAGAGAATATGCCACGCGTTCTCAACGGACTCGGAATCGCTATCCTCTCAACTTCCAAGGGCGTAATCACAGACAAGGAAGCCCGCGAACTGAACGTCGGCGGCGAGGTGATTTGTTACGTATATTAATCTATAAAGAATTTAATAATGTCAAGAATTGGTAAATTGCCTGTACACCTTCCTGCCGGAGTGACTGCTGAAGTCCTTCCTGGCAACATAGTAAAGGTTAAAGGACCCAAGGTTGAACTGAGCCAGAAAGTGGATGCTGACATCACGGTTTCAATCGAAGGTAATGAGATCAAACTTACCCGTCCTACCGACCTGCCGCGTCATCGTTCGCTTCACGGACTTTACCGCGCTCTTATCCACAATATGGTCGTAGGAGTTTCAGAGGGTTATACAATTAAACAAGAACTCGTCGGTGTGGGTTACCGTGTAGACGTTCAGGGCCAGTTGCTCACTATGTCACTCGGATTCTCTCACGATATTCAGATTATGCTTCCTGCAGAAGTAACAGCAGAAGCTGAACCTGTAAAGAAAGGCCAGAACCCTGTCCTCGTTCTCAAGAGTGCAGACAAGCAGCTCATCGGACAGGTTGCAGCCAAGATTCGTTCATTGCGCAAGCCTGAACCATATAAGGGTAAAGGTATCAAGTTTGTCGGCGAGCAGCTTCGTCGCAAGGCCGGCAAGTCAGCAGGTGCTAAATAATAGGAGGACAACGTTATGGCATTGAGTAAGATAGAAAGAAGACAAAGAATTCACTACCGTATCCGTAAAGTCGTTAATGGTACTGCTGAGAAGCCTAGAATGGTTGTTTTCAGAAGCAACAAACAGATTTACGTTCAGGTGGTTGTTGATCATTTGGACGGCTGCCAGACCATCTGTGCTGCAGCTTCCAATGACAAGGCTCTTGCAGCAGAGTGCAAGGGAAAGACAGGCGTAGAGGCTGCTGCTATCGTCGGTAAGGCGATTGCTGAGCGTGCTCTCGCAAAAGGTATCAACACTGTTTCATTCGACCGTGGAGGTTACCTTTATCACGGAAGAGTTAAAAGTTTGGCAGATGCTGCCCGTGAAGGCGGCCTAATTTTCTAAGAGACTATGGCAAATACAAATGTTAAAAGAGTAAAGACATCTGACCTTGAGCTCAAGGACAGACTTGTAGCCATCCAGAGGGTAACCAAAGTTACCAAGGGTGGTCGTCACTTCAGTTTCGCTGCCATTGTAGTAGTAGGTGACGAAAACGGAGTTGTAGGCTATGGTCTTGGAAAGGCCAACGAGGTAACTACAGCCATCTCCAAGGGAATCGAGGATGCAAAGAAGAACCTCGTGAAGATTCCTATTCTCAACAAAACAATTCCTCACGAGCAGGAAGCAAAATTCGGCGGTGCAAGGGTATTTATGAAACCTGCAGCTCCAGGTACCGGAGTAAAGGCCGGTGGTGCGATGCGTGCCGTGTTTGAGTCAGTAGGCGTACACAACGTCCTTGCGAAGTCAAAGGGTTCATCTAACCCTCACAATCTTGTAAAGGCTACCGTTGCTGCCCTGGTTGAGATGAGGGATGCCTACACTGTGGCAGGCCTCCGTGGTATTCCGATGAGCAGAGTATTTAAAGGTTAAGGAGGACTTGACAAATGGCAAAACTTAAAATAACTCAAATCAAGAGCAAGAATGGTGCGACCAAGAGGCAGATTGCAAACCTTGCATCCCTCGGAATTCACAGACTGCACCAGAGCGTGGAGGTGGAGCTTACTCCTATTACCAAAGGTATGATAGAGAAGGTTCGTCACCTTGTAACCATTGAGGAACTTTAAATAGGAGGAAAGACAGATGAAATTGAATAATTTGACACCTGCTGCAGGATCAAAAGGCAGAGAGAAGAGAATCGGTCGTGGAGAGGGCTCAGGTCACGGCGGAACATCAACCCGCGGACACAAGGGTGCTCAGGCACGTTCTGGTTACTCCCGCAAGATTGGCTTTGAAGGTGGCCAGATGCCTATCCAGAGAAGGCTTCCTAAGTTCGGTTTCAACAATCCGACCAGGGTTGAGTATAAAGCTATCAATGTTGCAGCCCTTCAGGCTCTTCATGACAGCCTCAACGTTGATGTCATCAGCATTGAAACTCTGCGTGAAGCTGGCTTCATCTCCAAGAATCAGCTTGTGAAGATTCTTGGAAACGGAGAACTCACGGCGAAATTGGAAGTATCTGCAAATGCCTTCTCAAAGTCTGCAATCGCAAAGATTGAGGCTGTAGGCGGCACTGTAACAACAATCGAGTAAAGATGAAAAAACTAATCCAGACAATCAAGAACATCTTTAAGATTGAAGAGCTCCGCAAGAGAATCCTATATACTCTTGGACTGCTTGTAATCTATCGCCTCGGAAGTTTCATTGTACTTCCGGGCATAGATTCCGCACAGCTCGCCAATCTGCAGAACACCGCTTCAGAAGGTCTTGTCGGCCTTTTGAATATGTTCTCGGGTGGTGCGTTCGGAAATGCGTCAATCTTTGCGCTGGGTGTGATGCCGTACATCTCGGCATCCATCGTGATCCAGCTTCTTGGTGTTTTCGTCCCTTACTTCAGGAAACTCCAGATGGAGGGCGAAAGCGGACGTCGTAAAATGAACCAGTATACACGTTATCTGACTATCCTCATTATCTGCATTCAGGGACCGGCCTATATGGCAGCTCTTCACAATCAGATTCCGGCATCCGCATTCGTGGCTGTCAATCAGCTTGGATGGTCTAACTTCTGGTTCAATCTCGTATCAACAGTTATCCTTCTTGGTGGAACAATGTTCGTGATGTGGCTCGGAGAGCGCATTACCGACAGAGGTATAGGAAATGGAATATCTCTCATCATTATGGTGGGTATCATCGCACGCCTTCCGTTTGCGCTTACAGCAGAAGTTGCTGAGAAGTTCAATGCAAACGCCGGTGGTGGTCTGCTCATCCTGGTTGTTGAGTTGGTAGTCCTTTTCTTCGTATTTGTTGCAGCCATAGCTCTCGTTCAGGCTGTCAGGAAAGTGCCTGTACAGTATGCCAAGAGAGTTATTGGTAACAAACAGTACGGTGGTGTACGCCAGTACATTCCAATGAAAATCAATGCGGCAGGTGTGATGCCTATCATCTTCGCACAGGCTCTTATGCTTTTCCCGCTGATTTTCTCGAGATTTGATTCCACAAGAGGTCTTGCTGCCGTGTTCAGCAACTACACAGGATTCTGGTACAACCTTGTATTCGGTTTCCTTGTAGTGATCTTCACATATTTCTATACCGCTGTTACTGTCAACCCGACAATGATGGCTGAGGATATGAGAAAGAACGGTGGCTTCATCCCGGGAGTAAAGCCTGGCAAGAAAACAGCCGAGTACCTTGATTCCATTATGTCAAGGGTTACTCTTCCTGGTTCGTTCTTCCTTGCACTTATCGCTATTCTTCCGGCATTTGCAATGCTTTGCGGAGTCAACAACCAGTTTGCAAGTTTCTATGGCGGTACATCCCTCCTGATTCTTGTGGGTGTTGTTCTCGATACACTACAGCAGATTGAAAGTTATCTGCTTATGCGTCACTATGACGGACTGATGAAGACCGGTCGCCTGAAAGGACGTTCCGGAATGTAATCTCAAAAAGTTATTTGAAGGATGGTTAAGCCTAAAACAGAAGAAGAAATAGCGCTGATGCGAGAAAACGGGATTCTCGTTTCCAAAACATTGGCTGAAGTCGGTAAGTTGGTTGCTCCAGGTGTGACAACTCTTGAGTTGAATAGAGTGGCCGAGACTTTCATCCGCGATCACGGAGCTATACCAAGTTTCTTAGGTTATGAAGGCTTCCCGGCAGCTCTTTGTATATCTGTAAATGATGTAGTCGTCCACGGTTTTCCTTCTGACTATGTCTTGAAGGAAGGAGACATTGTCTCAGTGGATTGTGGCACATACTACAAAGGATATAACGGTGATTCAGCCTACACCTTCCCGGTAGGGGAGGTGGACGCTGAAACCCGCAAGCTCCTCGATGTTACCAAAGACTCTCTTTACAGAGGAATACAGGCAGCTGTTGCTGGAAACAGGATTGGCGATATAGGACACGCGGTGCAGTCGTACGCCGAGTCGTTCGGATTCTCTGTCGTTCGTGAACTTGAAGGTCACGGTATCGGTAAGAAGATGCACGAAAATCCGGGCGTTCCGAATTATGGACGCAAGGGAAACGGTCCACAGCTTGTGGACGGAATGACAATCTGTATCGAACCGATGATCAACGCAGGTTCCAAAAGTGTGTATTTAGCAAAAAATGGTTGGGCAGTGCACACGGCGGACCACAAGAAATCCGCTCACTACGAGCTTACGGTTGTTGTCAGAAAAGGCCAGGCCGAACAACTCTCTACATTTGACTTTATTGAGAATAATGTTAAATTTTAAAGTGATTATCGATGCCAAAACAATCAGCAATTGAACAAGAAGGAACAATCATTGAAACCCTTCCGAACGCGATGTTCAAAGTAGAACTTGAAAACGGACACGTCATCATTGCTCACATTTCCGGAAAGATGAGGATGAATTACATAAAGATTCTGCCTGGAGATAGGGTTAAAGTTGAGATGTCACCTTATGATTTATCAAAAGGAAGAATTTCTTTCAGATACAAATAAAAAACTACAGAAATGAAAGTAAAAGCATCCATCAAGAAGCGCAGTGAGGATTGCAAGATAGTAAAGCGTAAAGGTCGTCTTTATGTAATCTGCAAGAAGAATCCTAAATTCAAGATGCGCCAGGGATAATTTTTAGTTGTATAACAAATTAAGTTAAGATAATTATGGCAAGAATAGCCGGTGTTGATTTACCTAACAACAAAAGAGGAGAGATAGGTCTTACCTATATCTTCGGTATCGGTCGCAGCACAGCAAGGAAGATACTTTCCCAGCTCGACATTGATTTCGATACAAAGGTTGGAGAGTGGAACGACGAGCAGATTTCCGGTATCCGTAGCGTGATCGCTACTGAGTACAAGATTGAAGGTGAGCTTCGTTCTGCTATCCAGATGAACATCAAACGTCTTATGGATATCGGTTGCTACAGAGGAATCCGTCATCGTCTCGGCCTCCCTGTACGCGGACAGAGCACCAAGAACAACGCCCGTACCAGAAAGGGTAAGAAGAAGACTGTTGCAAACAAGAAGAAGGCAACTAAATAATCGATGAATTATGGCAAAGAAAACAACATCAACTAAGAAGAGAGTTGTCAAGGTTGAAGCTTATGGCGAGGCCCATATTTCATCAACCTTCAACAACGTTATCGTTACCCTCACAAATAGTGTGGGACAGGTTATCAGCTGGTCTTCAGCAGGTAAGAGCGGCTTCAGGGGTTCAAAGAAGAACACTCCGTATGCAGCTCAGGTGGCAGCTGAGGATGCAGCCAAGACAGCATATGATCTTGGTCTTCGCAAGGTGAAAGCATATGTTAAAGGTCCTGGAGCAGGACGTGAGTCCGCAATCAGAACCATCCACGGTGCAGGAATCGAAGTTACAGAGATTATCGATGTAACTCCAATGCCGCACAATGGTTGTAGACCTAAAGGCCGTCGTAAAGTTTAATCTTGAAATATTCAATAAGGAGAAATTACTATGGCAAGATATATTGGACCAAGTACTAAAATCGCACGTAAATTCGGCGAGCCTATTTTCGGAGCAGACAAGGACTATGAGAAGAGGAACTATCCTCCGGGACAGCATGGCCTTGCCAGCAAACGTAAGAAAAAATCAGAGTACGGTACTCAGCTTAAAGAGAAACAGAAAGTGAAATACACTTACGGTCTTCTCGAAAGGCAGTTCCGCAACCTATATGAGAGAGCTTCCCGTATGAAAGGTCAGAAAGGTGAGAACCTCATCATCCTTCTTGAGTCTCGTCTTGACAACCTCGTTTACCGTATGGGCATAGCTCCGACAAGAGCAGCTGCACGTCAGCTCGTTTCACACGCTCACATCACTCTAAACGGCAGCGTTTGCAACATCCCTTCAACCATCGTAAGACCTGGTGATGTAGTTGCAGTACGCGAGAGATCAAAGAGCCTTGAGGTTATCGCAGCTAGCGTTGCTTCAGCTGCAAAATACTCTTGGATTGAGTTTGACGCCAAGACTCTCACTGGTAAATATCTCAATGCACCTGTAAGGGCTGAGATTCCTGAGACAATTGACGAACAGCTTATCGTCGAGCTTTACTCTAAATAATAATTAACACCCAAACAGAAGTAATATGGCAATCTTAGCATTTCAAAAGCCGGATAAGGTGATAATGCTCGAAGGAACAGACACCGTCGGCCGTTTCGAGTTCAGGCCTTTGGAGCCTGGATACGGACTTACCGTCGGCAATGCACTTCGCAGAATGTTGTTGTCTTCTCTGGAAGGTTTTGCTATCACATCTATCCGCATCTCCGGAGTGAACAATGAGTTTGCAACAATTCCAGGCGTGATAGAGGGTATGCAGGACATCATCCTCAACCTCAAGGAGGTTCGTTTCAAGAGAATGGTGGAAACTGTTGACACTGAGGTAGCAAACATCGTTATCAGCGGCAAGCCTGAGTTTACTGCAGCCGATATCTCAAACGGATTGTCTTCTTTCAAGGTGCTGAACCCTGAATTGCACATCTGCTCTCTAGAGCCTTCTGTGAAGATTGAAATTTCTCTTACTGTCAGCAAGGGACGTGGTTTCGTGCCGGCAGAAGAGAATAGAGATCCAGATGCTCCGCTAGGAACCATTCCTATTGATGCTATCTACACTCCTATCAAGAATGTGAACTGGACTGTAGAGAACTGGCGTGTGGAGCAGAAGACAGACTACGAGAAACTCAACCTTGAGGTTGTGACAGATGGTTCCATTTCTCCGAACGTTGCTATTCAGGAAGCTGCAAATATCCTCATCTATCACTTCAAGTTGTTCACTGACGACAAGAAGCTTTCTCTTGAAAGCTCAATAGAGTCAGAGAGTAAGGAACTTGACGAGGAGTCATTGCATATGAGACACCTGCTTCTTACCAAGCTTTCGGATATGGGCCTTTCAGTCAGGGCATACAACTGTCTCAAAGCTGCCGATATCGATACTTTTGCTGACCTTGTTTCCTATTCAAGGGCTGAACTTATGAAGTTTAGGAACTTCGGTCGCAAGTCCCTCAATGAAATCGACTTGCTGGTGGAGAAGATGAAGCTTTCATTCGGTATGGATGTTACCAAGTATAATATTGAACCTAAGAAAAAGAACGTTTAAACAATATGAGGCACAATAAAGCAATCAACCACCTTGGCCGCAAGAGTGGTCATCGCAAAGCTCTCCTCGCCAATATGGCAAACTCTCTGATTCGCTACAAGAGGATTCAGACAACTGTTGCCAAGGCTAAGGCTCTGCAGGTTTATATTGAACCGCTCATCACAAAGTGCAAAGACGATTCTACCAATTCTCGTCGTGTCGTTTTCAGCTACCTCAAGAACAAAGAGGCTGTGACTGAGCTTTTCCGCACAGTGGCACCTAAGGTCGCTGAACGTCCAGGCGGATATACCCGTGTTTTGAAGACTGGTTTCCGTCAGGGTGATGGCGCTGATATGGCTATCATCGAGCTCGTTGACTTCAACGAGGCTGCTCTTGCATCTTCTCCTAAGAAGGCTGCCAAGAAATCAACTCGTCGTAGCTCAAAGAAAGCAGAGGCTGCTCCTGCAGCAGAGGCTCCAGTCGAGACTCCTGCTGAGGCACCAGAGGCTCCTGCAGCAGAATAAGTTTGTTACTAGCTTATATATAAAAACCGGATCCGAATGGACCCGGTTTTTTGTTTGTTAAAAAGTTTTGTCAGAAGAGTCTTACGAAAACCTCAATAGCCTGATATTCAGCCATTCCGAGTTCGTCATACAGGCGGGCTGTATTCTGAGTTCTTTCTTCTGCCCTCTGCCAGAACTCGCGAGGATCCTCTCCAGGGAACGGAACAATATCCTTCTGTGAAAGGTGACGGTAGATTGCGTGACGTTTCTTGATAACCTCGTCAGGACTAAGCGGGACAGCCATATCTACCTTTCCAAGTTCCCATTCCATCCAGGCTCCCCTGTAAAGCCAAACGTGGCATTCTTTCAGCCAGGCTTCCTCCTTGAGCTGGTTGAGAGCCTCCAAGACTGCCTCAGTGCAGACTCTGTGTGTCCCATGAGGGTCAGCGAGGTCTCCAGCTACATATATCTGGTGAGGCTGGATTTTCTGCAATAGTTCTATGATGATATCGATGTCCTTTTGGGTTCGCTCACCCTTTTTGATGCCACCTGTTTCATAGAACGGAAGGTTCAGGAAGTGGGTGTTGGTCTCGTCGTTCAGGCCAAATGACCTTACTGCGCTCTTAGCTTCGCTGCGACGGATTGCTCCCTTCAAATCAAGCAGTTCCCTAGGTTCCGGCTGTCCAGGTTTTTTAGATGCTATGATCTTCTTTACTTCTTCGAACCTGTCTCCAAAGCCAAGTTCCCTCGCTGCATCCATATGCTGAAGCACAACATCATCGTGAACTGCAACATTTCCTGATGTCTCATATGCTACGTGTACATCGTGTCCCTGCTCAACCAGACGAATGAATGTTCCGCCCATTGAAATAACGTCATCGTCAGGATGAGGAGAGAAGATAACTATTCTCTTAGGGAACGGAGAAGAAGGCACCGGCCTTGTGCTGTCGTCTGCATTAGGTTTTCCGCCAGGCCATCCTGAGATCGTATGCTGGAAGTCATTGAACACATTGATGTTGATCTTGTCGTATGGACCGAATTTTTCCAGAAGTTCACCCAGACCGTTGGACAGGTAATCAGCCTGCGAAAGCTTGAGAATAGGCTTATGAACCTGTTCGCAAAGCCATACAACTGCTTTCCTGATGAACTTAGGAGTCCACTCGCAAGGGCCCACGAGCCAAGGTGCAACATTCCTTGTAAGCCCAGTGGCTGCGTTCTCATCCACATAGAAGGAAATGTTGTCGTGCCTCTGCAGGAAGGATGCAGGACATCCAGGATCCATCTTTCCCTCTACGACATTCTGTACGACCTGAGCCTTGTCCTCGCCCCAGGCGATAAGGTAAATCTTTTTGGCAGTCATCATTGTGGACAATCCCATGGCGATGGCTGTGTGAGGTGTCATTTGAACATTGCCTGCGAAGTTCCTTGCCTGTCTTTTCCTGGAATTGTATGAAAGAAGCACTGTTCTTGTGCGGCTCTGCTCGGATGAACCGCTTTCGTTGAATCCTACCTGACCCTGTTCACCGATACCCATAAGTAGGATGTCCAGTCCCTGGGCCATATTGTCAAAGTCTGCGCAGAAATCAGACACGGCACTACTATCCTTGATTTCTGTCAACTTAGGAATGTGAACATTCTCCGGTTTGATGTCAATCTTTGAAATCAAGTCTTCATACATCCGCCTGTTGCGGCTGTGAGCATCTGCCGGAGCAGGGTAATACTCATCAGTGCTGAAGATTTCTACATTCTTGAATGAAACCTTACCGGCTTTATAACGTTTAACCAGTCCTTTATAAAGAGCAACAGGAGAGGAACCCGTCGAGAGACCGAGACGGAATCCTCCTACCTTGGAGTTGATAGCTGCAACAATTTTGTCAGCAAGGGCCTCGCTTGCCACGACCTCATCTTCAAAAATATGTGCAGGAATGTGTTCGTAAGTGTGTTTTACACCATTGGGAAGTCCAGCCTCAATAAGGCCGCCATCTTTAGGTAGAGTAAACTTCTTCATTTATATCGGTTTTAGAGTGTTCGTAAAAATCACACAAAGTTAAATAATTTATCCAAATTACTGTGTACGGTAACGGAATATTTCTGCATAATATCAATAATAATTAAAATGAAAATCATTGAAATATTTCTACTTTAAAAATGAAAAATATTAAAATATATAATATATATTTGCGAAATGAATTAAAAATTATGACACTATGACTAGCCTATTTTATTTTGTTCCGGCAGCGGCGGTGATTGCGCTGTTTTTTGCATGGTTCTTTTTCCGGCAGATGATGAAGGAAAGCGAAGGGACCGTGACAATGAAGGAAATCGCAAAATTCGTAAGAGAGGGCGCTATGGCCTATCTGAAACAGCAGTACAAGGTGGTGACAATCGTATTCATTGTGCTTGCTGTTTTTTTTGCTGTACTTGCATATGTGTTCCACGTCCAGAATCCGTGGGTGCCATTCGCTTTCCTGACGGGAGGCTTCTTCTCCGGTCTGGCAGGATTCATCGGAATGAAAACCGCTACTTATGCGTCTGCACGCACTGCCAATGCAGCAATGCGTTCGCTCAATAGCGGACTTAAGGTCGCGTTCCGTTCAGGAGCTGTGATGGGACTTACCGTGGTAGGACTGGGACTACTTGACATCGCTATCTGGTGGTTCATCCTTTCCGGTTTCTATCCAACGACCGATCCTCAGAACCTCGTTATCATCACCACAACTATGCTTACTTTCGGAATGGGCGCATCAACTCAGGCGCTCTTTGCCCGAGTAGGTGGTGGAATCTACACCAAGGCTGCTGATGTCGGGGCTGACCTTGTCGGAAAAGTTGAAGCAGGTATTCCGGAGGATGACCCTCGCAATCCTGCAACCATTGCGGACAATGTGGGGGATAATGTAGGTGACGTTGCCGGTATGGGAGCTGACCTTTATGAGTCATATTGCGGGTCTATTCTTGCTACCTGCGCCCTTGGTGCATCTGCCTTCTATGTGAACGGCACGGAATTCCAGATGAAGGCTATTTTTGCGCCTATGCTCATCGCTGCAGTAGGCGTAATCCTCTCAATTATAGGAATATATGCTGTAAGAACCAAGGAAGGTGCCGGAATGAAGCAACTTCTGAAGTCATTGAGCGTGGGAACCAATCTCAGTTCTGTCCTGATTGCAGGGGCAACTTTCGGGATCATGTATCTTCTGGGAATGGAGAACTGGTGGCAGATTTCACTTTCCGTGGTAGTCGGCCTTCTGGCAGGCGTTATAATAGGCCAGGCCACTGAGTATTATACCTCCCACTCATATCGTCCTACCCAGAAGCTAGCAGAAAGCGCCCAGACTGGTCCGGCGACAGTCATCATCTCTGGTGTCGGTCTTGGAATGCTGTCAACGGCTATTCCGGTTATTACCATAGCAGTTGCCATCCTGCTTTCATTCTTCTGCGCAAATGGATTCGATATGTCTTTCTCTGCGCAGAGCCTCAGTATGGGATTGTATGGAATAGGAATCGCAGCAGTCGGTATGCTTTCAACCCTTGGTATCACCCTTGCAACCGATGCTTACGGCCCAATCGCAGATAACGCTGGAGGAAACGCCCAGATGAGTGAACTCGATCCCGAGGTCCGCAAGCGTACAGATGTGCTGGATGCTCTCGGAAATACTACTGCTGCAACAGGAAAGGGATTTGCAATCGGTTCAGCTGCCCTCACAGGACTAGCCCTTCTTGCATCTTATATAGAAGAAATAAAGATAGGTCTTGGTCATATCGGAAAGCAGATCGTATCCGTTTCCGGTGAAATGATTGATGCCGCCAATGCTACAATTCCGGATATAATGTCCTACTACCATGTGGATTTGATGAATCCTACTGTCTTGGTCGGCGTATTCATCGGTGCTATGATGTCCTTCCTCTTCTGCGGACTTACAATGAATGCAGTAGGAAGAGCTGCCCAGAGTATGGTGACTGAAGTGCGCAGGCAGTTCCGTGAAATCAAGGGCATACTTACCCGCGAAGCTACTCCGGATTATGCAAGATGCGTGGAAATCTCTACCAAAGGTGCTCAGAAAGAAATGCTTGTGCCGGCTTTGATTGCAATCGTGGTTCCAGTAATCGTTGGCCTTGTTCTCGGAGTCGCCGGTGTGATGGGACTCCTTATCGGAGGATTGGGCAGCGGCTTCGTACTTGCAGTCTTTATGGCAAACTCAGGCGGCGCCTGGGACAACGCCAAGAAATATGTCGAAGAAGGCAACCTCGGCGGAAAGAACTCTGAAGCCCACAAGGCAACTGTGACCGGAGACACCGTTGGAGATCCATTCAAAGACACGTCAGGACCATCCCTGAACATTCTCATCAAACTTATGAGTATGGTGTCAATCGTGATGGCCGGCCTTACCGTCTGGATTCACTGATTATTTTTCCATCCATTCGAGAAAATCATCGACGCGAGAGCGACTTACCATCATCTCAAAGCTTGATTCAGGCTTTGAGATGATTTTTAATCTGCCACCCATCTGTTTGATGATGCTGGAGATGGCGTTGATGGCGATTATGCATCCGCGGGAAATCCTGAAGAAAACAGCAGGGTCCAACTCTTCGATGATGACATCCAGGGAAGAATCGATAATGTATTTGTGTGAATCGAAGGTAACAAGATAATTGCTCTTTTCTTCTGAATACACATAGGCAATTTCCGATGTGGAAATAGGGATTATCCTGTCATTGAATCTGACCAGATACCTTTCCTTGTACTCTTTCCTGGCAGGCTGGGGAGCAGTGAGGGATGAAAGCAGAGCCTGCACGTCAATCCCTCCGCCGCTCATCTTGCATCTGGCAACTGCCCTCTTGAGATCGGCAAGCTCGACAGGCTTGAGCAGATAATCCACGCTTCCGGCTTCGAAGGCCTTAAGGGCATAACTGTCGTACGCTGTGGTCATAATGACCTTTGCATTGACCGTGGTCTTGCGGAATATCTCAAAGCAGCAGCCGTCGGCAAGTTCCACATCCATAAATATGATATCTGTGTGGTTGGACGGATTGTCCAGCCACATTACTGAGTCCTTGACGGAGGACAGTTTCCCCACGATTTCCATTTCAGGGAAATTGTTGGTCAAAAGTCTGATGAGACTCTTTTGAGCCATTACTTCATCTTCAATGATAAGTGCTTTCATAAATAAAGTTATCTTGGGGTTACTAAAGCAGTGGCAGCGATACCTCGTACCGAAGGGAGTTGCTGTCAATCTTAATCTCCTTTCCTGACAAGTCCAGATATTGTTGCCTTATATATTTCTGTCCGACTCCCGTTGATGGGGCCGAAACAACTTTAGGGATAATGTTGTTGCTCACCTTGATCACTTCTCCTTCAGCGACGATATCCACAATGAGTGGATTTTCCGGGCAGACTGCATTGTGTTTGGTCGCATTCTCAATCAGCAATTGCAGGGAACAAGGTAGGATGAACCTGGACCTGCATTCCTCCGGGATGTCAATATTGACTTGCAATCCCTTCGGGAATCTGACACTTAGCAGGTCAATATACTGATTGACAAACTCCAACTCATCGCTCAGGGGTACCAGGTCCTCGTCTTCACTCTTTATAAGATAACGATACATTCCGGCCAGTTTATGGATGAAGGAACTGGCCTGTTCCTGCTGACCTTCACATACAAGACAGTCAAGAACATTCAGAGAGTTGAAAAGGAAATGCGGATTGACCTGTTTTTTAAGTATGAGATAGCGGTATTGCGCGAGATTGGCCTTGCTTCTTTCTTCCTGCATCTGCCTTCTGGCCTTGAAGGCATAGTTGACCATATAAACTATGCAGAAGATGGATACTTCAAGGATGAATGAGGCTGTAAGCACCTGAAGGAAGCCGTCTGTGAACTCTTTTCCCAATTTCGGAGGAAATCCGATGTTCACTGTAACTGCTTCCAGAACGGATGCCAGGGTCACGAACAGACAGGTGATAAAGAAACGGATTCCTTTGGAAAATGGCTTCGATGCTTTGTCGGAATATCGGATGAACAGGAAATTCAGACAAAGGATGATTATGATTGCTACCGAATTGGAAAGCACTTTCCCGATAGCCTCAATCATAAGCGCATAGCTGAACCCGGAAGAGTTGAAAAGGTAGATGAACCCAAGCCTCAGAACGAAAATTGAAACCATTGCGACTATAATCCAGCGGAGATATTCGGAAGAAATCTGCTGGGAATCGGAAGAGCTTCTGTTGAAAAGTCCGGAGAAGATAATGATGCTCCATCCGAGCACTTCAGTAGTAATCAGAGTGCTGAGTGAGTGGACAAGGTATTGGGAGACGAAAATGGAAGAGAGGAGGTTCGCCCCAATGTTGCCTAGGATGTATCCTATGATGTTGGCAACAATGATGCTGGATGCGGTCAGATCCACGTTCAAATTCTTCCTAAGACATACCAGCAGGGCCATAGTCATTGTCAGAATGGTCAGCAGGAGTTCATCTTCAACCCCGATTGCAATGCAGGAAAGAGCCACGATTGCGTGCAGAATTGCGAAGATATGAACTATGGCTTGTGCGCCTGTCAACTTGTCGAAATCCATAATGCTCCGTTTTATCATATCAAAGGTAATGAATTAAAAGCAAAAGATACAAATTTTGATGTATTTCATCGAAAAAATACTCCAATTCGTCCGCATCTTGTCACCATTCGTCTATATTTTTATTGCATTTTTTATCTTTATAATTATATTCGCTATCTGTTTTGACCACAAAGACACTAAAATGACTATGAATAAAAAACCAGCTCTATCTTTCTGGCAGCTTTGGAATATCAGCTTCGGCTTCTTCGGAGTGCAGATTGCATACTCTCTCCAGAGTGCCAATATCAGCCGTATTTTTGCAACCCTTGGTGCAGATCCGCACGATTTGAGCTTCTTCTGGATTCTTCCTCCCCTTATGGGTATGATTGTCCAGCCGCTTGTCGGTAAATACAGTGATAGAACCTGGTGCCGTCTCGGAAGACGCATCCCTTATCTTTTCCTTGGAGCCATCGTGGCCGTTCTTGTGATGTGTATGCTCCCGAATGCAGGCAGTTTCGGATTTGCAGTCGGAGGAGCTATGGTATTCGGTCTTGTGGCTCTGATGCTCCTGGATACGTCTATCAATATGGCGATGCAGCCGTTCAAGATGCTTGTCGGAGATATGGTCAATGAAGAACAGAAGGCAAAGGCTTATTCCATCCAGAGTTTCCTCTGCAATGCTGGAAGCCTTGTGGGTTATGTCTTCCCGTTCCTTTTTGCCTGGATCGGCCTCGCCAATACGGCTCCGGACGGTCAGATTCCGGATACAGTCAAATGGTCCTTCTATATCGGTGCAATAATTCTCATCCTATGCGTGCTCTTCACTACTTTAAAGGTTAAGGAAATGCCGCCGAAGGAATATGCTGAATTCCACGGAATCGATACCACATGCGCCAAGAAGGACAATCCCGGAATGTTTACCCTTTTGAGAAAGGCACCATCAACATTCTGGACAGTGGGTCTTGTACAGTTCTTCTGCTGGGCAGCCTTCCTTTATATGTGGACTTATACCAACGGTGCAATTGCAGATACCGTCTGGAATACTACGGACGTTGCATCTGAGGGATATCAGGCCGCAGGCAACTGGGTGGGCATTCTGTTCGCAGTTCAGGCTGTAGGTTCCGTTCTCTGGGCCCTCGTGATTCCAAGGTTCAAGTCAATAAAGGTGGCATATGCGATCAGTCTTCTTCTTGGAGCTGTCGGATTTGCCTCCGTTTTCTTTATTCACGACCAGTATCTGTTGTTCATCTCTTTCCTTCTTATCGGAGTGGCCTGGGCAGCAATGCTTGCCGTTCCTTTCACCCTGCTTACGAACTCCCTTTCCGGTGATCATATCGGTACCTATCTCGGCTTGTTCAACGGCACCATCTGTCTTCCTCAGATTGTCGCTGCTGCCTGCGGAGGCTTCATTCTGAAGCTGGTAGGAGGCGCGCAGGTGGGAATGTTCCTCGTTGCGGGAGCCTTCCTGGTACTTGGAGCCCTTTCCGTGGCTCTTGTAAAGGAGGGGAAAAAATCCTGAAGAATATAAACTATTGATAAAACAATAACTATTTACTAACCCAATCAAAATTCTTATGAATAGAATACTAACGCTATGCGTGGCCTTTCTCATGACCGCTTTGTCGGGAGGGGCATCAGTGTTCGCCCAGGGCGGATACGTGGTTAAAGGCGTTGTTGTCGACGAATTAGGGCCAGTAATCGGTGCCACTATTTTGGAAGTCGGTACAACCAATGGAACCGCGACCGATATGGATGGCGCCTTTGTCCTGACTGTTTCCAGCGCTAATGCAATTGTGGAAGTCAGCTGCATTGGTTATGGTGCAAAAACTTTCACTGCGTCTGAAACTCCTGACACAATAACTCTGTCAGAAGATGCAATGTTCCTCGAAGAAGCTGTAGCTATCGGTTACGGCTCACAGAAAAAGAAAGAGGTTACAGGTTCGGTCGCTTCAGTCAAGGCTGAGGATTTCAATGCTGGAGTTAAATCGAGCCCAGTTGGACTCCTTCAGGGTAAAGTTGCAGGTCTTAACATCAGCAGGACAACCTCAGACCCTACATCTACAGGGTTCAATGTTCAGATTCGTGGATTTTCAACTTTAGGAAAAGGTACAGGCTCCTCACCTCTTTACATCGTTGATGGCATCCCTACAGACAACATTGATAACGTGCCGCCAGAAGATATCGCATCTATGGATGTCCTTAAAGACGGTTCTGCTGCTGCAATTTATGGTACTCGCGGTACTAATGGTGTCATTCTTATAACTACAAAGAGAGGCGCTCACAATACAGAAGGAAATGTGCAGACAAATATTGAGTATAATGGATATCTTTCCGTGTCTGCGCCTCGCCTTAATACTGGATTTGCTACTGCAGAGGAATACCGGAATCTTGAGTCCATTTCAGGAGGTCTAGTCAAGCCAGTCATCTTTGATGGCGATCACAACACGAACTGGATGGAAGCTGCTACTAAGCCAGCAGCACTTACTCATAATCATAATGTGGCTATATCTGGCGCTTCATCAAAATTCAGCTATCGAGCATCTGTGAATTATAAATATGCTGAGGGCCTTGCAAAAAATACGGATAGAAATGAAATCAGCGGGCGTTTTGCAGCAGATCAGACTGCTTTGAATGGATGGTTGAAACTTGCATATGATATGTCATATATGCATTATAAGAACAATTATGACTGTGGTGATTTCAAACAGGCTGCGACATTAAATCCTACTTATCCTCTTATGGATGAAAGTACCGTTTCAGGCTATTTCCGTCCATCTGGATCTGGCCAGTCCAATCCTATTATGGCTACAGATTTGAAAGAATCAAATAAAACGGCAGATGAATTTCGTGGTTCAATTAAAGCTACAATTGATATCAAAGCAGTGCCAGGGCTTAAGCTAAACGCATTTGCTGCAATAGAAGGTAATAATTACTCTTCTTATTCATATACGTCCCAGAAGTACGATGCAGATTTGGATGCAGCTGGTGTAGCTTCCCAGAACAGGGATCTCAATTTCAAACAGTTGTATGAGGCAACTGTGGATTATGTAGGAAGTTGGGCTGGTCATTCTCTGACTGTTGTCGGTGGTTGGTCTTACCAGAAGTTTATGTATGACGGTAACTGGATGACAAACAAGGGTTTCCCTACAGATTTTTATAAGTATTACAGTATGGCTGATGGTTTGACCGACAAATCAAAGTTGAACATCTCTTCATACCGGAACTCAAATGTACTTGCAGCGGCTTTCGCTCGTGCGAACTATAACTATAAAGAGAAATACCTTGTGTCATTGTCTCTTCGTGCAGAAGGCTCAAGCCGTTTCGGAGAGAATAACAAATGGGGACTTTTCCCGGCAGTGAGTGCTGGTTGGAGAATTTCTGGTGAATCATTCATGCAAGACGCGGAATGGGTGAATGATTTGAAGGTGCGTTTCGGTTTTGGTGTAACAGGAAATAACCTTGGCTCTGATTTGCAATCAAAGCAACTTCTCACAAACGGTGGTGCATTCTGGTATAAAGGGGAGTGGATTAATACTTATGGTATAAATCAGAATGCAAATCCAGACTTGCGTTGGGAAAAGAAATATGAGTATAACCTTGGTATTGATTTCTCTTTCCTTGATAACAGACTTTATGGTAGTATTGATGCTTATTATCGTGATACCAAGGATCTTCTTTGGGAATACGATGTGCCTACTCCTCCTTTCCCTTATAATAAGTTATTGGCAAACTGCGGAGAAATTACTTCAAAGGGTATTGAGATTGCTGTGACCGGTGTTCCTGTTCGCAGAGGCAATTGGACTTGGGCGACGACTCTTACAATGGCATTTAACAATAACCGTCTTAATAAGCTTACTGGCGATGTTACCCTTAATGGCGAAACTTATGCGCTATCTTATTCTGAGATGCTTTGTGGTGGTGTCGGAGAGAATGGTCTTATGGGTGTCAATACTCAGAAGATTGTTGAAGGTGAGTCAGTTGGTACATTCTATGGCTATCATGTAGTTGGCCTTAATGGTAAGGGCGGCCTTGTATATGAGAAAGATGAAAATGGTAAGAATAAACTTCAAAAAATCGGAAGTGCACAACCTGTCATGACGTATGGCTGGAATAACACTATTAGATGGAAAAATCTTGATCTTACTCTCTTTTTCCGTGGAAATGTAGGAAATAAGATTCTGAATGTCAAACGTTGGGCATATGGTCCTCAGAAATCCCAAGGACTGAATTGCTTTATGTATGATGTCAAGAAACTGGCAGAGGGTACAGGTGCATATCGTCAGGGAGTTTTCTCTGATTACTACCTTGAGAATGGTTCATTCATCAAACTGGATAACATTACTCTAGGCTATACCCACAAGTTCAATAATTCATACATTTCATCTCTTCGCGTTTTTGCAACTGCTGAGAATGTGTTCACAATAACAAGTTATTCAGGCACAGATCCTGATGTGAATACTTCCGATGTATGGAACCCAGGTATTGATCCTGCTGGATTCTACCCGTCTGTTTGCAACGTTATGGTGGGTCTTAATTTGACTTTTTAGTAATTACTGATATTGGTCAATATAATTATGAAAAAGATATTTATTCTTGCTTTTATGACGGTCGCAATGTTATCAACATCGTGTACCGGGATGTTGGATGAGGAAGTTTTTGGAAGACCGACATCAGAAGAAATGCTTTCAAATGCAGAGAATGTGGCAAAGGTCGTTGGTCAGGCATATGCAGAAGTAAACTGGCTACATGATCATTGGGGATATTGGGGAATCAATACTATTTCAACAGACGAATGTGTTGTCCCAGTGCGCAATCCAGGTCAGGACTGGTCTGATGATGGCTATTGGAAAGGTTACAATGATCATTCGTGGACTGCAAATGATGTATCTTTCGAATACGTCTGGCAGTTTTCAAATGCTGGTGCCGTACTCTGTAACAAGATTCTCAGCCAGCTTGAACCTATTAAAGCATCTTTACAGGAGGCAGGCCTTTATAACCGTTTTACAGCAGAACTTAAAGTACTGCGTTGTTATTACTATTATACTCTCTTTGATGCTTTTGGAAGGATTCCTTACCTTGAAGATTATTCGTCGGCTGCTGTCCCGCAGAGTGAAACTTGGCAGGTTTGGAATAAACTCGTGACTACTCTCGAAGAAGAGGCGCAGTATTTGCCGATTATTACAGAACAGAATCATTCTGAGAATTATGGTCGTTGTTCTCAGGGAATGGCTTATACTCTCCTTGCTCGTCTTTATTTGAATGCTTCTTCGTACGGTGTCACCCCATCAAACTGTGGTGTGGAAGGTATTACATCAGATAAAGATTTCTACACTCGTTGTGTTGCATGCTGCCAGAAGGTAATTGATTCAAAGTCTTATAAGATTGAGGATAATTTCTTCTCGAATTTCTTCATTCACAATGAAAATAGTAAAGAAAATATTTTCGTAATTGTTGAGGATGGAAACTCAGCATTCAATTATCGTGATGTTGCGGGTAAGATGAGTAATAAACTCCGCATAACCAATCTGACCCTTAATTATTGTTTTCAGACTTGTTGGAATACTGTGGATAAACCTTGGAATGGTTTTTGTGCTCCAGAGGATTTCCTGAAAAGGTATGAATGGGGGGTAGATCATAGAGGTCCATGTGATCAAAATGCCGGTACTCACGGTTGTGACGGATGGGCTTGGTTCTTGGGACCAGTGTATGAGAGCAAGGATTCAGATGTAATCTTAAAGATGGAAGACAAGGGAAATATTCCGGCTGTTATCGTCCCGAAGATTACATCCCTCACAGATGCGACTCATAACGATGGCGCCCGCTTTTTGAAATATGAGGTTGACAAGATTGGCGCAAACAAATATTGTGACAATGACTTTGTCCTTTTCCGTTATGCAGATGTACTTTATATGCAATATGAGGCTGCCTATCGCGCCGGCAATGATTCAAAATGTTCAGAATTGCTTGCAGATTCGGATTTTCAAAAAATTCGTACCCGTGTAGGTTGCTCCCCATATTCATCTCTTGATCTTGATGAACTTCTTAATGAACGTGGTCGTGAGTTTGCATGGGAACTTGTACGTCGTCGTGACCTCATCCGTTTCAATAAGTTTTCGATGGGATCCTGGGATTATAAACCTAAGGCTAAGGACAATCATTGGGATTGGTTCCCGATTCCTCGTAAGATGATTGAAACATCAGGAGGTCTTTGGACTCAGAATCCAGGCTACGATACAGACAAGTAAAATACATAAAAATACTTTTTATTAATTTTAAATAATTTGCATTATGAAACTTAAAAATTTGATTCTCGGCGCGATGTGCTTTGCTACATTAGCCGTTGCTTGCAACAAAGACCCTCAGGTTATTGTTCCAGGTGGTAATGATCAGGATGAAATCGAATTGCCTATCGTAAATGAACCTGGCTCAGGTAAAACTACAATGGTTCTTTATGTCCCTGAGAACACCCACGCAAATGGACTGTATGCTATTGGTACCATTAATGATTGGACTCATAATCAGGACGAATTTAAATTCACTAAAGTTGAGGGTGATGACACTGGTCGCTGGTATCAGATAACCTTGGATTATGCCTCTGATATGGGTGTCAAGGTTTGTGCCGTTCCATCTAAGCCAGAACTTGCCGGCTGGTCATATCAGTGGGGGAAAAATATTGATGAAAATGATCCAGATCCAGAAGTCAAGGAGGATAATGTTATTGTTCTTGGCGGAACCGTGGAGATTCAATTAGAAAATCAAGGACAGCCAAAAGCTATTAACTTTGTTGATGGTGGCGTTGTCTTCATTCAGGTCAAGGCTTGGGCTGCAGATCCTAATATTAAGGAACAGCCTGCAACTGCAATCTCATTCAAACACCCTTGGAATGGCGGAGACTGGGTATATAAAGAGGCTGAGGCAAAAGGTAACGGCGTATTTGAGCTTGTAGATTACTTCGGAAATAACGGCTTTAATGTCAAAGATGAAAACAATGGCGAGGCTTGGTATCCGACGGATTCTAAATTTGTTACAATTTATGAAGGTGCTGCGACTGGAGATAAGGTGACAGTTCGTTTTACATCAACCGCTGGTTCATCAGAAGGTAAACTTGAAGTTATTCTTATTGAAAAAGGACAACTTCCTGAGGTTCAGCCTGTTATCGTGACAGTTCGTGCAAAATGGCCATCAGAGTGGAAAGACACTCCTACCGCATGGGTATGGCCAACCGGTGGAGATGGGTCTGAGGCCGTTCTTGAAAAAGATGGCGATTTCTATAAATATACTACACCTGAAGCAGTTCCCGGCCTGAATATAATCTTTAAGGATGGTGCTGAATGGGGGAAAGGTGATTCTCATCAGACTGTAGACATTAAAGGAATCGTTGCGAATACCGATTATGAAATTGTTTATTCTGCAACAGAGAAAGCTACTGTAAAAGAAATCAAGTAATTTCTTCCTGTAAGCTTTTAATTACAAATCTAAATGAGGATAGCTTGAAAAGGGCTATCCTCTTTTTCTTTTCATCTGTCAAATAATGCGTTCTGTCATCTTAAATCTGCACTTCATCGGTTTTATCTAGGATTGAATGGATAAAATGTTAAATTTGTAAAACTAACACATAGATTAATAGTGATGAAGCTAACAACTGTATTTACAAAAGCCGTTGCTGTAACTGCAACCGTATTTTTTTCATTCCTTACGGCCTGTAATCCGGCAGACCTTCCGCAAGATGTTGATAATCCAAATGGAAATGAACCTGACAAACCTGTTGTCCTGCCAGATTCAGAATCAGGAATTAGTTTTGCGCCGGAAGTTCTGAATGCGGACCAGGCGTGCACGATATATTTCAAGCCCTCAGCAACATCATCAATATCCAAGGCTCTTTATAACTGCTCAACGGATATTTATGCCCATATCGGTGTGTTCTATGATGATGATTGGAAATTTGTGCAAGCAGAATGGAATCAGAACATCGAAAAGTGCAAGTTTACAAAAATAGGAGAAAACGAATATAAACTCGAAATCAAGCCGAGTTTGAGGGAGTATTTCCAGTCTGGTACAACGCCATTGGAAAGAATAGCTCTGGTAATCAGAAATGCTGATGGCACAAAACAGACTAAGCCAGACCAGTTCATTTCTGTTACGGATGATAAATACAAGGCAGGTGTCTTTACTCCTGATCCGGTCGTCAAGGAAACAAAACCGTCAGGAGCGCTGGAGGGGATCAATTATAATTCGGATAATTCGGTTACACTGGTTCTTCATGATCTTACCACTAAGGGGGGATGCTATGATTATGCGTATGTTATCGGTGAATTTAGCGGATGGAAGAGGCAGAAGGAATATATGATGAAAAGAGATGATGCAGCCGGTGACTGGTGGATTACATTGCGTGACCTTGATCCTGAAAAGGAATATATGTTTCAGTATCACGTAGGTAACAGTGACATTAATTTCCGGATTCATGACCCATATACAGAGGTCGTTTACGACCCATGGAACGATAAATATATATCCTCAACGACATATCCGAATCTTCCGGCATATCCGACCGAGACTAAAGACCGCGTCAGTGCCTTTAAAATCAATCGGGATAATTTCAATTGGACTGTTCCAAACTTCGCGATCAAAGATCATAATAACATTGTTATTTATGAAATGCACTTCAGGGATTTTACTACAAGTAAAGATATTCTCGGTGCCATGGAAAAGTTGGATTATCTTCAGAATCTTGGCGTGGGGGCGCTTGAACTGATGCCTGTTCAGGAGTTTGAGGGCAATGACAGTTGGGGATACAATCCATGCTCATATTTTGCCATGGATAAGGCATATGGTACGAGAACCATGTATAAACAGTTCATCGATGAGTGTCACAAAAGAGGCATGGCGGTAATTCTCGACGTCGTATATAACCATACAACCGGAGCTCATCCGTATGCAAGGCTTTATTGGGATTCTGCCGCAAACAACATCAGCAGTCTGAATCCATGCTACAATGTGAATACTCCTCACGGCTTTGGAGTATTTCAGGATATAAACCATGAAAATCCACAGATTTCAAACCATATTAAACGAAGCCTTGAGTATCTGTTGAAAGAGTACAAGGTTGACGGATTCCGTTTTGACCTGACAAAAGGCTTTACCAACCACTCAGGTAAGGATGGTTCATATGACCAGTTGAGAGTGGATATACTTAAAGGATACAACAATGCTATCAAGGCTGTAAATCCTGATGCAATGGTAATACTTGAGCATTTCGTAGATGCCGAGAATAATGCATTAGGAGGAGAAGGCATGCACATGTGGGGAAACAATAACCACAATTATACTAAGGTTATAGAAGGGTCAAATGTGGATTTAAGCTATATCTATGATCCAAACTGCTACAGGGTGGGATATATGGAAAGTCATGATGAAGAGCGAATCTGTTGTGCAAATCCTCCTTCAGCAGGAACTTCGAATCCTACTTCTGTGTCATGGGGAATATGTGGTACGATGACTGGCTGGGGAGATTCAAAATCTGAGAATTACTCAAAAGATATTGCCTTTTCTGCATCCGGAAATGTATTTGTCGCCAAAAATGTAAGTATAAGTGCATCTGACGAATTCAAAATCAGGGGTAACAATTCCTGGGATGACAATTATAATTATGGTGCGGCTGTAGACAAAACTGTACTACCGCTAGCTCAGGCATTCTCATTGACTCTGGGTGCATCATCCAAGAATATGAAAGCTCCGGCTGCCGATGTATATGATTTATGGTTCAGCCCTGGATTAGCTAAAGTGTGGCTGATGAAGCCAGGAGAGACTCCTGATATTCCTGAAATGGAAAATGATGATCCACTTACCTTGAAGATGCGTCGTGCCGGTCTTGCCGCAGCCTTTTTCCTTACAGTGCCAGGTCCAAAGATGATATGGCAGTTCGGCGAATTAGGTTATGACATTTCGATTGAATATGGCGGCAGCAATGTGTCAGCTAAGCCTGTAAAATGGGATTATTTGAATGTACCTGCTCGCAAGGCATTGTATGACACTTATTCGGGTCTTCTCAAATTCCGCAACGAAAATCCCGAGTTCTTTACAAAAGGTGCCAATTTCCGCCAGTATGTTGGTACAAGTGAATTTGAATATGGTAAATTCATCTTTGGTGAAACAGCAGACAAGGCCTTTTGCGTAATGGGTAATTTTGATAATATTACCAAGGAAATTACAGCTCAATTGCCATTTGAGGGATATTGGTTCAATTGGTTCAATCCAGAGGAATCTGTATCCGGCAATAAGTTTACGGCGATTCTGAGGCCCGGTGAATTCCGCCTTGTGTTCTGCCAGATGAGGGATACTGCTGAATAATTTTATGTATGAAGAGATTTCTGATTTCGATGTTACCAGTTTTGGCGATTGTTTCATCTTGCGGTGATGCTTCAAAAGATTTACCCGTACCGGCAGAGCCGCTTGAGGAATGTATATATCTTGGAGAGAAAACTGTGTTCAGCGTGTGGGCCCCTGGTGCGGAAGCCGCACAGGTGAGGCTGTACAGGAGTGGGGCGGATGGCTCTGCCTTCAAGATAGTGAATATGGAAAAGGCCAAGGGAGGCCTGTGGAAGGCCGAAGTAGGGGAGGATATATGTGGTACGTTTTATACTTTCACCGTCAGGAGAGAAGGGAAGTGGCTGGAAGAGACTGCTGGAATTGCAGCAAAGGCTGTGGGTGTGAACGGGCTCCGCGGTGCTGTAGTGGACTGGTCCAGAACCAATCCGGAGGGCTGGGAAAGGGATAAATCGCCTGAGGTCGAGCCTTCTGACATCATTGTCTATGAGATGCACCACAGGGATTTTACAGCACATAAATCTTCAGGAAACCCGCATCCGGGCAAGTTTCTTGCTCTGACAGCCCGTGGAACCGTCAATCCGGAGGGCCTTTCAACCGGTATAGACCACCTCAGGGAATTGGGTGTTACCTGTGTGCAATTGTTGCCTTCAACCGATTATGCAACCATTGACGAGGCTGCCCTGGACTGTCCGCAGTACAACTGGGGTTATGATCCGCAGAACTACAACGCTCCTGAAGGCTCATACTCGACCAATCCGTTCGACCCGTATTCCCGTATCAGGGAGTTCAAGCAGATGGTCCAGAGTCTTCACGAGGCCGGATTCAAAGTTATACTTGATGTTGTGTACAATCATACTTTCTCGGCGTCAAAGTCTGGTTTTGAAAGGACTGTTCCGGGTTATTTTTACAGGTTCAATGAGGATGGTTCTTTTGCAAATGGTTCAGGCTGTGGCAATGAGACGGCATCGGAGAAAGGAATGTTCCGCAAATTTATGACCGAATCTCTCCAGTGGTGGATGACTGAGTATCATATAGATGGATTCCGCTTCGATCTTATGGCTATTCACGACATAGCTACTATGAACTATATCAGCGAGCGTCTTCACGCAATTTCCCCTGATGTCATCCTCTACGGCGAAGGTTGGGCTGCAATGGCCCCTGCCTATCCTGCCGAAAAATTGTCTTTCAAGGACAATGTCGCGCAGCTGGACCGCATCGGAGCCTTCAGTGACAATATAAGAGATGCTTTGCGTGGCCCTCTCGACTGTTCCAATGCCGGGTTCGTGGGCGGAATAGAAGGCAATGTCCCTAACGTGATTTTCGGACTTGTGGGAGGTGTAAGTCATCCGGATTCCAGTGTGCCGGCCTGGGCCGCAGAGCCGCTTCAGCACGTCAGCTATGCCAGCTGCCACGATGACCACTGTCTCAGGGACAGATTTGAAATAGCAGCCCCGGAAGCATCTGAGGCCGAGCGCATTAGGATGGTGAAACTTGCCCAGACGGCTGTACTTGTTTCTCAAGGCCTTCCATTCCTGTACAACGGAGAGGAGGTGTATCGTAGCAAGCAGGGTCACAAGAATACCTATAATATGCCCGATCAGGTCAATGCCATAGATTGGAACCTTAAATCTCGTTATAAGGACCTTTTTGACTATTGTGCTGCTCTTTGTGCAATCCGTCACGCTCACCACGGCTTCTGTCTGACTGATGGAACTTCCGTGGCTGAAAAGGTAAGCTTTCTGAAGGTTGACAATCCTTGTGCTGTTGCATTCAGTATCAACTCCCTGGAAGGCATTGACAGCGCTAAGTCACTGGTCGTGCTGCTGAATGGTTCAAAAGAACCTGTAAAGGTGGATATCCCTCACGGAAGTTATGTGGTTCTGTGCTCTGACGCAGAAGCATCCGTTGATGGACTGGGAGCATATACCGGGTCGATGATTTCAGCAGATCCTATCTCAGCAACCATCCTCGCCCAAGCGGAATAATCATAACTATACTCAAATAAAATAAACGCAGGCGATCTCACGACCGTCTGCGTTTGTATTTCAATATTTATGTAACAATTAATCTTCTGAGGGCGGATATATTCCAATATCGTGCCAAAATATTGTTACAGAAATCTTATGAGTGTTTCTGCCTTGGTGCCGTAGTCCAGGGCATCTTTCTTGACTTCTGAAGGAATGGCCTTGCGCTTATATGTGCAGACTTCCTCAGGAGTGATGTCCCGTGATGTCATAGTAAGCACATCATTCTCGATGCTCACGGTATAACTGCAGGCAAATGTTGCCCCGTCCTTGTATGTTCCGTTGAGAATTCCGTTTTTGAGCAGGTATGTTCCCTCGTGAAGGGTATAATGTCCTTCACCGATTTTCTGATAAATTGAAAATGAATCGGTTGCTTTGTCAAAGGCGATGTAGACATCGACATCCATCTTTTCGGCTTCCCCCGCAGAGAAGGTAACAAGATGCCACTCTCCAGTAAGATCAATCTTTTCAATCGGAGCCGGTTTCTTGCATCCTGCAAGGCAGAGAACGCAGAAAACTGCTGCAACTATGGCGTTGTATATTCTAGTCTTATTCATATTTTCCTGTTATTTATAACCATCCTCCATTGCTGGATGCCACATATCTGGATATTACGGCAACATCCCTGTTGATTTCCATTCCTCCCATATCATTGGTACCTGTACCAAGAGTTTCACCTCCAGCCACAGCTTTGATGTGGATAATTCCGCATCCTGCCTTTGTCGGATGGATTTTCAGTTTGCCATAGGCGATTTCCGGGTCGGATTCCAGTCCCAGTGATGCTTTATCCTCATCTGAAATGCTGATTTCAAGGTAGGTCAGGTTGCCGGCACATCCGCCGAAATAGTCGGTAATATCCAGCCTCTGACTCTTGCCGACCTGTGCTGTCAGGCAAGGATTGCCGTCAATCTGCATAAAGAATCTCCAAGCGTCAATCGTACCCGTTCCCATCTGTTTTCGGTAGGGAGACAGAGCCAATTTCCCGTAATTATTGCCGACGAGAGTTGTCTTCTCGCCGTTGAGAAGGTCGTCTATGTCGTTGACAGATGTCAGAAGTTTAGACATAAACTCGTTGTTGTCCATCTTTATGCCTCGTTTTATCATATATGACAATCCGAGCGCGGCAACTCCTGTAACGTGAGGGCAGGCCATGGAAGTGCCCTGCATATAGCCATATCCTGTGCTGGAATTTTCATAAGGCAGTGTTGATAGCACACAACCCGATTCACTGTACTTTCCGCCTGTATAATACTCTCCACCGGGGGCTGAGATATTTGTTCCTGCACCGTAGTTGGTGTAGTACGCTGGCAGGTTGTCGGATGCGATGGAGGCTACAGAAATATTCTTGTAATAAGCTGCAGGATATCCAGACATTGATGCTTCATCGTTACCGGCAGCAAAGATTATGACTCCTCCCTTTAGGTTTGGGCAGTTGTCTGTATCCAGGAAATAGTTGATGGCATCAACTTCCATCGGACATTTTCTTACATACTCCTCGTCGGACTTGAAGAATCCAGCTTTATAGCCCCAGGAACATTGGACTATGGTCGCTCCGTTGTCTGCGGCATATTTGAAGGCTCTAGCCGACCCGTAGTCTCCGATTGACACCTTTGCGTCAAATACCTGGCAGGACATAATCTTCACTCCCGCTTTTTTATCGTCTCCACCGGCAATTCCACAAACTCCTATGCCATTGTTGTTGACTGCTGCAATTGTTCCTGCGATGTGGGTTCCGTGGCCGCTATCTCCTACTTTTCCCCAGGTTATAGCTCCATTTGTGATGAAATTAATTCCGTGAATATCATCTACGTAACCGTTACCATCGTCATCAATGCCATTTCCCGGTATTTCCTTTTTGTTTGTCCATATATTTGCAGCAAGGTCAGGATGGTCGTATTTTACTCCTTCATCCATTACAGCTACTATGATAGAAGGGTCTCCGGTGCAGAATTTCCAGGCTTGCTTGACATTCACATCCGCTCCTGCCTTTGCAGTCGGGGATATTGACAGGTCCCCGGTGTTGCAGTAGTGCCACTGTGAACCGACCATAGGGTCGTTGAACGGTGCCCAGGAAGACGCTTTGGTGGCGGCTCCTTCATAAGGTACAGACGTTCTGTCTATCTTGTTGTATATTCGTTTGCAGAATTGCACTGTACTGACAGAACTTATCTCAGCTACATCTTGTGCAAATTTTTCTATGTCAGTGTCTTGCCCGACAGAAAGGAGGTACCACCTGTCCAATCCATGTTTTTTCTCAAGTTCTTCCTTTCCCGGGATACTTGTAAAGGCTTTTTCATATGCCACCAGTCCTTCAATGTTCTTGAAGTCAGCCTCACTGCCTTCGTTCAGCTTTACTGCAAGGATATTCCCAAGAGCATCCTGTGTATCGTTTACAATTTTCGTGGATAAGCTCACAGATGCGCTTTCGGCAGGTTCAGCCACTTCTTTCTGGCAGGAAAGTGTGGCGGCAAGGGCTGTCAAGGACAATACAATCAGTTTTCTTTTCATCTCTTTTTTATACAAAGAGGCGGAGAATAGGCCTCATTGACCATTCCCCACCTCCGGATTATTGATTGAACCTGTTATCTTGAGATTGCAACAAGTCCATTTTTGATTTGGATCTTACCTGGTTCAGCAACGGTTTTCTCTTTTATTTCACCTGGGACAACTTTTGCGTTTGCAGGTTTTGCAGCTGGTGTGCCGACAACTTTGAAGTCAGGAGTATAAACCTTGATAGTAGGCTCTCTCTTGACGCGCTCTTTTGTTGTGAAGGCGCTTCCGCTGAGAAGAGTGTAGTCAACCTTGGTGAGAGTATGGGCCTTTTTACTCTTAGGAGCTGGAACTATACCGTTGTCGTCCTTCGTAGCATCTACGAGAAGGAGTTGCTCATAGTATTCAGCAGTACCTAGTGTCGTAGAGTATTCTGCATCTCCAAATATGTAGAAGGCCATTGTGTTGAAATCATAGTTACTATAACGTGAGAAGAACGAAATGTAGCCGTCAATAACATATCCACCGTACATAGTACTCTCTCCAGGACCGAAACTACCTGCATCACAGAATGTCATCAATGCTGCATAATATGCAGGATTTTTTCCACTCTGCCCGTAGAAGTTAGGGCGCTGAATCAAGACTCCGCCACTGAAAGCGAAATAGGTTGTTGCATCAACCGCATAATAATCAGCAACTTCGCCCCAGAAGTTCTCAACCTTTACAAGGTCAATCTTGTTTGCCTCGTCATATCCGCCATCGGATATCTTCACGGTGCAGATATAGTCCCTGAGTCCGGTTTTGTTTTCACCGTTTACAGCATAGAGATTATATGAACCATAGTACTTATCCTTGGTTTCAGGGAGAAGTTCCTCGTCAACATCCTCAAATTGCTGATAGATTGGAAGAGGATCACCTGTTGTAGAGATGCTTTCTTCTGACATAAACAGATCCTCTTCATAGCCGTTGGAAGCATATGCAAGAAGGATATATTCCGTTCCAGGGAGAAGTCCGGTTACAGGACCTGCATATCCGGTTGTGTTGATAAGTTCAAGAGTCTTAGCATCAACGGATTTGGTCTGCAGAAGTGTCTGGATGCAGCCTTTCTGATTTGTAATCATATCAGTAAGCTTCACTGCAGCGAGCTTCACCTCAACGAGGTCTTCTCCGTAAACATATACCTCAACGGTGTTGTCGGTATTATAGCCCTGTGGCACATACTTGGCGGCAGAACCGATTCCGCAGCTAAGTACAACCGGAACTTCATCATCTGCTGCTACATAGCTGAATTCGGCTGATTTATAAGCCTGCATTTCACCTTTTGCATCAACTCCGACTGCGATGACTGTATAAACACCGGTCTTTTCGAATGAAGCATCAACTACGCCTGATTCTTCAACGAAAGCAGCTTCCTCATCCCTTGATATTGCAAGAGCCTCGAACGGAATGTCAGCAGCTGCCACCTTGCCTTCGTAGAATTTGTACTTTGTCTTTGCAAGGTCTGCACCCATTTCAATTTCGACTGGTGTCACTCCATTGTTGGAGAGGTCGGTTGCAATTGAGAGAGAGTAGTCATTGTCCTTGCATCCAGGCATAACGATTACGAGATTTCCGCTCTTGTTTGCATAGTACCATCCACCAGCGACGCTGAAATCAACGAGGATACTTTTTTGTGGGAATTTGATGACTCCGTTGGTCATTGTACCATATGAACTGCTTCCGCTGAAGCCATTCTCCTGACACATTGAGGCATATGTAATGTATCCTTCATTGCTGATAACTACACCGGATTCCTGAACAGGAAGCCATACCTTGTCAGGGTTGGTTGCATCAATATAAGCGTACAGACCAGGTGTGCAGTTTTCTTCAATCTCCTTTTCAGAATATTGCCCACCAAAGAATTTTGCAACCATATATGGATTGTAAACATTTGGAATTCTGTAAAAGCCTTTTTTGTCGTCTCTTTCGTAGATCTTAATCTTGTCATTTACAGGGAACAATACGGGAAGACCGAACAATGAAGACATGATATCATCTTTCCAAGAACCATATTCCTCACCGTTAGGACCTTTTACAAGGTTCCATTTTACACGTGTCACTTTGAATGATATGGAAGTTGGGGTTTGTGAATAGATTTTTACGTATTTCTCATCTTTACAAGAAACACTTACGGAATATGTGGTACCGAGTTCGGCTTCTGGGAAGGAAACCGTGAATGTGGTTTCTTTCTGACCGTCATTGAATTTAACTGCGGATGCAGAGAAGAGGGAAGATGCGTCCTTCCCTGCTCCTGTTGCGCTCACTACTACAGGAACTGTGATCTCATCGTCTTCCACTGTCCTGAAAGCGGTGAAGGTCAATTCAGCCTTTTCGGCCGGATCGAACTCGACAGACTTTTGAGCTGCAGTCAAAGTGCCGAAATAGACACCGTAGCTGTCATTCTCCGGCTCACCCTTTTCTACCAGATCCTGCACGCAGGATGCGAGGAAAGGAAGTGAGGCCATTACAGCCAGCATTGTTTTGTATATTTGTTTCATAGCTGTCTAATTATCTTGTTATTCTTTCCAAAGTTCAATTTTTTCTGATGGATCAGGGTTGTTGGTTGCATCGTTGATACCGTTGTTGCTTTGGAATTCACCCCTGGTAATCACGAAGTTCCACTGAGGAGAACGGCCTGTGCAGTTGAGGCGGTAAACGCTTGCCTGATTAGTTCCTGCATATCCTCTCTGGATGCCGGCATCAAGACGTTTGTAGTCATAAATCAGGACACCTTCACCCCAGAATTCGATTCTCTTCTGGAAAAGGAGGTCATCGATAAGGAAGACTCCGAGAGTGTTTGCATTGCAGGTGTACTCAGGGTTACGAGTCTTGACAAATGCTTCGAGAAGTGATTTACCTTTAGCAAAGTCAGTATGAGCTACAGCCTCTGCTTCAATGAAGTACATTTCCTCAATACGCATCAGACACATATCAGTGATGTTTCCGATGTTGTAGTCTGAACATTCACCCTGTGCAGGACGGAACTTGATGTTCTGGTATGCAACAGCCGCAGGAATCTGGAGTTTGCTGTTTCCGTAGATGAAGTTCTTTCTGTCTTCTGCGCTTCCTGCGAATTTGTAAACACTCTTGAATTCCTCAGACTCCGGATTCTCTATGAATTCTGGAGAAAGCCATGAAGCCTTGCGCCAGTCTGTGTCAGGAATTGCATCGTAGAATTTCCTGTCAGCTCCGATGTGTGACAGAGGAGCATATCCCCAGGTGCCTTCCGTACTGATGTGTGCAGTGAAGCAAATAATGTTTCCAAGGTTTTCTGAAGAGGAAACCTGTCCCCAAACCCAAGAACCGTTGGCAGCTCCATTGTTGAAACCGTTGGTAGGATCCTGCCACTGCTCTTTTGTAAGGATAGTCCTTCCGCTTTCATCAATGGCTTTTCTTGCATATTCTGCAGCCTTGCTGAAGTACTCGTTGGAATGCTCATCCATCCAGTAACCCATCTCAAGATATGCCCTTGCCTTAAGTCCGTACACGGCATAAAGGGACGGAGTGGTGTAGTTGAAGGCCGTGTTTGCAAGATATTTTTCTGCATCATCAAGGTCCTTGATTATGAATGCATAAATATCCTCTCTCTTTGCCCTAGGGTTATTCTTTGCATCCTGCTCACTCATTCCCGGAGTAACGATAGGAACTGTCAGCCCTATGATGGACTCAGGAAGTACATAACCGTGAGCCAAAGCATATTCGTCCCTTACCGGTTTAGCTTCGAAAAGCCTTGCAAGGTCAAGGTACATAGATGCCCTGTATGCGAGGGCCTGTCCGAGATAACTCTTCTGGTCTGCATTGGCCGATGCTGGATTTACGACTGAAATCACATCATTTGCAATCTTAATCCAGGTATAGTAGCAGTCCCAGAAATATGCACAATAGATATATCTGGAATCCTGATACTGGTTCAGAGCCTGAGCATAGAAACGGTTGTAATAAGGGTTGTCTCCAAGTGTTGCAGCGTCATTGAGCGTAAACTCGGTCATAAGGTGTATTGCACCGATACCGAAATCCGTATGTTCGCCATAGGTTTTGTAATAACCCATAGTATTTGAGGTATTCATACTTGCCGGCAGTCCTCTGAGGATACCCTCAAGAGCAATTGCTGACTCTGATACCTGTCCGGCGGTTAGTGTACCTCCTTCAGGTTTTGTCTCCTGAATACAACCTGCTGCAAATACACAGGCAGTCAGGAAGCTAAATGATTTCAAGAATATATTTTTCATACTGATCATTTTCATTTAAATTGTACTTAGGAGTTATTAGAATGTGATGCTGATACCTCCGGAAATGGTCCTGACTGTCGAGTTGGCAGCATAGTTGGTAGATCCGGAGAATGAATAGCGTGGATCGAATCCTCTCCTTGCAGATACATAGAAGATGTTGTCAGCTGAAGCAAAGATGCGGAGTTTGCTGATCTTGATCTTCTGGGTTAGGCTCTGAGGGAAGGTGTATCCAATCTGAGCATTCTGCAGGTTGATGTAGCTTGCATTTACGAGGAACCTGTCTGAGAGAGCATTCTGATTCTGGTCCATATAGTTGAATCTTGGATAGTTGGAATCAGGGTTCTCAGGAGTCCAGCTCTTGTAGATGTCCTTGTGGAAATTGTATCCTATGCTTCCGCCAGGAGCGTCAAGTGAAGCCCTGTAACCTGAATCTACAGCCTTTCCACCAATCTGATAAGTGAACTGAACTGCGATGTCAACGCCATAGAAAGCGAAGCTTGTACCGAAACCTCCGTAGAGCTTAGGGGTAGGTGCCGGGCAGATATAGTCTGTTGCCGTACTATAGTCATCAGTAGTTTCCCTTCCGATTACTTTGCCATTTTTGTCAAGGATGTCCTGGTACCACAATGATTTACCGGTCTCTTTATCTACACCTGCGTATTTAGGCATCTTGAATGAATAAAGAGGAAGCCCCTGGCCATAGAAGTAGTTTCCTGATGCATAACCTTTGTAACCTTCCATCTCAACGGTCTTCTTCTCCTCAGGGAGATAGATGATCTTGTTGGTATAGTGGGTGAGGTTGAGGTTCATGTTCCACTGGAAGTTCTTCCTTGCGAAGATTGCTCCATCGACTGAGAACTCGACTCCGGCATTTCTCATATCACCGATGTTGTCATAATATCCTGAATATCCGAGGGATGCAGGAACGGTGAAGAAGAAGAGCATATCTGAAGTCTTGCGGTAGAAATACTCGAATGAACCGTTGAGGCGGCCTCCGAAGAATCCGAAATCAACACCGGCGTTGAAGTTGGTATTGGTCTCCCAAGTGATGTTCTCGTTACCCTTGCTGGCGAAGGTGATACCGATTTCATCATTTGAGTTGGTGATGGTGTAGATGTCGGTGTAGAGGTAGTTGCTGATGTTGTCGTTACCCTGGCTACCGATGGAAGCCTTGACTTTCAGCATATCAACCCAAGATGCCTTGAACCAAGGTTCGTGGTTGATGAGCCAACCTGCACCGAGTGACCAGAAGTTACCCCAACGATGATCAGGATGGAATCTTGAGGATGCATCGCGACGATATGAAGCACTTGCGTAAATCTTGTTGGCGTAGTCATACTGTACGCGTACGAAGTAACCTTCATTGTTATAAACGCTGTGGCTTGATGCTGCGCTCTTTGCATCCACGACTGCTCCGTTGAGCTCAAGGTTGTCCGGAGAGAAAAGATTGGTCTTGGAAGCAGAGAGAGAGTAAGCATGTGTCCTGTAGTACTCGTGTCCTACGAGAGCATCGATTGTGTGTGCTTTTGCGAAGGTCTTGTGGTAGTTCAGCAACTGCTGGAAGTTGAAGAAGACGGTTCTTGTGTGACCCACAGAGATGTTACCGCCGTTGGTTACAAACTGTCCATAGTAAGGGTTGGACATATCGCGGGTACGATATTCATCAAGACCGAATCCACCGTTGACTGTCAAGGTGAAGTCCTTGAGGAAAGTGATTTCTGCATAACCAGTTCCATCAACTGCATTACCTTCACTCACTGTCTTGTCGAGGAGGTTGGTTGCGAGAGGGTTGGCATTGGCTGCGTTAGGACGGTTCATACCTGCGTTGGCTCCGTTACCGAAGTCATAGAGTTTGAAGCCGTTGATGTCCCTGAGGATATTTCCGTTGGCATCCCTTATATATAGAGGATAGATAGGAGCCATTCCCACTGCAATTCCGAATACGGAACCGGTATTACCTGCGTCCTCGCTAGGATTAGCGTTCAACCAGGAATATTTTGCATAGGATGCGTTTCCTCCAACTTTGAGCCAGGATTTTGCCTGATAGTCAGCACGGAGTTTTGCAGTGTAACGGCGCATACTGGTGTTCTCGATGATACCTTTGTTGTCGAGCATACCTAAGGATGCATAGAATGAAGCCCTTTCGGTGCTGCCGGATACACTTGCGTTGTATTCCTGACGGAGAGAGTTCTTATATACATTGTCAAGCCAGTTGTCCGGAGTGAGGAGGTATTTCTGTCCATTGTATTCTACCTCGCGTCCGAGAGTGGCTGCAGGATTGAGTTTGCCGTTGCTACCGATGAGGAATTGGCCTTCCGGAACGGTATATACATTGTAACCTGTACCACCGTCCTTTGCCGGACCTGCAACATTGGTTGCTGCCCTGTAGTGAGCTTCTGCTTCTCCGAGTCCCTGCTCCATATAGTAGTTCTTGAGGGCCATATAGTGAGCCTCATAGTACTGTCCAGGATCGGTAATATAGTCATAGTTGCGGAGGGCCTTGGTATTTGCTCCGATTTTCGCCTCGAGTGTTACGACGGCCTCTCCTCGTTTTGCCTTTTTGGTGGTAATCATAATGACACCGTTGGCTCCACGGGCACCATAGAGGGCGTTGGAAGCGGCATCCTTGAGGACGGTCATCGATTCGATGTCGGCAGAGTTGATGTTGTTGATGTCACCTGCGTATGGAACACCATCCACTACGTAAAGAGGTGCAGAACCTGCTGAGATTGAACTGATACCGCGGATGCGGATAGAAGGTGATGAGCCGAGGGAACCAGAGGATGTTGTCATCTGCACACCGGCAACCACACCTTCGAGGGCACGTGTTGCGTTGGATGACTGCACTTTGGCAATGTCGGCTGATTTTACCACTGTTGCGGAACCTGTGAAGGCTTCCTTTGTGGTCTTACCGAAGGCAATCACGATGGTTTCTTCGAGTGCTTCGGCGTCCGGGGCAAGCGTAACGTTGATTTTGGTCTTTCCTGCCACGGCTACTTCTGACGGCTCATATCCGACAGAAGAGAAAATAAGGACTGCGTCTTTTGATTTGACGTTGATTGAATAAAGTCCTTCTGCATCTGACGATGCTCCTGTCATTGTGCCTTTGACCTGGATTGATGCGAATGGAATCGGCTCACCTGTTGAAGCATCTGTTACCAAACCTGTAACAGTGTGATTCTGAGCGAATGCCAATCCTACTGACATCATCGCGGCCACGAAAAAAATAACGACTTTTTTCATAAGCATAAAATTAATTAAACATAAATATTGATTCTTGTGCTTCACTACACTAAAAACTTTCAACTGCGTAGTGTTTCGGGCCACGGCCCTCTGCACTTTTAAACGGGCATTTAAAAATGCACCGAACTGCAAATATTGCTATCTTTTTTTAAAAAACCAAACAGTTTAAGTTACTGATTTTTAGCACTGTTTAATTTTTGTGCTCATTTTTTATTTCAAACCGTAAGGAAAATGCAGACAAAAACTAACGAAAGCCTTGGTTACCGGCAATTCAGGTTTATAATTATAATTTTAACAAAGATGCATAATTTTTATCATATACCTGCTTCTGGCTTTCTCCGCAACTTTTGAGGTGTTTACTCCGCCATGTTTTGGTTAACCCATATCAGTTTTGAGGTGTCATACCCTCTGATGCGTGCTTCATGGATGACCGGCTCAAGCTTCGAATCCGTTACGGCCGGGGTGCGGGACAGAATCCAGAGATATTTGTCGCGGGAGCCTCCCACAAGTGCAACACTATAATCTTCATCAATGTAAAGAACCCGATAATCGGAATAGAAGAACAGGAAAAAGGACACGCGGAGCAGTGCCGGATTGCCGTATGGATCAGGCAGTTTCGCCTTTCCATAGGCAACTTTTGCCTTACCATCCTTCCATCCGGAATTGATGACATCGATTTTCCCGTCGTCGCGCATGAGATATTCTGCGACCACATTTTCCATGCCCCTTTCGAAAGAATGGTTGAACCTGGCAATTTCGTACCAAGTGCCGAGGTAGCGCGTCAAATCGAGGGATTTCACCGGAGCATTGTCAACGCGGGCGGCACAAATGCATGAAGGCAGCGATGCCAGCACTGACATCACTGCCGAAAGAGTGATTATTCGTTTCATAGTGACCTGATTTGCGGATGTAAGAATCCTTACATCCTGATTATAAGCTACTTCCCTCAAAATCTGTGCCCGAAGG
>CAMBRR010000006.1 GCA_945870315.1 uncultured Bacteroidales bacterium
TTTATTTAAGATTGTGAGCTACAAGATAGTCTTCATAATCCTCCATTGACCTGAGAATCACATCTTTGGCAACATCGGGGCCATAGATGCTGATGAACTGCATCCTGCTCGTGTGCTCTCCCGGGATGTCCTTGTAGGTGCTGAAGTAGTGGATCAGCCTTCGGATGATGTCTGTAGGAACTTGTTCGATGTCTGTCATAGCACCATATACAGCATCATTTTGAAGAACTGCTATGATCTTGTCATCTGCCTGATTGTGGTCCAGAAGCCTAAGCCCACCGATAGGCCTGGCTTTGACGATGATGTCTCCGTGGGTCACATCCTTTTCAGTCAATATACAGATATCCAGTGGGTCTCCGTCTCCTTCCACATCCAGCCTTACAAGGGCCTTGTTGGTGAGTTCAGCCATCTTGGGACCGCAGTAAGTCCTTGGGAGAAAGCCGTAAAGTGACGGTACGATGTTGGAAAACTTCTGTGGGCGGTCAAGTGAAAGGTATCCGGACTCCTTGTCCACTTCATATTTCACGGTGTCGGTCGGAACGATTTCAATGAAGGCTCTTACCTCTTGAGGAACATTTTTTCCGAGACTTATTCCGTGCCAAGGGTGAGCTTTATGAGCGTGATTATAGTCCATCATATGAACAGTTTATTTGATTTCAATTCCACAAATTTAATCCCTTAAATTGACTTTGTCAAGAAATAAGGCTATTCTTTTGCCGATAATTCTTGCAGACAGTCCCACAAGCTCTCGGCAAGGCCGTTTCTGGTAGTATTCTCCAGTCCTGGCAGACGGGGTAGCTGCTTCTTCCGGACCCTTTGCTCCGCTTCCAGGGGGAACCAGCCCGAGCAGTTCCCTACAGATGATTGAACCGTTCTTTGCACGAAATTCCTCTGCCACTTCCCTCACGAGAGTGTAGTTCCGGGTTTTAGCCTCCCTGTCAGTCGGACCGGCTCCGCTGATGAGTCCGCACAGGAGTACCATCCCGCTGACACTTCCGCAAACCTCTCTCATCCTTCCCATCCCGCCGCCGAAACCGCAGGACAAGGCTTCTGCCATACCTTTCTCAATATCAAAAAGGTCGCTGTAGGCCAGAAACACAGCTTGACAGCAATTATATCCTTCTGAAAACAGGGCCTTGGCCCTCTCAACCCTTTCTTCGAGGTCAAATGTCATATTCTCGTAACTTTTATAATCGATTTACAACTTCTGATTTGTGAGATGACCTTGTCCAGTTCCAGATTACTCGGAACAGCAATCCTGACGGTCATATCATAGGTGCCATTCCTCTGATTTTCAGTCATATCAAATTTTCTGACCGAAGCACGGAATGAACTGATGGCTTCCATAAGTTCGTTGACGGCGTAATCCTCAAGGACGGAGATTACCCTCAAAGTTGTCTGGAAATTGCTTGTGGACGGGTTTTCACTCCATTTGACGCTTTGAATTCTGTATGGGTACCTGTCTATCAACCTTGCTGCATTAGGGCAGGACAACCGGTGAATCTTGATGCCGTCTGTCTTGGTGACGAAGCCGAAGACGTCATCTCCATAAACGGGGTTGCAGCACTTTGCCATCTTGTAATCCAGGCTGCGGACATTTCTGGCATCGATGATGAGGATGTCATCCTTGTTGCCTTTTTCACTGACTCCGTTTTTTTTCTTCTCTACCTCTTCGATGTCAATTCCTGTGCTTTCTACCTTTTTGGTTTCAGACAGCCAGGTTTTGATTTCGCTCACGTCTATGATGCCTTCTCCTACGGCAGCGTAGAAGGAGTTCAAAGTCTTGTATTGCTTGAGTTTCAGGAATTCTGCGAGCTGCTCATCATCGAGTTCGATTTTCCAGTTCTTCAGTCTTCTGCTCAGCAATTCCTTCCCGTCTGCAGCCTTTTGGAATTCAGCTTCGCTCAGCTTTTGACGGATTTTAGTTCGTGCCTTGGATGTTACCACGAAATTAAGCCAGTCTGAAGATGGTTTCTGGTTTTTGCTGGAGGTTATCTCCACAACATCTCCCGTTTTGAGCTTTTCGCGAATGGAAACGGCTTTGCCGCCTATCTTGGCTCCTGAACACTTGACTCCGAGGTTGGAGTGGATGTCAAAGGCAAAATCCAGAACAGTGGCTCCGGCAGGCAGTTTGCGAAGTTCTCCTGAAGGAGTGAAAACGAATACATCCTTGGTCGGAATCTCTGTGAGTTCGTCTTCGTAGTATGCGGCCATAGGATCGCCCTCGGAACCGAGCGGATTCTCAAGGGCCTTCCTTACGCTCACCAGCCATCTGTCCAGGGTAGCCTCGTGGCGGATACCCTTGTAGGACCAGTGTGAAGCCAGACCGTTCTCTGCAATGTCGTCCATCCTTTTTGTCCTTATCTGGACTTCAAGCGGACTGCCGTTCTTGTCCTTGATGGTTATGTGGAGGGACTCGTAGCCATTTGGCTTCGGATTGGATATCCAGTCCCTTAGCCTGCTAGGGTCGGACTCGTATTCTTCTGTTACAAAGGAAAATACATCCCAGCACAGGGCGTGTTCCACCTTCTTGTCCTCTTCACAGTCAATGATGAACCTTATGGCGAAAACATCGAAGACGCCTTCGAACGGCACCTTCTGCTTCTGCATCTTGCGGTAGATGGACAGGGCAGTCTTGGTCCTTACTTTCAGCTTGTAGTGAATCCCGTGGTCAGAGAGCTTCTGCTTGAGAGGCTCAATGAAGCGGGTCATCAGTTTCTGACGGTTTGCCTCGGTGCTCTTGAGCTTGTTGGTGATGGCTCTGTATTGCTCCGGTTCAGCATACCTGAAATAGATGTCTTCCATCTCGCTTTTAATGTTGTATAGTCCCAGTTGGTGTGCCAGCGGGATATACAGCATAAGCGTTTCCAGAATCTTCCTCTCCCTTGCTGTTTTGGAAAACAAATCAAGGGAACGCATTACCTCCAGTCTGTCCGCTATCTTGATTACCACCACCCTCGGGTCGGTGGAAAAAGATACAATCAGCCTCTTGTAGTTTTCTGCCTCAAGTCTGGTGTCCTTAGGCTTGATTGTGGAAATCTTGTTAAGTCCTTCCACAATCGTAAGGATGTCCTTTCCGAATCCTTTTGAGGCAATGTCGGTTTCAGGGAAAAACCTTGTAGCCTCGTGAAGAAAAACTGCTGCGACGCACTCGGCGGGGAGACCGATTTCATCGCTGACTATCTTGGCGACTGCTAGCGGATGCTCTATAAACGGATGCCCGTTTCCTCTTGTGTGATCCTTAAGCGCCTCGGCTGCAATGTCGTATGCCGAACGGATAAGATCTCTTCCGCTCTGGTCGTAGATAGCAAATTTCTCATCAATTATGTCCATTTTCTTGTTCGTTGTTTTCTTTCTGGCTCTCTTCCTTGGCCTTGTCCGCCTCTATGGTGTGAGCCTCGTCCTTGTATTTGAAACGACGTATCTTGGAGGTTGCCGTCTTCTCGAATGGTTCCTTCATCACTTCTACATCGTTGACCTTGGAGAATTTGCTCACCTGCTTGTTTACGAATTTGAGGATGCTTTCTTTCCTTGCGTCCAGCTTCTTGTAGAATTCATCTTCTCCCTCCTTGTCCCATTCAATGAGGTTCTCGTCAAGTTGAACCAGGGCTACCAGCCTTCCGTTCCTTTCCACCACGATGGATTCATTCACACCCTCTATGTTATTGATGACATTCTCGATTTCTTCAGGGTAAATATTTTCCCCGGAAGGTCCCAGAATCATATTGTTCTTGCGGCCTTTGATGTAGAAGCGGCCTTTTTCATCCTGAACTGCAAGGTCGTTGGTGCGGAACCATCCGTCTTCCGTAAATACGCTCCTGGTTCTGGACGGGTCTTTGTAATATCCCAGCATTACGTTGTCTCCCTTGGCTACAATCTCTCCCTCTCCTGTGTCAGGATTCACATCATACAGTTTCAACTTTACTCCCTTGACTGGATAGCCTATGGAACCGACAGCCCTACCTCTGCCCATTGCATAGCTCAGAAGAGGGGAGGTTTCTGTCAGGCCGTAGCCGATTGAATATGGGAATTTGGCCTTGAGCAGGAAGGCTTCCACTTCGGGATCCATCTTTGCGCCACCTATTCCAAAGAAAGTGATATGACCGCCGAACACTGTCTTCAGTTTCATCCCGATAAGCCTGCACATCAGCGTGTTCATATGCTCGTTCATCCAGCTGAGCGTGCGGCTCTTTTGTATTGTAGGAAGAACGCTTGACTTATAGACTTTTTCAATAATCAGGGGCACTGACAACATTGTGGTCGGCTTGACTTCCTTCAGGGCCTTGAGCAGGATGGATGCCACAGGCGGTTTGGAAAGATAATATACAGTTGCTCCACAGAACATAGGGTAGAGCATGCATATGGTCATTTCAAGAGTATGGGCCATAGGAAGGATGGACAGCCACCTGTCTTTCTCGTTCCTCTTGCAAGTGTGATAGCAGGAGAGAACGTTCGAGGTCAGGTTGCGGTGGCTCAGTACCACTCCCTTTGCGCTGCCGGTAGTGCCTGAGGTGTAGATGATGGTCGCTATGTCATCAGGCATTGGCATGGCCGGGCGGCCGTCGCACGTGAACTTTTCCTCGTCTGCCTGGATTACCTCGAAGGTGTCGATGTCGATGACAAGAGTCATCTTGTCGCGGCATTTGCGGCTGACCTTGGATGCAAGCCTCTGGGAAACGAAGATAGCCTTGCTTTCTGAGTGCTGCAGAATGTTTGTCACCTCGTTCTCTGAGCTGTCCGGAAGAATAGGGATTGCGATTCGTCCGAAAGGAGTAAGGCTGAAGAAAGCTACCGACCAGTTAGGCATACTCTGTGACAGGATTGCAACCTTGTCTCCAGCTCCGATTCCGTACTGAGTCAATTTCTTTGAAAGGGCGTCGCTCTTTTTCTTGAGCCTCTCGTATGTATAGCCTCCTTCTTTAGTATCTACCCAGCGGGTGTATTGGTTCTTGGGAAAGATTGCGGTGGCATAGTCATACAACTTTCCCAATGTATCCACATATCTACCTCTGAACTCCTGTAGTTTCTTGTAGAAATAATTCATTATAATAAATTCTAATGTGTGATATAACCATCCGGGTTCTTCCCGACAAGGTGCATTGATTCGTAGATCTCCTGTATTCTGTTCATATCTGCCCTTGCGTCATCGGTCAAAGTGATTTTCTCGCCCCTGCCCACGTGTTTGGTGCCCCAGTCAAAATATCCGAGATATACAGGGCATCCGACTTCTTTTGCTATCGTGTGGAAGCCTGTCTTCCAGCGTTTTACCGGCTTTCTGGTGCCTTCCGGCGCTATTGCAAGGTGGACGCAGTCCCTTGATTTCATTTCGCGTATTACACTCAAAACCAATGCCGTAGCATTTTTCCTGTCCACAGGCAGACCGCCGAGCTTCCTGAGAACCCATCCGAGTGGCCCCCAGAAAAATTCCTTCTTTATCATACAGTAGGCAGTGCCTCCGATAGATTCATAGTAAAGATATGAAATTACAAAATCCCATACGGATGTGTGAGGAACTCCCAGAATGATGCATTTTTCTTCCGGTACAACAGGGCTGTCAACTGTCCATCCGAGGACGCGGAGCAGCCATCCGCAAAATTTTCTCCACATAATGTTATATGTCTATGTCTTCAAGTTCTGTTTCTGTCCTGAGGTGCTCGCGTATGAAGTTCTGGCGGTCAATCGTGTTGTCTCCCATATAGAACTCCATAATCTCGGCTATGGATTCCTCGTCGCTGAGTTTCACCCTGTCCAGCCTGATGTTCTCTCCGATGAAATCCACGAACTCCTCGTATGATATCTCTCCGAGACCTTTGAAGCGGGTGATTTCCACACCGGTTTTCAGCTGTTTCACTGCCTTCTCCTTCTCTTCGGCAGAAAAACAGTAGCGCACCTCCTTCTTGTTCTTCACCCTGAAAAGCGGAGTCTGGAGAATGTGTACGTGGCCTCTCCTTATCAGGTCCGGATAGTATTTCAGGAAGAATGTCAAAACAAGCATTCTGATGTGCATTCCGTCATCATCGGCATCGGTGGCCACGATGATGCGGTTGTACCTGAGGTTGTCCATATCATCTTCAACTCCAAGGGCGTTGATCAGAAGGTTGAGTTCTTCATTCTCGGCCACTCTCTTGCGGCTTTCCTTGTAGCAGTTGATAGGCTTTCCTCTAAGGCTGAATACTGCCTGGGTTTCTGCCTTGCGGGCCTTGGTGATGGTACCGCTTGCGGAGTCTCCCTCGGTGATGAAGATGCTCGTCAACTCGGCCAGCGCTTGTTTTTCCTTCGGCAGTTTGTCGTTGAAATGTATCTTGCAGTCACGCAGCTTGCGGTTGTATATGTTGGTCCTCTTGTTGCGCTCCTTGGTCTTTTTCTGGATGCTGGATATTTCCTTTCTTTCTTGTTCGGATGCGGTGATTTTTTCCTGCAGGACAGGAATGATTTCCTTGTGAATGTGAAGGTAGTTGTCCAGGTTGGTCTTTACGAACTCGTTGACAAAACTGCGAATGGTCGGGCCCTGGTCATAAGTGTGGGTGCCATCCTCATTCTCTATTTCGGTGTCCCACATATATGTGGAACCGAGCTTGGTCTTGGTCTGGCCCTCGAAGTTAGGCTCCTGTATCTGGATGCTGATGGCACCGATTATTCCCTGTCGGATGTCTTCAGGGGCGAAATCCTTCTTGGCAAAGGTCTTATAGAATTCCTTCAGAGTCTTGGCAACGGCCTCCCTCATTGCGGCAAGATGCGTGCCTCCGTCCCTGGTGTTCTGTCCGTTTACGAAGGATGCTATGTTCTCCCCGTAGCTGTTGCCGTGGGTAAGCACGATTTCGATGTCCTCCCCGATAAGGTGCACAGGTTCATAAAGTGGTATCTCGGAAATATTGTCCTTGATAAGGTCCAGAAGACCGTTTTCCGACTTGTATGGAGTGCCGTTGAGGTTGAGCGTAAGTCCTTTTTTCAGATATGAATAGTTCTTGACCATTGACTCCACGAAGTCCTGGTGGAACTGGTAGCCTGAGAACAGGTGCTCGTCAGGAATGAAACGGACAAAGGTCCCGTCCTTTTCCTTGGTCGGCCTCTGTCCTTGGTCAATCAGCTTGCCTTCCTTGAATTCTGCATATGAACTGGTGCCGCCTCTGAAGGCCTCTACATAGAAATAAGAAGACAGGGCGTTCACGGCCTTGAGACCAACACCGTTCAATCCGACGGATTTCTTGTAACCCTTCGTGTCGTATTTTCCTCCCGTGTTCAGCACGCTCACTGCCTTTACAACGGAATTGAGCGGAATACCCCTTCCGAAATCCCTGACAGAAGCTTCCTTGTCCTGTACATCGATGACTATCTGCTTGCCGAATCCGGCGGAAAATTCGTCTATGGAGTTGTCCACGACCTCTTTAAGGAGCACGTAGATTCCATCTCCGACATCGTCTCCGTTGCCCAGACGCCCGATATACATTCCCGGACGTCTGCGGATGTGCTCAACGCCTTCGAGCGTCCTGATGTTGTCATCATTGTAGTTGTTTATCTCTGCCATATCTTCCCTGTTATTATCTGCATACAAATATGCAAAGGTACTAAAATGTTGTTGAAATGCAATCGGAAAGGCCCGTATTTGCATATTAAAAAATATTGCTACCTTTGCAGCGGAATATGCACACGAAGTAACAGAAATGAACAGAATAAGATTAACCGTTTCCTTGGGGATATTGTGCGCGATTATTTCCTGCAGCAGAGAGACTACAGAAATCTGTGATGTCTCACCGGTTGAGGTCGGCTTCTTTGCAGGAAGAACTTCCACAAGGACTTCTATGCTTGACAACGGCTTGTCGGCAGCCTGGAATCCAGGCGACTGCGCAAGCGTCTGGGCAGCCAATTCCGCCTCTGAATATGTTCTTGAAGGTCAGGTCTTTTCCATCTATGGAATCGATGAGGGCTTTGCCTATTTCACCTCCACTCTTGCCGGACCTATGGCGGACGCTACCTATACATATTATGCCTGTTACCCGGAACCGAAGTCGGTCTCCGGCAGCCTTCTTTCGTTCAACCTGCCTGCACTCCAGGACGGTAGGGCTGGCAAGGGAACAGACATAATGCTTGCCACGCCATCTCTTCACGGTCCGCTGACTTCGCTGGAGGAACAGCCCGCCGGTGGAGGCCTATCTCTGGGGATGAATCATATGATGCATCAGTTCCGCTTCTGGACACCTTCTGGAGAGGGGGCTGTCACTGAAAAAATCAGGGAAATATCATTCTCTATGCCCGATCCAGTGGCAGGAGTCGTGACTGTGGATTTCAAGAATCCGGAAACTCCGGCCTCCATCTCATCGGGGGTAAACGAGATGACTCTTACACTTGAAAAACCAATCGGGGCTTCCGACTATCCCGGATATGACTTCGCAATAGCCTCGGTTCATCCTCATCCTCAGGCCTATGGACCAGATGATTATATGACGGTGACTCTGTTTACTGACAGTGGTAAGTCCGTCCTCGAACCTATCAGCCTTTCTGGCAGAAGTTTCCTTCCGGGACATTCCACCCCTGTCTGCCTGCGTCCTTCCGGCATCGAAAAATATTACAGGATAAAATTCACTGTAGATGACAACAATATCGGTGAAACTCTCTGGAACATAACCATTTTCAACGGAGATACACAGATATACAAGTGGTCCAACACCCAGGGATATCATTCCAATTTCACTGTCGAGGAAGAATATCTCGGAGCCTCCGGGGAGGCAGAATATCTCAAGATTGTAAATGCAATCGAGAACGGTACGGCAAGGCTCAATTTCGAAACTGCCAACACCTCTGTCGATCTTCCTTTGACGGCCTCCTGCATTACCAGAAACGACAATATCTCAAGCATAAGCCTGGGCAGTGTCCCTTATCTTCTTCATGAGGATTTCACTTCAGCAAGGGCATATGAACAGAATGATGCCTATTCAGGCAGCGCCTCCAACGACAGGAATCTCGGAGGATATCTGCTCGACGGCTATATGGACAGGAACGGATGGAATGCATCCAGGTTCAAGATTCTGGAAGGAGACTGCATCAGAATCAACAGCCGTTACCAGTCAGGAGCCTGGACGGTAGAACGCTTGTGCGGACGTCTTGATACTCCGGCCCTTTCATACCTGAAACCAGGCGCTTCCGTCACCATAGTTCTTGAATACGATGAGGCCTTCTATGTACCTGCGGGATACAACAGGGATGACTCCTCTACACCTATGGCAAAGTATCGCATCGGTACCCATACGAACTCCGAATCGACGTCCCTGAACGGATGCAAGTCAGACAATATTTCATCCAACGCCGCCATCGTGTTCACCTCTGACAGGTTTGCAAACGAGGATGTGTCCAACCTGCATCACCGCACCCAGGAGATTTCGTCCGTGGGTCAGTCCACCAGGATTGTCTTCTTCTCTGACACTGACAGAACCACCAGCGTAATCGCCGCCAATAGCTGCTATTACCTCTATCTGGACAATCTAAAAGTTTATATAAAGAATTGAAAATCATAATAATAAGGTTCTATACTAAAAATGAAAGAAATGAAAAGAACATCAATCGCTTTGCTTCTGCTCTTTGCTGCAGCTTGTTCCAAGCAGCCGTCAAATGGTGACGGAAGCGGCTTTGTCAGTCTCTCCTTGAGTCCTGACAATCAGGTTGCCGAGATTACGAAGGGCAATGTGTCGGATTATACCGCCCTTCCTTCGACTTCGGATTTTAACCTTGTAATCAAGAATTCATCTTCAGAACAAGTCTTCACAGGGAAGGTGTCCGAGTGGAATTCAGGCACTCCTCTTACTGCCGGAACCTATTCGGTGTCAGCTTCTTATGGTGAAGAAGGTGTTGAAGGATTCGACAAACCTTATTTTGCGGGAAACACATCGTTCGAGGTCGTGGGAGGAAAGACCACCAACGTTTCTGTGCCTGTGGCCCTTGCCAATGCAATCGTAAAGGTTGTTCGCACAGAAGCCTTCAACAACTATTATGTTGACAGCAATTTCAAGGTTACGACCGGAAATGGCAATGTAATCAACTTCCCTAAAACCCAGACGGGAGGCGCTTTCGTGGATGCATATAGGTTTTCTGTAAGCGGAACCGTAACATCCCAGTCCGGAAGGGTATCCCAGTTCAATGCCGTTGACTATAACAGCGTAGATGCCGCAACCTGCTATACTCTCAAGTTTGATGTGAGCAATGTCGGCTCTACCTCCATCACTATCTCTTTTGATGACACTACGGTTGAAGTGCCTCTTAGCGATATCGAACTGAACGAATAAGAACATAACCAGATTAGACGAAATGAAAAAGATAATCATATTGGCATCGGCCGTTGCAATCCTGTTCTCGGCCTGCAAAAAGGAAGTCAAGGATGCAGCCTTGCAAAATGGAGAACTGTCATTTTCGGAGTTTTCACTCTCCCAGGATGACTATGTGGAAACCAAGGCGGCTATAACTGCAGACGGCAGCTATGCCATCATCATCAGCAATGCAGAAGGAGATGTAGTCCTTTCCACTACCTATTCAAATGTGAAGTCCAATAATGACAAGGTCTCACTTCCTGCCGGAAACTATACTCTTGTAGTGAGATCTTCAGAACAGGATGTTCCAGTATCTGCTTTCGAACAGCCTGTCTATGGAGCTCAGAAGGAATTCACCATCGCCGCCGGAGAGGTTACTTCCATCGGCAGCCTTACCTGCACCCTTCTTCAGTGCAAGGTTTCAGTTAGCTATAGCGATGATTTCCTCTCTATGGTAACGGGAAACGGAAACGCTTCCGTTGAAGTAACTGCCGGATATCCGCTCAATTATGCTCTTACCTACGAAAACGGCTCTGTGAAATATGACCAGAACGCAGGTTATTTTTATGTGAGAAATGACCAGCCTACGACTCTTGCCGTGACATTCAAGGGCTTGATAGAAGGAAAGAGTCAGAAGATGACCAAGACTATCACAGGCATTCAGCAGAGACAGTGGCGCCAAATCAAGTTCATCAAGAAGGTTAACGAGACTGGAGACGCTACTTTTGATATCGTAATCAACGACTTTATCTCAGATTCCGAACTAAACAATTCTCTGGTTGCGGAGGAAGAGGTGATAGGGGAGGACCCTCAGGCACCGAAGGGTGATGGTGGGATTGACCTCACCTTTGACTATGATGCAGGTTGCGATGCTGAATTCACTGACCTTCAGAACGTTGTGATCCCTCCTCTCGACCAGAGGGCAATCAGCCTGAAGCTGAAAGCCGCAGTGCCGAACGGAGTTGCCAAGTTCACGGTTGACATCGCCTCTACGAGCAGCTCTTTCGTAAATGCAGTTGAGGCTGCTCAGGCAACCCACATCGACCTGATACATCCTATCCCTGCCAACGATATCATCTTCCAGGTGGTGCCTTTCCCGCACGGAGAGGAACTTCTCGGACAGACCAATATTGCCTTCGATATGAGCGCAGCTCAGGAAGCGATTATCAATTACCCTGGTACACACACCTTTACGATGAATGTGACAGATACCCAGGGATGCAAGAAGTCTATTTCTATTGTGATGGTTGTTGAATAATGAAGGGAGGAAAGGAAATGAAAAGATATATTATCATGGCTTCTGCGGCAGCCCTCATACTTGCCGCTTCCTGTGCGAGAGAAACCCTGCCTGCTACCCGCGGTGGAGAAGGATGTCTGTCCCTCGGCATCGACCTGCCTTCAACCAAGGCAGCAATGACAAGCGAGGAACTCCTCTCAAGCGCCAAAGTGAATATCTACAAGGCTGATTTCAGCGGTCTTGTACGATCCTATACTTATTCTGAAATCCCATCTTCCATCTACCTCCCGGCTGACCAATACAGGGTTGATGTACTCGCCGGCGAAACTGCCAAAGCAACTCCTTCAACGGCATCCTGGGAACAGAAGAGCTACTATGGTTCCAAGGCTTTCGAGATTGTCGCCGGTTCTTCAGTCCAGGTGCAGGTACCTGCAACAGTGGACAATGCAGTTTCAAAGATAAGTTTCGATACCACAGTGGCCGAGAACTTCAATCCGGGTTTCACCTTTACCGTGGGTCTAGACTTGAATTCTCCTGAGACCTGTCTTGTTTATGACGCCTCCAAATCATCATCCGAGGGCTATTTCATTATCCGCGGAATTGAGGAACCTTCCCTTTCCTGGAAATTTGAGGGAACCCTTGCCAAGGATGCATCTTCTTTTGTAAAGGAAGGAATCATCCCTGCTGTTGAAGCCGGCAAGATCTACAGGATGAATGTCAAATATACCATCAAGGACGGTGACATCAACTTTACCCTCCTTGTGGACTACAGTACAGACGTTGTCCAGGATGTGGTGGTATTTGAACCTGTTTCAACAGGCCTCTCATCTTCAAGTATTTATGAAATATGGGCAGGACACGCTACCGTTCACGCAGATGTGGACGAATCAGAATTCAGCGATCCTTCCGCCATCAAGTTCGCCTACAAGGCATCAACCGCTTCCGATTGGACTACGGTTGCGGCCGTAAGGTCAGCAGAAGGTCTTTACGACGCAGTCCTGAATGGACTTCAGCCGGCAACGACCTATGATTACAAGCTTGTCATCGCAGGCGTTGACCAGGGAGATGCTTCCACTTTCACCACTGAAGCCGCCCCTCAGCTTCCAAATGCAAGCTTTGAATATGTCAGCAAGGTCAGCGGAGAGAGCTTCTACAAATGGTACGATCCTTCCTGCGGCGTTGAAGAAGGTCAGACTATGTTCTGGGGTTCCGGTAACGGTGAAGGTTCTGAAGGCGTAAAAGGTTCTGCTTCAATGGGTATGGTGATAACTGTTCCTGATGAGACAGACAAGGTTGATGGGGCTCGTTCCGTATGTGCCCAGTCTGGTGCCATCCTCGGAGTGCTTGCTGCCGGAAACGTCTTCACGGGTCAGTTCGCAGGACTTGTCGGAACTGAAGGAGGAAAAGTGAACTTCGGACGTCCTTGGACTTCCAGACCTACCGCAGTCAGACTTTGGGCCAAATATACTGCAAGTCAAATCAATATTGTAACCTCTGTCCCTGACGGAGTTACAATCACCAAGAACTCCGACTATGACAGGGCATCCATCCAGATTGCCCTTGGAACCTGGAACTACAAGACTTACGGTGGAACCAAGGATTCTCCTGTACATGTGAACACTACCAACAAGAGTACGTTCATAGACTATTATACCGATCCGTCCACTATCGCCAATGCTGAACTCGTGCTTTACGGTGACAACCGGCAGCAGATCAGCAACGGAGAGATTGTCTCAGTTTCCACCGGAGAGTGGCGTCAGATTACGATACCTTTGGATTACCATAATACCAATGCCTATCCGACCCACATCGTGATTTCCTGCGCTGCATCCAAATACGGCGACTACTTTACCGGAAGTTCAGATGCGAAACTCTGGATTGACAAGGTTGAACTACTGTATGAATAATTTATGAATTTCAGAGCAACACTGACGATCATACTCCTGTCCCTGAGCTGCATTTCAGCCCGGGGACAGAAATATGACCGAGGATATGACAATGCAAAGCCGGTCACCTTTGCGCCAAAGAAGAGTTTTATGGTGTCCGGTACGGCCAAGTTTTCCTGTCACACGATGGATGACTATAAGTTTCTCATCATCGATGACATCAATTCAAACGGCTACACTATATCTGTCAATCCGAATTTCCTCTATATGATAAGGGACAATATCGGTGTGGGACTGTCTTTTTCCTATGGCAGGACACTTCTGGATATGGAATCGGCCAATATGTCGATGTCTGAAATTTCGATGAGCGTGAATGACTATTATCGTCTGAGTCAGAGTTTTACGGGAGCATTGGCCTTCAGGCCATACATACCACTCGGAAAATCGGGCCGTTTCTCCCTCTTCGCTCAGGTGGAACTAGGTTTCTCCACGACCACATCGAAGAATACAGCCAACATTTCTTCCGATACCAAGGGAACCTTTACCAACAAGTATAAGATTCTACTTGGAGTGAATCCGGGCATATCCGCTTTCATAACCAACCATTTTGCCATTGAAGCCAGTGTCGGAATACTTGGATTCAACTATACCTGGGCCAACCAGAAGCACAACCAGGTGGCAAACGGTTCACATTCCCTCTCCGATGCTTCTTTGATGTTGAACCTTGCAACCCTGAGTCTGGGACTTGCCTATTATCTGTAGCGATATGAAAAAGATATTTTTGGCAATCATATTTGTGGTCTCTGTCTGCTTCCAGTCAGCGGCAACTGTCCCTGGACATAATGACAAACAGACCAAGACTCCGAAGAAGCACATTGTCCTAGGAGAAAGAATCCATAAGGATACCACCAACATCACGAAGCGAAGCCTCAAATCCCATCTCATCATCCCTAAGGGAGATTGGCAGATAGGAATGGCAGCCTCATATATGAACCTTTCAACCAATGACAGCGAATTCCTCCTGCTGCTGAACGATACCTATTCATCTGCGGCTGCTTTCAGGATATCCCTGCACGGTGCATATTCTTATATGAGGAACCAGTCACTGGGTCTGAGGATTCAATATTCAAACGGAGCCTGCTCTGTAGATGCTTCAACCTTGGATTTATTGGGAAATTTCTCATTGGATTTGAAGGATGTCAAGGCCAAGACAAATTCATACAGCGCATATCTGTACAATCGCTCATATGTGGGACTGGATTACAGGGGAAGGGTAGGCTTCTTCCTGGAAGCGGCTCTGGGATACAGCAATTCACGCAGCAATATCAGTGTCGGGTCGCCTTCCAATGCCTATACCCTGAACAATAAGGTTAGCGCCCTGTTCAGCCCAGGTATCATTTTCTTCCCGATGAACAATGTCTCCCTGTCGGCATCGCTCAACCTCGCGGAACTTTCCTACAACCATTCCACCGGTTATGAGAACAACCATGTGACGGGTGACAGGAAATACTTCAAGGCACAGGCGAAACTGAATCTGCTTGCTCTGAATTTCGGCATTACAGTTCACTTATAATTTGCGAAACCAGACTGATGGAAATGAAACGTTTTATATTGATTATATCCGCTGCCTTTCTGATGCTTTCCTGCATCAAGAACGATATCCCATATCCGAAGGTGGTTCCTACCATCATTTCCGTTGAGGTGGAAGGGGGTACTGCATCCATTGACGCTGCCAAAAGGCTCGTCACTCTGAACCTGGAGGAAACCGTGGATCTTAAAAGGGTGAATATCAAGGATTTCAAGGTGGATAAGGAAAGGGTTAGATTTTCCGATGAAATCCGTGGATTCCACAATCTGGAGAATCCGATGACGGTGGTCTTGAGTACATTCCAGGATTATGAATGGACTTTTGTAGCCAATCGTCCCATCCTCAGGACCTTTACTGTCAACGGCCAGATCGGAGCTCCTGTCATAGATGTCGAGAACAGAAGGGCAATTGCCTATGTGAGTCAGATGACTCCGCTGGACAATATTACTGTCACGCAGCTCAAGCTAGGGCCGAAGGATGTGACGACATATTCGCCTTCAAAGGAGAATATCAGAAGGTTTATGGAGGACGGCAATCCGGTATCAGTCGATGTTTCCGTAAGTAGTTTCGGCGATTCTGAGGTTTGGACTCTTTTTGTTGAGCAGCTGGACGTTGCCATCAGCCTTAAATCTGTAAATGTCTGGACCAAGGAGGCTTACATAACTGCAATCGGTGTGGCGGGACAGGAGAACGGTATCAAGTACCGTATAGTGGATTCAGGAGACAGCTGGTCAACAGTGCCTTCTTCTGCAATTGAGTCCAACGGGGGCGAGTTCACTGCTCATATAACAGGTCTCAGACCGGCAACAAAGTATGAGTTCTATGCCTATACCGGAGGAGATATCACTGAAGTGACTGATTTTGAGACAGATCCTGACAGACAGTTCCCGAACAACAGTTTCGAAACCTACAGCCTTGTGACCGGGCTTGACTACTACAAGTGGTTCGATCCTTCCAGCCCTGACCCTGAATGCAGAGAAAAGTGGTGGGCTTGCGGTAACGGAGAAGGTCCTGACGGAGTGAATGGAACGGCCTCCTTGGGCATTGTCCTGACCTACCCTGACACTCAGGATGTTGCAGACGGCAAAGCTTCGGTTAGATGCGAGTCCAAGAACTTCGTCGGAATCCTTGCCTGTGGAAATGTCTTCACTGGAACATTCGCAAAGGTTATCGGCACCACCGGCGGTTCAGTTTATTACGGTCGTCCTTGGAACACAAGGCCTCACGCCCTGAGGGTATGGATGAAGTACGAATGCGGCAAGGTTGACCTTCTGAAAGGAGTTCCTCCGGGAGACGATGTCAAACTTGGTGACAACGACAGGTGTGAGATTGCAATCTCGCTGGGTAACTGGGATTACAGGAAGATGGGAGGCATACCGGATTGTCCGGTTTATGTGAACACCACAGACGGTATCTACTATACCAGTGAGTCAGAAGGAGTCATCGCATTCGGTCACATCGTGTATAATTACTCTACTGACGGTTGGCAGCAGATTGAGATACCACTTGAGTACAGAAGCCTGACCGAGCGTCCTACCCACATCATAGTGACCTGTGCTTCAAGTTATCTTGGAGACTACCTCACCGGCTCGTCATCCAGCAAGTTGTGGGTTGATAAGATGGAGCTGGTTTACTAGATTCTGTTACGACGAGGGGCCGACCTCTTATATGAAAAGCATTGCAGCATAGCCTGCAACCAAAGCTACTGCAAAATTGATGAGTTTCGCTCCGGCGAAACTCTTTTTGCTATCAGCCAGAAGAGGAATGGAGGCGTGTCCGTCCTGACTGATGCAGCTGGCAAGCAGGACGGGAAATGGCACAAGGCCGGATGCGTATAGGGTTATGAAAATCAGGTTCGGACCTGATTCCGGAATTATCCCGACTGCGGCTGCCAGCAAAATCATCAGTGCTGTATTGCCGCTTACCCATTTGCCGAGATCTATGTATTCCATTCCGAAGCCTATGACCAGGAGAACTCCGAATGTCCACGCGAATATGCTTGGAACGTGCCTGCAGACGATGTGTTTCCAGATATGATCGTGGATGAAGTGGTCGCTTGAGAACATTAGCGCAAACAGCATTATTATGCTCAGTCCTGCAAAAAGAATGTTCATCCAGTCTTCACTCAGTAGGTCAATCTGCCCGTGCCCGTGGTCGTGGCAGCATTCTGCGTGGGCGTGAACTCCCTCTGCGTGTTCGTGACCGAGGTGCCCGCTTGCAAGGGCGGCAATAAAGAGCCCCAGGCCAAGAAGCAAAACGATGCGTTTCCAGTCAAAATGTCTCTGCTTGTGCTCTTTCTCGTGATGTTCGTCTCCCTCGTGAATGGAAAATCCTTCTGAACAGTCGCTTTTGTGAGAACCGCATTCGGAATGTTCCTTGTTGGAACAATGTTTTCTGTGGAGCTTCCCGACAACAAAGTCGGTGACAATCCCAACCACCACTGCTATTACGAAAAGCACCGTCATCACCATCAAAGCCTTGTCCGGAACCATTGCAAGCATCACGAAGGCTTCGTCACCGGAGGATGCAATCATCATAGCGACAAGCGCACCGAAACTGAACAGCCCGTGGGTGTACAGAGAAACGGTTGCAAAACCGCCCATACATCCAGGTACGGAACCCAGAAGGGCGCCGATTATAACCTGTCCAACCTTGGTGTTTTTCAGACCTTTGAATATCAGGCCTCCGGATTCTATGTTCAGGGACTCGATCATCATCATCATTACGGTCACAAGGCCGGTGATGAGGATGGAGTTGCGCAAGGTGTCGATAAATATTTCAATCATAAGTTAGTGTTATTCCAGGTAGCCGGCTATGAAAAGGTTTACTATTGGCCGTAGGGGAGAATTGGTGGTAAGAGTCACCATAACCAGGATTTCGCCCTTCGGGAGCGCTGATGTGTCAACGTGGACGCGGAATCTAGTCTTCTGGCCGGGTTTGGTGCCGGGGATGGTGCTGTGAGACCAATTCGGAGTGTCGGCATCCACCTTGAAAATTTGAAGGCAGCTTTTGCCGTCGTTTTTCATTTCGAATTCTGCGTGTATGGTACCGCCACGTTTCATCTTACCGCAGGAGAAGGTGCTTTCCGAGAAGGTCGGCCTCGGTCCGCTGGCCTTCTGCTCATCGCTTAGGGCAGAAAAATCCTCTTTTGTAAAAGCCCATATGCCAATCTTTCCGCCATCTCCTGTCGAAGGGGTTGCCCAATACCAGTTCTTCCCCCATTTATCCCGGCTGGAGGTAACCTTGAATTCCATCTGCGCCTCACTTCTGCCAGGTATGGGATTGGGACTGATGCTTATGTCAAGATAATCGCTGACAGAGGTAAAATCAACTTTCAGAGGACTGCTGGAGAGGTTGGCCACATTGGCGCATCCGCTTTTGACGCCTCCCTGCTCCAGATTGCCGCATTTTATCCTTTCTTCTTTCATTCCCAGGCTTCCGAAACGTATGGGATATCTTTCTTCAAGACTCTTTTTCTTTTCCATGCTTGTTCCTCTGAGCCTGAGGACAATGGGTTTCTTGATTCCGGAAACATACATTGTCAGAGTCTTGTCGAATGGATATGGTCCTTCGTCATTGGTGTAGGTGGCCGTTATTTTTCCTTCCCCGCCTGTCTTGACGGGCTCTCTGGTCCATCTGACATCGGTGCATCCGCAGGAAGACACGACGCTGTAGATGACCACGGGTGAGGGTGACTCGTTGACAAGCGTAAAGGTACAACTTACCGGTCCCTCATCCAGGAGTATGTCACCGAAATCGTGGATGGTCTTGTCCAGGAACACACCCTCGGCAATCCTTTCCCTTGCCAGGCCCCTTCCGATTGATAAAAACAGGGCGGAGCCAATCAGCAATAAAGTCAATATCTTCTTTGCAGCCTTCATCTTGTCCTCCTTCATCTTGTCCTAATGTAAGCGGTAGTCGGATTATAGAATATTCAGGCTCTGCTCCTTGATTTTTTCAAGTTCGTCCTTCATCTGCACAACCAGTTTCTGGATCTCTGTATGGTTGGCCTTTGAACCTGTGGTGTTGATTTCCCGGCCCATCTCCTGGGATATGAATCCGAGTTTCTTGCCCGGATATTGTTCGTTTTCAAGGGTATCCAGAAAATATTTACAATGCTGGCGAAGCCTCACCCTTTCCTCGTTGATGTCCAGCTTCTCGATATAGAATATCATCTCCTGCTCCATCCTTGACTGGTCCGGCTCAACCTTGAGTTCGGCGAAACGGTCCAAAATTTTTTCCCTTATCTGGCAAATCCTTTCACTCTCATATTTTTCAATCTGATGTGACAAGTCCAGAATTTTCTCCACTTTCTCCCTCACATCCTTTGCCAGAGATGCACCCTCCTTGGCCCTGAACGCATTGATTTCCTCAAGCGCACGTTCAATACAGGCCTCCACAGCCGGCCAGTTTTCATCTGTGATGACATTCTGTTTCTTGACATCGATTACGTCCGGCATCCTCAATATGGTGGCAATCAGGTCATTAGGGTTGTTGTTCCAAAGACTGTCCGCGCCGATTTGATTCCCAAGTGAGGCGATTTGATGGAAATATTCCATCGCAAGGTCCATATTTATATGCTTGGCGCTCTCGGCTGCATTCGGCTCATAGGTGATGAAAAAATCGATGTTCCCCCTGTTCAAGGACTGCGCTATCATCTGTCTGATTTCAAGTTCCTTGTCTTTTGGGAGAAGTTGGGTCTTGATTCCTATGTCAGCGGTCTTGCCGTTGAGTGAGCGAATTTCTATCGTAATCTTTCCTGTTTCAAGCAAGGTTTCAGCCTTGCCATATCCTGTCATTGATTTTATCATATGCAAATAAGTAAAATTTGAATTTCAACAAGCAAAAGTACGGTTTTTTATCTATATTTGCGAGATTATTTGTGATAAAACTATTACAACATATGGAAGAGCTGAACAAAGAAACGACTGAAACCAGGAATTTGAACTTCCTGGAGGAAATAATTGAATCGGACCTCGCATCCGGCAAGTGTGAAAGCATAATGACGCGCTTTCCTCCTGAACCTAACGGATATCTTCATATAGGCCACGCAAAAAGCATATGCATCAACTTTGGCCTTGCAAAAAAATACGGCGGAAAGACCAATCTTCGCTTTGACGACACCAATCCTGTCAAGGAGGATACTGAATATGTGGATTCCATTAAGGAAGACATCCGCTGGCTTGGCTTCGAATGGGAGAATGAAAGATATGCATCCGACTATTTTGACCAGCTCTATCTTTGGGCAGAGGAATTGATAAAGAAGGGACTTGCCTATGTAGATGACCAGAGCCAGGAAGAAATCCGTGCAGGCCGTGGTACAGTCCAGGTTCCGGGAACGGAGAGCCCTTGGCGCAACCGCAGTGTTGAGGAAAACCTCAAGTTGTTCCGCGAAATGAAGGAAGGCAAATATGCTGATGGCGAAAAGGTCCTCCGTGCCAAGATTGATATGGCGCACCCGAATATGCTTTTCCGCGATCCTCTTCTGTACCGTATCATCCATACTGACCATCACCGTACAGGCAACAAATGGTGCATCTACCCGATGTATGACTTTGCCCACGGCCAGAGCGACTCCATCGAGCACATTACCCACTCCATATGTACACTTGAGTTCGATGTGCATCGTCCTCTGTATGACTGGTTTATAGAGAAACTCGGCATCTTCCCTTCACACCAGTATGAGTTCGCCCGCCTCAATCTCACTTACACGGTAATGAGCAAGCGCAAGCTTCTCGAACTCGTGAAGAACAACTTCGTAAGCGGCTGGGATGATCCTCGAATGCCTACCATCTGCGGTATTCGCCGCCGTGGCTATACACCGGAGTCCATCCGTATGTTCGCCGAGAAGGTCGGAGTTGCCAAGAGGGAGCAGTTGATTGACCTCCAGCTTATGGAATGGTGCGTGCGTCAGGACCTCAATGAGCGTTCCAATAGGTATATGGTAGTTCAGGACCCGGTCAAGGTCACCATAACCAATTGGGAGAAGGGAAAGGTCGAATGGTTCGATGCCCCATTGAATCCTGCCGCCCCGGAGGGACCATCCCGCAAGGTACCTTTCACCGGTGAGGTATATATTGAAAGGAATGACTTTATGGAAGAGCCTCCTAAAAAATATTTCCGTCTCAAACCGGGCGGAGAGGTGCGTCTGAAATACACCTACATTGTAAAATGTGAAGAGGTCGTCAAAGATGCAGAAGGCAACATAGTCGAAATCAGATGTACCTATGACCCTACAACCAAACCAGGAGCAGGGGAGTGGAGGAGTGTCAAGGGCACTATTCACTGGGTATCAACGGATTATGCAAAAGAAATCGAACTCAGGCTCTATGACAAACTCTTTACAGAGGCCGAGATGGGAAGCATTCCTGAAGGACAGGACTACAAGAGCTACCTTAATCCGGACTCCCTCGTGGTTGCCAAAGGTTATGCCGAGCCGGCACTGCTGGAAGACAATTCCGGTATTGCAGTTCAGTTTGAAAGAGTAGGATATTTCTTCAAGGATCCTGACAGTACTGCCGACCACTTCGTCTTCAACAAGACAACTGCTCTCAAGGACAGTTTCAAATTCTGATGACATACATTCCTAAATATGGAAAATGAATATGCACTGGCTCCCCTGTTGTTCGTCATTCTGGCGCTTCTTGTGGGAGCCTTTCTCAAACTTGTTCTTAGAAAATCGAGGTTCCCCTATACGGTAGGGCTTTTCTGCGTTGGCCTGCTGGTTGGCATCGTCTATCGTGAAGGCATATTTCCGGACCTGAGTCTTGCTGCTAGGGCTGTGGATATGGTTGGAAATGTCAACCCTGATATGATCCTATACATCTTCCTCCCTGTGCTCATCTTCAGCGCTGCCTATGAGATAGACCTGCACACCTTTAGAAAGACATTGTTCAATTCTACGGTGCTGGCTGTGCCCGGTGTCATAATCTCGATGTTTCTTGTCGCTGCCACAATGATGGCGATTTCCTCTTTCGTGCCTGAATTCAGCGGCTGGAACTGGACGTTCGCCCTGATGTTCGGCGCCCTTGTGAGTGCAACCGACCCTGTGGCTGTGGTCGCCCTGCTCAAGGAACTTGGTACCAGCAAGAAATTCTCCACCCTGGTGGATGCAGAGTCGCTTCTGAATGACGGTACCGGCATCGTTCTATTTATGCTTTTCTTCGGAGCATTTTCAGGAAGCAGTCCCATCTGCTCCTCTCCGTTTGCGGAATTTATGGTTGTTGCCCTTGGAGGTGCTGTACTTGGTTATCTGGTGGCTGTATTGTGCATTTTCCTTATTTCCAAATTCCGTTCTGACGAGCTTGTGCAGAACAGTGTCATAATTCTGTCTGCCTATGTCACCTTCATCCTTGCCCAGGCCTATCTTCACCTTTCCGGCGTCATCGCCCTTGTTGCCTTCGGACTTGAGATGACCTATCATGGCAAGATTCGCTTCAGTCCCAAAGCCAATGAGTTCACGGAAAAATTCTGGGACCTTGCTGCCTTTATCGCCAATACCCTGATCTTCATCATCGTGGGCATCATCATATCTGTCCAGGTGAAGATAACTTGGGTGAGTCTTGCGGTAACAGTAGGAATATATCTGGCTGTCAATCTAATCAGGACAGCTGTCATCTTTCTGTTCTATCCCCTGATGAAAAGGGTTGGATATGGCCTGACCGTCAGGGATGCCATCATTCTCAGTTGGGGAGGACTGAGGGGCGCCCTCGGACTTTCGCTTGCAATGATGGTTTCCTGCACTTTGTCCATACCGGTGGATATCAGGAACCAGGTCCTACTTATGACAGCCGGGGTAGTAACTCTGACACTTACTGTCAACGCCACGACCATCAGGCGTCTCCTTGCTCGTCTTGGTCTGACGGAAATACCTGTTGCACAGTCATTTGTGGACTATAACATCCGAAAGAGAGTGTCGGATTCCTCGCAAAAATACTTTGATCGTCTTCGCTCCCGCGAGAGTCTTTCCGGTGCGGATTGGGATAAGGTTGGGGGCTATCTTCCGAAACTGGAAGCAGTTCCTGACATTGCCTCCTGCTCAGAGGAAGAATTGCTTCAAAACATCAGGCTCAGAATTTACGGCACGGAAAGCCAGCTTGTGCGCCAACTATATTATGACGGGGCTATTTCCGCTCATACCTACCGTACTTTAATCAGCTCTCAGGAAAGGCATTTCGACAGCAACGGGTCCTTGGAACTTTCCGACAGGGATTACATCTTCAGGCTTTATGAAGAGGGAAAATTCCTTCGTTTTGTGCGAAGACACAGCTTCACCCAAAGGCTGTTCTCCCGTTGGATTAGGCGCAGAGTATTGAGACTCAATGATTTGGGACGCGGATTTTCCAGCGTGCAGAGGGATTCTCTTGATGAGGTAGCCGCTATGTATGACAGCGTTATACCACAGCAGCAGAAAAAGATTATCCTGTCAAAACTGGAGCGGGAAGTCCGTTCCAATCTGGACAGGATGAAGAAATGTCTTGATGCTCTTTCCCAGGAATATCCTCAGGAATATGCCATGGCCCAGACCAATAAAGCCTCGAGGATGTTGCTTGCCAATGAGAGGAGGACCATCCGGAGTCTTTCCAACGACGGAATCTTGTCAAAGAAAGATGCCGACCATCTTGAAGAACAGATAGGGCATCTTTCCGACAGTCTATAGAAGATATTGTTCTTATAGATTTTTCTCAATCAGACCGGCTACCATTGCCATATCGCATTTCTCAGGGGAGTATGCCTGAGGAAAGGCTATGCCTTCTCCAAGAAGTGTAAATCCGCTTTCAACAGCCTTCTCATTCAGAAGTTTGATGCTTGCTGCAGCCCAGGTATATGAACCGAAGGCGAAGAACTTCCTTCCCTTGACGAGCCTTGCAGCAGCTGCATCCATAAAGGATGCTACAGGAGGAAAGATGCAGTTGTTGTAGGTCGGGGAACCCACTACGATGGTATTGTACTTGAACAGGTCTGCGATTGCTCCCGATTGTCCGAGGTCATCAGGATTGGAAACGCCGTTGCAAAGGTCGTGGATACCGTATGGAATGCCTCTTTTGTCAAGCTCCTCTGCAAGGGCTTTAGCAGCCTTGGCTGTATTGCCATACATTGAACCATAGACTATGCATACGCCTTTTTCCGGTTCGTATCTGCTCAACTTATCATAAAGCGCCACCACTTTCCCGGCTTCTTCTTCCCATACAGGGCCGTGTGTAGAGCATATCCTGTGAATCGGCAGGGAGGATAGTTTCTTGAGAGCGGCCTGTACCGGGGCACCATATTTTCCCACTATGTTGGTGTAGTACCTGGTCATTTCTTCGCGATAATCCTCAAAGCAATTCCACTGCTCAACAGCCCCGAAAGTTCCGAATGCATCAGCGCTGAAGAGTGTGTTTTCTGCTTCATACCAAGTTACCATCACCTCCGGCCAGTGTACCATAGGAGCCATATAGAATGAAACAGAAGTCTCTCCAAGACAAAGTGTTTCGCCCTCCTTGACCGTCCTGATTTCCCTGGCTGCAATCCCGTGGTAGCCTTCAATCATAGCAGCAGCCTTCTGGCTTGCAATTATTTCAACCTCAGGATAGGTGCTTCTGATAGAAGAAATTACTCCGGAATGGTCAGGTTCCATATGGTTGACAATAAGGTAATCTATCTTCCTGTCACCAATCTCTTCCCTTATTTTCTGAAGGAACTCCTCCTCAAAATCTTCCTCCACAGTGTCAATCAAGGCAACCTTTTCATCTACAATCAGATATGAATTGTATGTAACACCATAGGGGAGTGGCCAAAGGCCTTCAAATAATTTCTTTTTCTTGTCGGTCACTCCGACGTACTTTATTCTACTCATAATTATTATTCTGCTAATGGTATTAGTTCCACATTCTCGCTTGCAAGCCTGATTTTCAGCCATTCTGTCAGCCTTATCTTCTCTTCCTGTTTCAATTCTGTCGAGCATACCGGGATGGCGACGATGCAAGGATTCTGCATCAGGCTGTCCTTGACTACGGAGGCCCCCTTGAGAAGATAGATTTTGCTTATCTGAGGATAACTGAGCGTTATTTCCTTTGTCAGTTGGACATATGGAATCTCATCCTCTTTCATCTTCTGGATTTCCTTCTGCAGACGCTCTATTTCAGCATCCTTCTTACCGAGTTCCGAATCAGTCCTTTCATAGATTCCTCTGATCAGGTCAACATCCGTATTTTCATTTCTGGATGTATGCTCGCTTATGATAATCTGATCCTCTTTCAACCCATATTCCTTTGCCTTTTCATAAAGGTTTGCCTTAAAGGTGGGATCGAGACTTTCACCGGTAAAAAATAGTTCTATCTTTGACCCGTCGATATGTGAAATCCGGTAGTCGTAGATGATGCTTCCTCCGTTGTTCCTGTTTTCAGAGATGAACTGTTCTGCCTTTTTCTCAAAGTTGGTCTGTTTGACCATATTGACGGCGGAAAGAATACTAGGAACTATGAAGATGATGATAAGAAGGGTGGAAATGGTCTTTGTCCTTTTGGCCAGCTTTTCATCGGTGAATTCCTTGGTGTGGAACCTCAAATACTTGACCATCACATAGGTTGCAAGGATGATGAAGATGCAGTTGATTATGAAAAGATAGAGGGCGCCGATAAAATAACGGAGATTGCCGCTTGCAAGGCCGAAACCTGCCGTGCAGAGAGGCGGCATAAGGGCCGTGGCTATGGCTACTCCGGAGAATACCGTTCCTTTTTCCTTCCTGCTCTGCTCGAAGATGCCGGCAAGACCGCCGAAGAGGGCAATCAGGACATCGTAGATTGTGGGATTCGTCCTTGCAAGAAGCTCAGTCGGATTGGCAAGGCTAAGGGGAGTTATCAAGAAATAGATCAAGGATGCCACAAGGGAAATCCCCATCATTACAAGCAGGTTCTTCAAAGAGGCTTTCAGAAGGTCAAAGTCATTGATTCCCAGTCCTAAACCGATACCGAATATAGGTCCCATAAGTGGAGATATGAGCATTGCTCCAATGATGACCGGAATGGAGTTTACGTTCAAACCTACTGATGCTATGATGATGGCGAAGGCAAGAATCCACGCATTGGGACCTTTGAAGGTAATGTTGCTCCTGATCGCTTTCTCGGCCGCCTCCGTATCGATGTGTTCGGATATGTTGCCTATGGATTTGATGTTATCTACAATAGAATTGAAAAATGCCATAAATTGAAATGATAAAAATATATTCTGCAAAATTATAAAAAATATTACTAGGGGAAACTATTATTTGAGGATTACTAATATTGGTGGTTATATAAAATTTTGTATTTTTGAGGTTCATTAAAACCAATAACAATATATGGACCAGTATATACTTGCTCTCGACCAGGGAACCAGCAGCTCGAGAGCGATTGTTTTTGACAGGAAAGGGACACCGGTTGCCGTCAGTCAAAAGGAATTTACCCAGTATTTTCCCCAGCCAGGCTGGGTTGAGCACAATCCTATGGAAATATGGTCATCCCAGGCATCAGTCATTGCAGAGGCCATCAGCTCCATCGGCATCAATGGAAAGAATCTGGCAGCGATAGGAATAACCAATCAGAGAGAGACTACCATCGTGTGGGATGCCAAGACAGGAGCGCCTGTATATAACGCCATCGTATGGCAGGACAGAAGAACATCTGAGTACTGCGATTCTCTCAAGGACCAGGGCTTGACTGACTTCATCAGATCCAAGACAGGCTTGATAATCGATGCATATTTCAGCGCGACCAAGATAAGATGGATTCTGGAGAATGTTCCCGGAGCAAGGAGCAGGGCAGAGGCTGGGGAACTCCGTTTCGGAACAGTGGATTCCTGGCTGGTCTGGATGCTCACGGGAGGAGATGTTCACGTGACAGATGTCAGCAATGCTTCCAGGACAATGCTTTTCAACATCCATTCCCTCAAGTGGGATGAAGAATTGCTCGACCTGTTCGGCATTCCATCTTCGATGATGCCTCAGGTCAAATCCTCCAGCGAAATATATGGACATACGAGGACTACTCTTTTTGCCCACAAGGTCCCTGTTGCAGGAATTGCGGGAGACCAGCAGGCTGCTCTTTTTGGACAGATGTGTATAGAACCGGGGTCGGTCAAGAATACCTATGGCACCGGCTGCTTCCTGCTGATGAACAGCGGTACCAAGCCGATTCTCTCGAAGAACAGCCTTCTTACGACAATAGCCTGGAAGATTGGCGATACTGTCAATTATGCCCTGGAAGGCAGCATCTTTGTGGCGGGCTCTGTGGTGCAGTGGCTGCGTGACGGACTCGGCATCATCAATTCTTCCTCCGAGGTGGAAGCCCTTGCCGCTAACGTTCCGGACAATGGCGGAGTCTATTTCGTTCCTGCCCTCACCGGTCTTGGAGCACCGTATTGGGACCAGTATGCGAAGGGATGCATAAGTGGCTTGACCAGGGGCACAACCGCGGCCCATATTGCCAGGGCTGCTCTCGAAGGCATAGCTTTCCAGACTATGGACATAGTGGAGGCTATGAAAAGGGATGCCGGAGTGGATTTGAAAGAACTTAAGGTGGACGGCGGGGCCTCCAGGAACAATCTTCTGATGCAGTTCCAGGCTAATGTTCTGTCTACCAATGTAATCCGCCCGAAGGTTACGGAGACCACCGCTCTGGGAGCGGCCTATCTGGCAGGACTTGCAGTCGGATATTGGGAAAGTATCGAAGCTGTCAAGCAGCAGTGGCAGGAGGATGTATTGTTCTCGCCTACCATCTCCTCAGATGAGGCTGCGGCTTTGAAGGACGCCTGGAAAGAGGCTGTCGGCAGAACTTTGGCAAAGAAATAAATTGGCAAAGAAATTAATTGACAAAGAAATAAATCTAAAACATATAATGATGACACTATTTACTAAATGTTTGTTCGAATTTATCGGAACTCTTGTCCTTATTCTTCTTGGTGACGGAGTGGTGGCATCCAGTTGTCTTGACAAGTCCAAGGGAAAGGGCGCTGGATGGGTTGTGATAACGATGGGATGGGGATTTGCCGTGATGTGCGGAGTCTTTATAGCAGGGCCTTATTCAGGAGCCCATCTGAACCCGGCAGTCAGCCTCGGACTTGCCATTGCAGGTCATTTTGACTGGGCTCTTGTGCTTCCATATACCATTGCCCAGTTGCTCGGCGGTTTTGCCGGAGCCCTTCTGGTTTACTTTTTTTATAAAGACCATTTCGATGCGACTGATGATGCTGACACCAAACTGGGTGTTTTCTGCACAATGCCAGCGATAGACAACAGCTGGCGCAATTTCTTCTGCGAATTTGTCGGAACCTGGCTTCTTGTTTTTGTCATTGTGCTTTTCAGCCACTCTGAGAATACTCCTGAAATTGGAATGGGAAGTATGGGCGCCTTTCCTGTAACCATGCTTATTATGTCCATCGGTATGTCACTTGGTGGCGCTACCGGTTATGCCATCAATCCTGCGAGGGATCTCGCGCCGAGACTAGCCCATTGCCTGCTGCCTATTCGCGGAAAAAGGGACAGCGGTTGGAAATACTCCTGGGTTCCCGTTGCCGGTCCTCTGCTTGGAGCCGCCTTCGCTGCATTGACACATATCCTGATATTATCCTGATACACAATCCTGAAATTCTAATTCCGATGCCATATGGTCAAGATTCGTTGCATAAATACTGGAACTACCGTGTCCTTCCCGGAAGGGACGAGCCTTCTGGATATGATAGATTCCTTTGATTTTCCTCGCCCTTATCCAATCCTGTCAGCCAAGGTCAATAACGTGGGACAGGGACTGAAGTACAGAGCATTCAATAATCGCGATGTTGAATTCCTGGATTACCGTTCATATGCAGGACGTAGCGTCTATTGCCGTTCTCTGTGCTTTCTTTTGTGCAAGGCTGCGAAGGATTTGTATCCCGGATGCAAGATTATTTTGAGAAGGCCAATCTCCAAAGGCTATTTCTGCTCTATAAGCAAGCAAGATGGGACTGTTTTCTCCGAAGATGACCTTACGGCAGTAAGAGACAGAATGAATGAGATTGTACAGAAGGACATTCCTTTCAGAAGACACGAAGTCAGACTTGACGAAGCCATTGAACTGTTTTCATCCCTCGGATATTCCGACAAGGTGAAACTGCTTCAGACTTCCTCTGATGTGTATGTGAACTACTATACGCTTGAGGATACTCCTGACTATTATTATGATGCCTTGGTAGCAAGCACGGGATATCTGAAAGTCTGGAGCCTGACATCCTACCGCGGAGGTCTTCTTTTGCGAGTGCCGGACCGTCATCATCCTGAGCAACTTGCTCCTTTCGTGGAGCAGCCCAAGACCTTCGACGTGTTCTCCGAGAGCCTGAAATGGAACAAGATAATGGGACTTGACAATGCAGGAGACGTCAATTTGGCCTGCCATAGGGGAGAGGCTCCCGATTTGATCAAGGTTGCAGAAGCTCTTCAGGAAAAGAAGATTGTGAAGATTGCCGAGGAGATAGAAGAAAGGATGGCCGACAAGGAGAATCCTCTGAAACTGGTTCTGATAACAGGCCCGAGCAGCAGTGGAAAGTCAACTTTTTGCAAAAGGCTCAGCATCCAGTTGAAGGCCTGCGGCATCAAGCCCATATCCTTCTCGACAGACGACTATTTCGTGAACAGGCTGGACACGCCTCTGCTTGAGGACGGATCTTTTGATTTCGACAATTTCGATACCGTTGACCACGACTATCTTCAGTCCGACGTACTCAAACTTCTGGACGGACAGACGGTAGATATTCCAGAATATAATTTTGTGACGGGAATGAGGGAATTCAATGGAAAGAAACTCAAACTTGAAGAGGGAACCATACTTCTGATAGAGGGAATCCACGCCCTGAATCCTATGCTTACCGACAAGATTCCGGAGCCTTTGAAATACCGCATTTTCATCAATACCATCACCAGCATTTCTCTGGATGACCACAACTGCATTCCTACCAGCGACAACCGTCTCCTAAGGCGTATTATTCGTGATTATAAGAAGGGCGCTTTCTCCGCAAGGGAGTCCATCGCCAACTGGCCTAATGTCAGAAGGGCGGAGGTGAAGTGGATTTATCCATTCCAGGAAAATGCAGATGCCCTGTTCAATTCTTCCTATATAGTGGAATTCCCCGTCATAAGACCATACGCCGAACAGATTCTTATGACCGTGCCAAAGAACTGTCCGGAGTATGCTGAGGCACACAGGCTCAAGAAATTCCTGAGCTATTTTGTGCCGGTATCTGATAAAGAAGTTCCTGCCACCTCCCTCCTCAGGGGATTCATAGGAGGCGGCAGTCTTTAGAAAATTTCAAATCCTGACGGATTATTCTGCGGCTTCATCGACGACCTCGGCTTCGGCTTCAACAGCAGCTTCAGCCGGGGTTGTTTCTTCTGTTACCTCTACCTTTTCTTTGTTGAAGCAAGGCAGAGGAGAAGGCAATTTTGCCCATGAGAGCAGGTTGGTCAGCCAGAGGGCTGCGACAACCACTGCCAGGCAGGCAATGGATATGGTCCATTTCTTCCAGGTGGCCAATCCCTTCTTCGCATATGGATCCTTCAGCTGAAGTTTCGGGAATTTGGCTATGTCGGTAAGGGTCTCACCGAACAGGATGCTGATTTTAGAGGAAGCATTGATGGCCCATCCGTTGGCATTGAGCAGAGGAGCGATGTTCCTGCGGCGGAGTTTCATCCAAGCCATTATCATTGCAGGTCCGGAAATCACGAGGATGATGCCGGCAAATGAAAGGATGAGCTGCCACCATTTCAGGGCAAATATTCCTTTTGCAAGAGATGCCAGAGCTGTACCAATCATACCCACAGCCATTCCCAAGGCAGCAAAGATACCTGCGAATTTTCCGATGTCGAAAGGCTGTGCTTCTGCCTTGGCCGCTCCGTCAGCCGGAACATTGGCAGGTGCCGCATTGATTTTTTCAGTGGCTTCCTTCATTATCTTGCTGTCCTTCTCGGCAGCGTTCTTGTTGATGAGGTTTTCAATGGCTGTTGCCATCCTCCTGTACGGAGACCAGAATGCCTGTGAGATGCTGATTGGATTGTCAATGATTTTTGTGATGACTGCATCCCATTCTGTGCCGGAATTGTCATAATAGATGGCATTCTTGCCTACGAACAGGTCTCCGATGTCTCCTACTGTCACGGCAGCCACTATCTGGAGCTTGCCTGCCTTGTCCTTGGCTGTGCAGTCGCAGTAGAGCAGATACATACCGCTGGACGGAGCCATAGTATTGTGTTTCCCCATATCCGCCACCTTCATACAGAAGTGGCAGGCTCTCTGGTCTATCAGAAGGGTACCGCACTGGAATACTGCCTTCAGTCCGGCCTTCTTGTCATAGAAATCCTGGAAGGTTACAAAGTTGCGGAGCAGTCTTGAAAAGTCGCGGAAGATGTGGAGGAACTTGTCCACAAGAGTGATGTCGTCAGCTTCTCCTTTCAAGGCAGCATCCTCTTCGACGAGAGCATCCAGGCTGGCCTTCCTGTTGTCTGCAAGAAATGCCCTGACAGCCTCTTCGCCCAGGGATTCAACCTGACATCCTGCTTTGGACGTCTTCCACTGGACATATGCGGCAATCTTGGTCCCGATGGCATTCCAATCCTCTTCGGAAAGAGTTTTCTTGCCTTTTTCAAGCGCAAATGTCCGGATTATCTGCATCTTTGCCTCCCACGCTGGGTTGATGCCGCTTTCGAGGTTGAGTTCACTCTTGGTGTCGATGTGGGCTAGAGGGTATGAAGCAATCTCGCAGGTCTTTTCTGTAAGGTTGTCTGCGCTGATGGCCTCGATGCGCCCTGTCTGGATATCAAGAGCTGCTGCACTTTCAGGAGAGAATGCAGCCAGCTTCGTGCGTACGAACCAGTCCTTCACCTTGGCATCCAGTTCGTTGTAGGCACCGACAACCTTGTCCGTATCCTCTCCGAACGGGGCTTCAACCTTGGAGTCAAGCCATCCGGCATATGCCGCAAGATTGTCATAGAAGGCTGCAATCATTGCGGAATCCACTCCAGGGGCTCCGCTTCTGTCCGTAACGGCAGTTGAAGTTGCAAGAATGGCTCTTATGACTGCTTTGTCTGCTTCCTCCAGCGGAGTGGCTTCCGTGATGATGCCGTCACCGTTGAACCTTGTGCTTGCAAAGATTGCTGCGCCGTCTGCTGTGTCCGCAATTGAAATAACCTCCGATTCCTTGTTAAGGTTGCCGAGAATCAGCTTTGCAGTCTTGTATATCTTTTCTCCGTCGGGGCTTTCTTTGATAATCTTGTCCAGATGGATGCTGTCACTGCCTTCAAGGATGAGGTCCTTGTCGGAAACAAGCCCAGTGATCCATTCTGCAGTTTTGATGATGTCGTTTACTCGGATTTTGCCGTCTCCATCGCAGTCAATCCATTTCAGGCTTCTTTCGTCTATTTCCAGTCCTGAGACAGGGCAGGAGAGAACGGTCCACATTTTCGGGTCCAGTTCGCTCAGGTGGGCAATGTCCTCACCTGAGGTTATCTTTACTCTTGTGGAACCTCCAATATTCTCGAATTCCCACTTGTACTTCTGATCTTTCTTAATGAATTCCATTTGTTGTGATGTTTGGTTAGTTCTGTTTCATTGTCAAGGGTTTGACCTCGGACGTGCAAAAATACAATTTTTTCCATAAACGCAAAAACCTCGCATCACTGCGAGGTTTTTCGGTTAGTTAGTAGTGTAGTGTATTCCCTATTGGGATAATAATTATTAGTGGTTAGAAACGTCCAAAAGACATAATTGCTTATGTCGACTGCAAATATAGGCATTAAAATCATATCTGCAAATTAAAATCGAAAAAATCAATAATTGCTATCGGTAAAATTTATTGAATTTGCTTAATGATTGTAACTGTAATGCCCTATTCCTGCAAAAAATCAAAAGCAATACAGGCTAATAGTATCAGTCAAGCAAGTGAGGACGGAGCGCTTTGGTCCTTTCTATCGCCTGCTCGTCCTGCCATTGGCGGATGAGTTTCGGATTGCCGCTCAAGAGAACATCTGGAACTTTCCAGCCGTTGAATTCAGCAGGACGGGTATAGATTGGAGCGGAAAGCAGGCCGTCCTGGAAGCAGTCACTCAGGGCTGAGGTCTCGTCGGTAAGCGCTCCCGGGATGAGTCTGACAATTGAATCCGCAAGGATGGCTGCCGGAAGTTCCCCTCCACTCAGGACATAGTCTCCCACTGAAATCTCCCTTGTCACGATGTGCTCCCTGATGCGGTGGTCGATTCCTTTGTAGTGTCCGCACAGCAGAATCAGGTTCTGTTTCAGGGATAGTTCGTTTGAGATGTTCTGGCTGAGGATTTCGCCGTCGGGGGACAGATAGATTACCTCGTCATAGTCCCTCTGTGCCTTCAGGTCGTTTACCATATTATATATAGGCTCCACCATCAGGACCATTCCCGCATCTCCACCGTAGCTGTAATCGTCTATCTGAAGGCGGGGGCCCTTGCCGTAAGGGCGGAGGTTGTGGACCTCTATCTCAACGAGGCCTTTCTTGATGGCTCTTCCAACAATTGAGTGGCTGAGAGGGCTTTCCAGAAGTTCAGGAACGGCTGTAATTATGTCAATTCTCATAAATGCTTTTGTCAAAATAAATGATTTTGCCTGCAAAAATAGGTAATTGGTGGGAGTTTTACTAAAAAAATGATATATTTGCGGCTTGTATTTTTTATAAACATATAACTCCTGTCAATATGAGTGAAGAGATTATTCCTGATGTTGAAATGACATCAGATGTAGTTGAAACAGGCGTGAATTACGCCGAGATGAACCTTTCCGAACTAGTCAAGTCTCTCGAAAGCCTTGTGTCGGATGAGGATAGAATGAAGAAGTTCAAAGAGGCAGAAGCCATCAAGACAGCATTCTACAAGAGGCTTCAGAAAGAAAAGGCCGATGCCGGGTTGGAAGTGACCACAACTGTAGAGGATGTCGAAGCAGATGAGACTGAGGCTGTTGAAGCTCCTTCGGAAGTTGCAGTCGAGAGTCCGTTCGCCCAGATTGAGGCCGGGTTCAAGGAATTGTTCAACAAGTACAAAAAGGAGCGTGCCGAATTCAATAGGAAACTTGAACAGGAGAGAGAGGAAAATCTCAAGAAGAAACAGGAAATCATCAACGATCTCAAGGCTCTGGTAGAAGGCCAGGACGATGTGAGTGAGGTCTTCCCGCAGTTCAGGGAAATTCAGAACAGATGGAGGGAAACAGGTGCCGTTCCTGCTCAGAATTATAGGAATATCAACGAGACATACCAGCTCTATGTTGAACAGTTCTATGACAAGGTTAAGATAAACCGTGAGCTTCGTGACCTTGATTTCAGAAAGAATCTCGAAGTTAAGGAAAAATTCTGTGAGGAAGCCGAGGCTTTGGCTGAGAATCCTGATGTGGTCGAGGCTTTCAAGGAACTGCAGAAGCTACACGAGCAGTGGAAAGAGTATGGGCCTGTCGCAAAAGAGTTCCGTGAGCAGATTTGGGACCGTTTCAAGGCTGCAACAGCAGTGATAAACAAGAAGTATCAGGCATATTTTGAAGCCCAGAAAGAGAAACAGGCTGAGAATCTTGCCAGAAAGACTGCATTGTGCGAAAAGGTTGAAGAGATAGCAGGTAGGGAAGTTTCGGATTCCAACCAGTGGAATGCCTTCTCTAAGGAGATTGAAGAAATCCAGAAGGAATGGAAGACAATTGGATTTGCTTCCAGAAAGGAAAACCAGAAAATATATGACCGTTTCCGTGCCGCTTGCGACAAGTTCTATGCTCGCAAGAGGGATTTCTATGCAGAGTACAAGGACAGCATCAATGCCAATCTTGAGAAGAAAATTTCTATTTGCGAGCAGGCTGAGGCCCTGAAAACGAGTACGGAATGGAAGAAGACCACCGATCTTCTGATAGAGCTTCAGAAGCAGTGGAAGGAAATAGGTGCAGTTCCGCGCAAGAAGTCAGAGCAGCTTTGGAAGAGGTTCCGTGCGGCATGTGACGAATTCTTTGCCCAGAGGGACGCGCACGCCAAACCGGAAAATGACTTCTATGGCAACCTGAAGGCGAAACAGCGTCTGATTGAGGAAATCAATGCTTACGAATTGACAGGTGACCAGGACAGCGACAGAGAGGCTATGCAGGCTTTTATGGCCAGGTGGCAGGAAATCGGTTTTGTCCCGTTCAAGGAAAAGGACAATATAGCTCAGGCATACAAATCTGCCCTGCAGGCCAAGTTCCCGAATCAGCCGTCAAGGTCCCGTCGTGGCAGCCGTCCTACGGCAAAGGCCCCTCGTACTGAGAAAGACAAACTGATTCAGAAATACAATGCCCTGGAGCAGGATATAGTTACATATGAAAACAATCTCGGCTTCTTTGCCAGATCGAAGAATGCTGAGCCTCTCATTCAGCAGATGCAGGAACGTATTGCCAAGGCTAAGGAGGAACTTGTTGCCCTTGCCGCAAAGATCAGAGAACTTGGCAATTCTGAGGAGTAATTACTGATACATAGAATTGATGGACAAAAATACAATAATTGGATTTGTACTCATTGGAGTGGTGATGTTTGGATTCACCTGGTTCCAGAACAGACAATACAACAAACAACTTGAGGCGCAGGCTCAGCTTGACTCCATCGCGATGGTGGACCAGATGGTGGCGATGGCGCAGGATTCCCTCCAGAGGACAGAAGGATATGCGAAGACAAACGTGGTCGAGAAGGCCACACCGGTCTATAAGGACAGTCTTCTGACTTTTGCAAGAAACAGCGCAGAGGCTAAATTCGCGACTCTGTCCAATGACAAGGTTGAGATTATGTTTACAGCCAAAGGCGCCCAGCCTTATTCGGTCAGGATTAAGGACTACAAGGCATATGACAGCACAGATCTCTATCTGATAAAACCGAATATGAGCCGTCTGGGCATATCTGTCTATGCAGGTGAGAATGTCAATACGGCAGATTTTACCTTCGATGTCGTCTCCTGCGATGACAGCACCCTTGTGATGAGGCTCCCGTTCTCGAACGGAGGCTATATCCAGCAGAAATATTCTTTGCCGAAGTCCTCTTACAAGCTTTCTAATGAACTTTCATTTGTCGGTCTTGAAGGGGTGATTCCTGCAAATGTTTCGATGATGGATATTGACTGGGATGTTGTGATTCCTCGTCTTGAGAAAGGATACAAGAACGAAAAACAGTATTCCAAACTTGATTTTTATTTTTCAGGGGACAAGAAACCGGAGGAAATAGGCCGTGGAAGGGATGCTTCCAAGAGCATCAATTCCAAGTTCAAATGGTTCGCCTTCCAGCAGCAGTTCTTCTCTGCCATCCTTACAAGCGGCAATGAATTCGCTTCCGGCGACCTCAGTGTCAAATACTTCGATGAAAACGATGCTGACCGCAACCTGATGGCTTGCTCTGCCAAACTCCGCAGCGAGTTCCGCCTCAGCGGTGGTTCAGCCACCATCCCGATGGACTTCTATTTCGGACCTAATGACTTCAAGCTTTTGAAGAAATATGATTTGAAATATGAGAAAATCATCCCTCTCGGAGGTTGGCTTGTAGGCTGGATCAGCCGTTTCGTCATAATTCCTTGCTTTGACTTCCTCGGCAGATTCATCAACAATTACGGTCTGATCATCCTCCTGATGACCATCCTCATCAAGATTGTGATTTCACCGCTGACCATAAAATCCTTCAAGTCATCTGCAAAGATGGCCGTTCTTAAGCCTGAGATTGACAAGATTAACCAGAAATATCCTAACGAGAAGGATGCGATGAAGAAACAACAGGCCACTATGGACCTGTATCAGAAAGCCGGAATCAGTCCTATGGGAGGATGTCTTCCTATGTTGCTGCAATTCCCTGTGCTGTTCGCGATGTTCCGTTTCTTCCCTGCTTCCATAGAACTTCGTCAGCAGAAATTCCTTTGGGCAGACGACTTGAGCGCATATGATTCCATTCTGGATCTTCCGTTCAATATCCCTCTTTACGGTGACCATATTTCTCTTTTCGCCCTGCTGATGGCAGCTTCGATGTTCATATATTCGAAAATGACTTCCAGCCAGATGTCGGATGACCCGAATATGGCTCCTATGAAGTTTATGAGTGTATGGTTGATGCCGATAATGATGCTTTTCATCTGTAATAACCTTTCTTCCGCATTGAGCTACTATTACCTTCTTTCCAACCTTATCACAATGCTGATGACCTGGGTAATCAAGAAGTTTGTTGTGACGGAAGACAAGGTACGTGCTGAAATCGTCGCCAATGAGAATAAGCCAAAGAAGAAGTCCAAGTGGCAGCAGAGGCTTGAGGAGGCGCAGAAGATGCAGGAGCAGATGATGAAGGAAAGACAGAAAGGACGCAGATAGTTATTTTCATATTCCTGAAAATGTCTATAGAAAACAATATTAAGAATTATCTTTCGGAACTGCCTCCAACCGTCAGGTTGGCGGCAGTTTCCAAATTCCACCCTTTTGACTGTATCCGCCAGGCATATCAGGCAGGGCAGCGTATTTTTGCGGAGAGCCGTCCGCAGGAACTGTTCAAGAAGGTTCAGCAGCAGGCTCAATGCCAGGATATGAATGATATAGAATGGCATTTCATCGGACATCTCCAGACCAACAAACTGAAGATGGTTCTCCCGTATGTCTCTCTGGTACAGTCTGTTGATTCATTACATCTGCTTCAGGCCATTGACAGTTGGGGACGAAGCAACGGTAAGATTGTGGACATACTTCTGGAGTGTCATGTCAGTTCAGATGATACCAAGCAGGGGTTCAGTTATGATGAACTTCTGGATTTTGTCTCCAGCGATGTGGAATACCCTTTCGTACACGTGTGCGGAGTGATGGGTATGGCTACCCTTACAGATGATGAGGATGTGATAAGAGCTGATTTCCAGAGACTTCTGGACAGAATGGACCTGCTCCAGGATTGGATAGGGGAGAGCAAGAATCTGCCCCACGGCCTTTCGGCAGCAGGGCAGAATGCTTCTTCCTGGAGGTGTGACCAGATTTCCATGGGTATGACCGGAGACTGGCGCATAGCTGTCGAAATGGGCAGCACTATGGTGCGCATCGGTTCCGGCATCTTCGGTCCCAGAGAGTTGTGAATTATCACTTGAGAAACTTGAGTTATTCAATCTGTTCGAGGAAATAACCTACTGATGCGTCCGATGGCATCCTCCAGTCACCTCGTGGTGACAGGCACACCGAACCGACTTTAGGTCCGTCCGGCAGACAGGAACGTTTGAATTGCTGGTTGAAGAAACGTCTGACGAAAGTTTTCAGCCATTTGTCAATAGTGGCCTTGTCGTATTGGCCTTCAAAAGCTTTCAATGCCAGGAATTCTATCTTTCGAGGATTGTAGCCGCATTTGATGAAATTGTATAGGAAGAAATCGTGCAATTCATATGGTCCTACGAAATCCTCGGTGACCTGAGTTATGTTGCCGTCCTTGTCAGCAGGCAGGAGTTCAGGACTGATAGGTGTGTCAATGATGTCCTTCAGTATTTCGGATGCGCTTCTTCTCGATTCCTTCGCTTCTCCTTCTATCTTGTTTTCTGCCACCCATTTGACAAGACTTCTGACAAGTGTCTTCGGGATGCTCGCATTGACTCCGTACATCGACATATGGTCCCCGTTGTATGTGGCCCACCCGAGCGCAAGTTCTGAGAGATCACCGGTTCCTATGACGATTCCGCCTTCTTTGTTGGCAAGGTCCATCAGAATCTGGGTCCTTTCCCTGGCCTGGGAGTTCTCATAGGTTACATCGTGTACACTTGAGTCATGTCCGAGATCTTTGAAATGCTGGTCGCAGGCAGCAACTATGGATATTTCTCTGGATGATATTCCGAGTTCTTCCATCAGGTCAGATGCGTTGTTCTTTGTCCTGGATGTCGTCCCATAGCCCGGCATTGTCACTCCGATTATCCTTTTTCTGCTCCAACCCAGTTCATCGAAGGCCTTTACGGCCACCAGAAGGGCAAGAGTGCTGTCAAGTCCTCCGGATATTCCAATGACCGCGCTCTTGCAGCCAATGTGGGAAAGCCTTGTGGCAAGCCCCGTTACCTGCATCGAGAATATTTCCGAGCACCTGTAATCAATTTCATTTTCCGGTACGAAAGGGTGGGCTTCCACCTGGCGAAGGAGTTTCTGTCCGAAATCGGTATCTGCACCTTGTGACACGGCAATCCTTTCATACATTCCCCTGTATGCAGAGACTGGTGTCCCGTCAGGAGATATGCTGTGGAATGAGGTGGATTTTCTGCGGAGATTGTCAATTCTCTCCACATCGATATCGGCGCATATCATCGAAGATTTTGTCTGATACCTTTGCCTTGATGACAATTTTTGTCCGATTTCCCAGATGCTTGCCGCTCCTGCATAGACAAGGTCCTGTGTGGATTCTCCAAAGCCGGCCGAGGAATAGATGTAGCCGGAATATGTCTTCGAAGAATGTTGGGAGAGAAGGGATTCCCGATATCTGTCCTTCATCAGTATCTCGTTGCTGGCTGAAAGGTTTGCAATCAGTTGAGCACCACACATGGCGTGATATGAGGACGGGGGTATCGGAGCCCAGAGATCTTCGCAGATTTCCACTGCAAAGGTCGCTTTCCCCACTTGGAACAGCAGGTTCGGGGAAATCTGGCAGGTACATCCTGCGTAGGTGATTTCACTCACTCCTTCCTGCGAGAGGAAATCAGCTCCGGAGGCAAACCAGCGGCTTTCATAGAATTCTCCGTATGCCGGCAAGAATATCTTTGGTACCAGACCTTTCAACCGGCCGTCAGATATGACGGCAGCGCAGTTGTATAATCTTCCGGAAAACGGCACAGGGGTTCCCACTACCAAGACAGTTTCTTTGCCTTCGCTGTGCTTCAGGATTCTGGCAATTCCTTCTTCTGCCCCTTTTATGAGAGTTTCCTGGCCGAAAAGGTCTCCACAGGTATATCCGGTGACTGACAGTTCCGGAAAAACAACAAGCGAAGTCCCGTTATCAAAGGCTTCGCTTGCCAAACTGCAAATTTCGGCTACATTTTCTCGCGGATTGGCCACTTTCACTTTCGGAACTGCGGCAGCAACGCGGATAAATCCGAAATCATTCATATGTGTTTTTACAATTCTTCGAATTCAACATCTGTGAAAGTCTCACCGCTTGAGGAATCCTGACTGCCAAGGCACTGTGTCCTTATGTATTCAAGCACTTCCTGGAGGCCTTCTGAAAACTTGTCAAAGTCTTCCTTATAGAGAAAGATTTTGTGCTTGTCGTATGTGAAGTGTCCACTTGCGTCCACTTTTCTTTTGCTCTCTGTAATGGTAAGGTAGTAGTCATTGCCCTTGGTTGCCTTAACGTCAAAAAAATAAGTGCGCTTTCCTGCTCTTACCGGTTTGGACCATACGTCTTCTCCTAAACGCTCCTGAGCATTAGCTCCATCGTAATCCTCGCTGTACATAGTTCTTAACTTTTTTGATTTTTGTTTGTATAATCTTCACAAAGTTAGAGATTTTTCTGAAAATGCGTGTATCTTTGCAAGAAATTTTTGACCTAGTATTTATGCTCAACAGAAGAATTTTGAGGATAAAAGCGTTTAAAGTATTATACAGCAACGCTTTATCGTGCAATATGTCACTTGAACAGGCCAAGACTGAACTGCTGAATTCCTGTGAGGCAACACGTGATTTGTATGTGTTCCTGCTTGGAATGGTAGCCCCTCTTACACACTGTGCCGCAGAAAAAATCGAGATGGCTCGGGCCAAGTTCAATCCTACCGAGGAAGAGAAAAACCCTAATCTCAAGTTTGTCAACAATTCACTCTCTGCCATCCTGGAATCCGATCCGGATTTCAAGAAAGCTTTTTCAAAGAGAAAATTTTCCTGGGATTCATATGACCTGATTCTCAAGAATATATATGCATCTTTGTCAGAGAAGGAATATTTCCGCAAATATATGGAAGAAGGGGAGTCCTCTCTCTCGGCTGACTGCAAGCTTTTCACAAAGATTTATGAGGAAGAACTTTCTGACTGTGAGACGCTAAGGCAGCTTGTGGAGGAAAAGTCCATATATTGGATTGATGACCTTGAATATGCACTTTCCTGGTGCTGCAAGACCTTCAAGACCATAGCAAAGGAAGGGCGCTGGTCGCTTCTGCCATTGTATCAGAGTGAATTGCTCAGCGGACCGGAGGTGGAGGATGATAAGGCCTTTGTACTGAAGCTTCTCCAGGCTGGTTATTTCGGTCTGCAGAAGTATTCCGATGTGATTGCCTCTTCGGTTTCATCCTGGGAGAAGGACAGGCTCTTTATGTCAGATGTCGTACTTATTTCGATGGGACTTTCCGAGGCTGTAGCCTTTCCTCAGATTCCTTTGAAGGTTACTATCAATGAATATGTCGAAATCGCGAAATTCTTCGGCACGCCCAAGAGCAGTTCTTTCGTGAACGGCTTATTGGACAAGACTTTGCAGAAGATGGTCGCCTCGGGTGAAGTTGTAAAGACGGGAAAAGGACTGTGCTGACTTTGGTCATTTCATTCTAAAATGTTAAATTCGCAAAAATTTTGATTTGATATGAATATGTTTACTATTTTACAAGCTGCTCCAGCTCAGCAGGGCGGAGGTTGGATGATGTGGGTGATGCTCGCCCTCGTTTTTGTCATTATGTGGTTCTTTATGATTCGTCCTCAGAGAAAGCAGCAGAAGGAACTTGAGCAGTTCCGCAGTTCCCTCAAGAAGGGTGATAAAGTCGTTACCATAGGCGGAATTTTCGGAACTGTCATAGAGGTCAAGGATGGCTACATCCTGATGGAGATTGACAACAACGTAAAGATTCGCGTCAGCAAGAACGCCATCGTAAAGGACTTCACTGAGCAGCCTCAGTAACAGTTCCTGCACATCGTTATGAGAAGGTTGTTCAACAGGCTTCTTGATTCATTACACATCAGTGGGAGAGATTTTGCACCATTTCTGCTTGCTCTCCTGCTGGCTTTTAGTATATGGCTCATCCACAACCTGTCTCTTAGATATAACGATTATCTCCAGGTTTCGGTCTCAGCGACTTCCAGCCTGGACGGCTATGCCCAAAAGTCGACCAACAAGTGCGAGGTGATAGCTCGATGCCGTGCAAGAGGCTATACCGTCATCCAGTCCAAGCTTCGCAAAAAGAAGGTAATAGAGGTGGAGTTCTCTCCTTCCACTCTCAAACACAAAGGCTCTGATATTTTCTATGTGACATCTTCAGTTCTTCAGGACTATGCCCATATCTTTTTTGGGGATGATGCCACTGTTGAATATTATGTCACTGACACACTTTTTTTTCGCTTCCCTTCCGTCAACCACAAAAGGGTTCCTGTCATACCGGTGACTTCCCTAACCTATAGAAGTCAATATGTAGGAGGCCCGATTACCCTGGTTCCGGATTCGGTTACAGTGTATGGGGAGCCTTATGTGCTGAAGAACATAAGTGGCATCCAGACTGTTCAGTTGAGGATGTTTGACCTTGATCATAGTGTTGATGGAATGGTCCATCTTGAGCCTGTCAGGGGTGTGAGGACTTCAGTTGATCAGGTTAGGTATTCGGTTGATGTGGTGAGGTATGTGCAGATGAAGAGGATGGTTCCGATAACTTTTACCAATGTGCCTTCCGACAAGGAATTTCTTGTCTTTCCTTCCGAGGTCGAAGTAACCCTGAAGTGTATCTTTCCGCTTATGTCGGATCCTTTTGATAATTTTTCCGTTGTTGCAGACTATTCTTCGTTTCTGGGTTCCCTCAGTGGCAAATGCAAGGTCGAACCGAAATTTATGCCTGCGGGTGTGATTTCTTTTGAGGCTGATCCTCCGTATGTGGATTGTCTGGTGGGGGACAAATGATATGAAGATACTGGTCGTGACAGGTGGAATCGGAAGTGGTAAGTCGGTAGTTTGTTCCGTGCTTTCCTCCCTTGGCTTCAAATGGCAGTATAATGCAGACAGTCGTGTAAAGCGTCTTTATGACGAGTGCCCGCTCTTGCTGGATGCTGTGGAGAAAGTGGTCGGTATCCCTCTTCGGAACGAAGCCGGCGTTTTCGTGCCTGCCCTTCTGGCCGGAAAGATTTTTTCTGACGACAATTTGCTCTCCGCTGTTGAGGACTTGGTCTTCGATGCTCTTGAAAAGGATTTCAGTTCTTTCCTTGATACCGTGCCTTCCTCCGTGGAATATGTTGTCTTCGAGTCTGCCACGATACTTGAGAAATCCCGTTTCAAGGGGTTCGGAGATATAGTCGTATTGGTAGATGCACCGATGGAAGTACGCATGGAAAGGGCTTGCAAGAGGGATTCTGCTTCTCGTGAATCCGTTTTGAGCAGGATGAAGAAGCAGTCACTTATGAATTCTGTTTCTTCTGCAAAAGAACCTGACCTTGGCAGCATAGGGGTTGACTACCTGTTGAAGAATGATGTCTCGGAAGATGTTCTACGACATCGGGTGGCAGAAATGGTCACCGAAATGGGGCTTGTCCCGGATAATATTGAAAATTGATTTATTAGAAATAATTGAACTGAATATGAAAACTGATCTTACTAAAACCCTGACAATATCAGGAATGAGCGGTCTCTACCGCTATATTTCACAGGCAAGAAACGGTGCCATTGTTGAATCTCTTGTCGATGGAAAGAGAACTTGTGTGGGAATTGCCAGCAAGATGACAGCTCTTGAGGATATTTCCATCTACACAGATGATGAAGAGGTGAAACTTCGTCAGGTCCTTTTGAACCTTCACGAGGTACTTGGTGGGGAGGCCGCACCTAGTTCCAAGTCTGATGCCTCCGTACTGAAGGAACTTTTCGAGAAGGCTCTTCCGAATTACGACCGTGACCGCTTCTATGTGTCTCATATGAAGAAGGTTGTGGATTGGTATAACTGTCTGCTCAAATATGCATCTTTTGATTTCGAAGATGAGCAGGAGGGCAATAATGAGCAAGCTGCAGAGTAATTGCTGATGGAAGGAAAGAAACCCACACTTCAGGCTGTCACTCTTGGCTGTTCCAAAAACCGGGTTGACACTGAGCATATTCTCTCTTGTGTGGCGGATATGTACGAGATTCTGCCGGAGGATTCCGATTCCGGTCAGAGGGCTGATATCCTGCTGATGAATACCTGCGGCTTCATCGGTGATGCCAAGGAGGAGTCCATTGCGGCTATTTTCGAGGCTGTCCAAAGAAAGCAGGCCGGTCTCGTGGGGCAGATTTATGTATGCGGATGCTTGTCACAACGTTATATAAGCGAGTTGCCGGAGCTTATTCCAGAAGTTGACAAGTGGTTCGGCGCCAGGGATTTGGCAGAGGTTGTCGCCAGCTTGGGCGTGAAGGGGGCAGCTCCTGAACTGTCTTCCCGCAGGCTTCTTACAACTCCATCCCACTATGCCTATCTTAAGATTTCAGAGGGCTGCGACAGAAGATGTTCCTACTGTGCTATCCCGCACATCAGGGGGGCTCATAAGTCCGTTCCGATGGATGTCCTCGTTGAGGAGGCTACATCCCTTGCTGCCTCCGGTGTCCGCGAACTCATCGTCATAGCTCAGGATACCACCTATTACGGTTTGGACATCTATCATCGCAGGGCTCTTGGCGAACTTCTCCAGAAACTTTCTGAGGTAGAAGGAATTGAATGGATAAGAGTGCATTATTCTTATCCCGCATCTTTCCCGGAGGATGTTATCGATCAACTTGCTTCAAATCCAAAGGTTTGCCGTTATCTGGATATCCCTCTCCAACACATCAGCGATGTGGTTCTTGACAAGATGCGAAGGAATGTGGACGGTGAATGGACGAGGAATCTGATTGAGAAGATGCGCAATCGCATACCCGGAGTTGTCTTGCGTACCACAATGATGGTTGGGCATCCCGGGGAAGGGGAGAAGGAGTTCGAGGAACTTCTGGATTTCGTTTCCCAGGCCAAGTTCGAGAGGCTTGGGGCATTCAAATATTCAGAGGAAGAGGGTACCTTTGGCGCCGACAATTTCAAGGATGCCGTTCCTGAAGATGTCAAGCAGGAGAGGCTGGATACCCTGATGCAGCTTCAAAGCGGGATTTCCGCCGAGTTCAACCAGTCCCGTGTGGGCTCAAAGGTAAAGGTCATCGTGGACGATTTTGTTGACGGAGTCTATGTCTGCCGTAGCGAATTTGAGTCCCCGGAGGTTGATGGCGAGATTCTTGTTAAGTATGATGATGCTTTCTTCGGCTCTGTGGAACCATATTCCATCGTAGGTGAATTCTTGATGGTGAACATTATCGCAGCCGATGAATATGATTTGATTGCCGAACCGGTTGAATTTTTATAGAACATCAGATATGACTTTCCGAAACCTTCATTATTTCCCCCGATTCTCCTTTGTCTTTTTTCGTGCGTCTTTGCTGTTGTCCCTCGTCTTCTGTTCAATGGCTTGCGGGCCAGCGAAATATGTACTTGATATTGAGATGAGGAAACCGTCACTTTCGGGCATAGACCTCGTCGGAAAGAATGTTTCCGTTGTTTTTGTCGAAGCAGGGGATTCACTTTCCGATGGTTTTAATTCCAATATGGCCAAGGGTTTCGCCTCGTCGCTTGAAAGCAGTTACGGCTGGAATGAAGGTTCGGTAGGAATATATAGTGTTTCAGGTGGCAAGGATTCCAATTATGCCTGTCGTGATTCCTTGCTCAATCTGGTTGTCGATACTGATGCAGACCTTGTCTTTCTTTTCGATACTCTTCAGGTTACAGGACAACAGTTTGGAGATACTCATTTTTCAATGAAACTTCATTGCTATGATGGAATGAATCCTGCCGACAAGGTCCAGACCTTCAGTGGTTCTTCCAGCGGAGTCCTTGGCGATGAACGCTACGGAATTAAAGCAGGAGAACAGGTTTCTTTGCCGTTCAGGAATCAGTGGAAAGTCGAGCAGTTCAGTTTTTTGTATTTTGAGTCTGCAAAATGGTATGATGCCTTGGCTTATGTCGAGCGGTTCAGTTGGAAGGACGCTATGGACATTTGGATGGAATTGCTCTCTTCCAGCGATTCATACAAGCGTTCCTGCGCTGAGTACAATATTGCAACGGCTTGCTTCATTACCGGTGACTATTCGCTTGCCAAGGAGTGGCTTGACCGTAGCGACCAGGAGAATAAACTTCCAGTTTCTGACACCCTTCATAAGCGTCTTTCCGCCATCCGTAAGTAAGTCTTCCGGGATTGTTTATAAGAAATCGCAAAAAAAGTGAAGAAAAATTTGTCAAGTCAGAAATAATATCTATATTTGCAATCCCAAACGAAACGGGACAAGTTCTTTCACACGGGAGCATAGCTCAGTTGGTTCAGAGCGTCTGCCTTACAAGCAGAGGGTCGGGGGTTCGACTCCCTCTGCTCCCACTAAATGAGGGTGACTAAAAACTCG
>CAMBRR010000007.1 GCA_945870315.1 uncultured Bacteroidales bacterium
CCCGCATCACAATTCAAACTCATCCAGGCTCCTTCACGGACATTCGGCACCCTATAACCGGGAGGGCAGACCTGGATATTGCCCTCAATAGAGGCTTTCAGGTCAGAGTATTGATTGCTGGACAAAGTCACGACTTCGCCCGTCTCGAAACCATCATACACCCTTGACATTTCGGAGAACTCGTTGGCAGGCTCCAAGTCCCTGGAGGTATAGAACCTCTTGGACTTCTCGTTGACATTAGAGAGGTCAAAATAGTAAACTGACGAAGGAGTCACAGGATCCGTCGGTTTGATGACGTTCAAAAGAGGGACAGGCATATTGGCAGACTCAGTCGCAATGTTTTCCGATGTCGGGTCATCAATTCCGAAATTCCTGATACATCTGATGGAATAAGGGGCCGGTTTTCCCCACCTGTTAGCATTGGCAGCATAAGGTCCAGTGGACACGCCTTCCTCCGCCCAAAGGACATATGGCATATTGTTACTATTATAATTAGTACTGGCAACAATGTGTCTGCGCCATTTGTAAGCACCTTGATAAGGACCGTCAGCAATCGGAGTGGTATCCTGATTGGAGTCCTCGATAGTGTAAAGCTGTGCCTCGGAATTGAGTCCCATTCCTCCGACATACAATCCGTAGAGCTGATCGATGGAAGCAATGTACCAACGAATCTCCTCAGGATCGATTTTCCCGTTACCGTTATTGTCACGGTTTCGCACCAGAGGAGCATATCTGAGAACAGACTTGTCATCGTTGAGGAATCCCATCACATAGCCGGAATACTTGGACTCCGAGCCGGAATAGAGATGGTCATTTTCCCTGTCGAAGGTCACGAAATCACTCCAACGAACATCCGAAACAAAGTTGCCTCCGCTGATGAGCCCCCAAAGACAGGCGGAGTTGTAAAGGCCGTTTGTCATAGAATTATTGCCGGAAGCCGTAACCTCGGAAGGAGTCGTTGTAAGAGTTTCATTTGTATTGAAGAAATACAGACAGCTCTCCAAAGTCTCGTCCTCAGTCTCGCAGCCCCAGCCGGAGGTAAGGTCGGCCTTCTCCATATTGTACGGCGTCTGGATGGAACGCTGGCGGATGGTGATGACGCTGCCCGTTGCCGAACTCTCCTTGTCAAAACTCAGGTTGGCGTCGCAGAGGATGTGCATCAGGCGGTTTGGCTGATTGACGAAGGACTTCCAGAGTTCGCTCTTCGGGACGTCAGGGGTGAACGGATGTTCCTCATAAAAGAATTCGTCCACGAACACCGTCATATAGATCCTCTTGCGGAACCACACCCCGTTGGGATCGGAGGAAGGATCGGTCACCTCGGCTCCCGGATGATTGTCATTGTACCATTCCAGCCACTCCGGGTCGAACTCCACACGGAAGTCATTGGTCTGACCCGCATCCAGACGGCGCTTCTGGTCCTTGATGTAGGCCGTAAAGCCGAGCACATCCATCAGGTCAGCCTCGGTAAGACCGTGTTCAACACCATTGGTAACCAGCTTGTGCGTGCTTTCATAGAATTTGTAATCCACACCGTCATCCGGGTCGCCCGGCCACGGCATATTGTTATGGGAGAACGGAGTGGCACCTCCATCGTAGGTGTAGGTAACCCCGTTGTAGATGTAGTTGGAACTGCTGGAAATCTTGTTGGGAAGGAAATGCACCCACTTGTAGTCCAGACCGGACGGGATTTCCGTATCGCCAATCTTATCCGGCACACCCTCCTTTCCGAAAGGAGTCTTCACATACCAGGTCACGTTGTCCGGCTCGATGTAGGCCGAATCGAAGCAGAACACCCTCTGGCCATAGTGCGCATCGAAGGTGAAGATGGACTCCTTGGCCACATATACGGCACCTGTCGCACCCGACTCATTCTCCTGAAGTTCGGAGAGATTGCCGCTGGAAGTCCGCACCTCAAGTTCGATGTTGGTGACACCCTTGATGACTATATTATATGTATATATGGTATTCCTCTCTATGGAATAATTATCCTTCGATGAAGCAATGTCGCCCAGGTGGATGTAGTAGGTGACATCAGCCGCGAGTTGCTGCTGCTTTGCATCGGAAGACACGTCCACGTCCATCACGACCTCACCCTTCACCTCAAGGTAAGTTCCGCTCTCCGGCGCATATTCCCACATTTCACCGTTGGAATCAAGTGCATATTCCCCCGTGGCAGGATCTTTCACCCTCCTGTCACGAAGGTGGTAGTTGCCACCCACGGATTTCTTCGAAGCAGGACGGTTTTCGAGCATATAGAAGGAAAAGCCGTGCACATCGGTGGAATAGGTTGTACCCCCGGATGTAAAAGTCTGTGTCTCAGTTGTCTCGAAGGCTACCGCAGATGTGCTGAAATAATCCGTCGTCATATCTGCAGCACGAGGAAGAACGTAGCTGCCCTTCGGGATATTGACCACCCTCCAGGAGTCCGGACGGAATTCTTTCAGGGTCTGGGTTGTGGTCTCAGTACCGGACTCATCCGTTGTCACTGACTTATAGCCCTTATCAACCCTGAGATTCACCATCACCTTGGCATCCACCCTGTCCAGATATATCTTTGCACTCTCTCCGCTTCCCTTCTTGATGCCTGTCTCATTGATTGTAATGTTCTCGAGTTTGGCCGTCATCGGGAAAAGGCCGTTGCGGGATGTGATTTCCTGATTGAGGGAAGCCGTCAGTTCGAGCAATTGAGCCTCAGTGGTAATGACATTGATTTTTTCCGGGGATATGTTCACCATATCGGCATCAATATTCGCAATCGCATACAAGGTTCCGCCCGTCAGCACCGGTGCGAACAGATGCATCGTTCCGTTGGTCGCAACATCGGCATCTGAAGTCTTCTGGTCCACAAGCCAGCAGTTCTCATAGGATGCCACCAATGCATCATTGTTGGGCACAAGGTCGGCAGAATCAAAATAATGCGCATAGTACCTCTTGCCACCAACAAAGATGAAAAGGAACATATTTGACACACGGGACTCCGGTACGATTCCGATGGTCGCCTTCGTATTGACTTCGACTTGTCCGAAAGGCTGTGTTCCGAAACTAAGATTGACAGGCACAATCTTGTCCCCTACCGTTCCCTCGCGAAGGTTCTCTTCTACGCAGGAGGACAGTGCAAACGCTGCCAGAAAAGCAAATAATATGATAATTCTCTTTTTCATCAGTTGAATTCTATATCACCGGATTTATTCTTCCACTCGCTCACCTCGAACTCAAGATCTCCGGCATCCTTGTTGAACGAAACTGTGACCACTATATTGATGAAATCATTCCTGTTGATGGTGTTCACCGGTGAAACAGCTGCGGTAATCGGATCGATACTGGTCAGCGTAATCGGCTTGTTGTAGGTAACCGGAGTCACTTTTTCTATTCTATTTTGATCAACCTTATAAAACTGGAACTGGGAACCACCATCTGCATCAGTCCATCCCATTACCTGATCCTGGTTGCTTCCATTAACATTGATATAGTTCGCTGATGAACTTGATTTCATAGCAATGTTGGAGCCGGAATTACCAGAGAGCAGTGTGAAATATGTGCCTTTTATAGGAACCAATGCTACATTTGAGCCAGGATTATCCATATAATAAGGTGTAGTGCCGGGCGTCTTGATGTAATATTCATTAGCAGTACCTGTGGACTCAAGTTTCCATACAAGTTCTTCCGGGAGAGGAACAGGCAAGTCGGAAACACTGACATTATTGCCAGAGTTAACACCGGTATATGTGCCCACATAAGAACCATAATCATACAGGAAGCGAGATTGGCCGTTCTGATTCTTCATAAGATAGAATCCGCCATCCTCAATCTGTGAAGAAGAAGGTTTTTTTATGGCAGTTGTTGATGAAAGGGTGTATGTATATTCATAATACGGCCTTCCCGTCTGCCCCACGTACTCCAAATCCAGCGTGTAGGTCAGAGGATTGCTCAGGTCGCGGTTCTCCAGGATGTAGGAGTCGAAAAGGAGGACGGTGTTGACTCCGCCCAGGGCAGGGACGACCTTGTCAGTCGAGAAGGACTGCAGTGCATAGGCGTTAGTCGCTACGGGAGCGCCCTCAGTTGCTCCAGAAAGGGCGCCGGTAAGGGTGAAACACCTGTCAGGATCGGAAGGATTGTCGAAAAGATAGGTCTTCGTCTTGGTGAACTTGTTACAGAAAGAAAGGTTGTGGACCGTCAGGTCACAGACGGAGTTGTTCACCACCGTTATCCTCACACGCGAATAGCAGCGTTTCATCTGGAGAGACTTGTGGTTGAAGCCCGGCTCCACCTCGATGTCCTCGACAGCCACCAGAGGCATCGGCATCGGGTAGCACAGGAAGGAAGAAGAAGAGGAATTGAGCACGAAATCCGAAAAGGCTGAATACTTTGCATATTCGCTGAATTTCTTTGCAGTGCCGCTTTCGAGTGTCGTCTGGAACTCGGTCTTGATGCTCTCGACTATATCCTTGAAGGTGTTGCCGTCCCCGAGGTCGCTGCCCAGTCCGGAAAACTTCTGCACTCCGTCCGGGTGTCCCGTCAATGTCATTCCATAAGTCGATTCAGCAGTGGAGCCTTTCTCGGCAGACCAGTTGGCCACGGCGATGATTCTGTACTTTCCCCTCTTGAGTGATTCGAAACTCGTTCCGGAAGAAGACTTGTGCAGAGGGTCGTCATATTCAAAAGAGACCTTTGCCATCGCCCCGTGGGTAGAGGTTGGCATAATTGCGCTGCCGTCCCACCATCCGTTGTGGTTGCCGTCGGAAGAGTTGATGTCCCCCTTCTCCTTTCCATAGTCAACATCGCCATCCCCGTCACAGTCACCATAATAATATATATCCCTGTAGCCAACCAGGTTATTGGTGGAAGTTTCAATCAGGAAAAGCGTCAGGCGGTACATTCCCTGACCGTCCACCGCCCTCTCCCACGGGGTCCAGGTCGCAGGATCGCCGTTGTCAGCGACCAGTCCGCCACCGCCGGGAACGGTCAGCGACTTCGTGGAGATGCTCAAGCCGGCGGACTCTATGTCCAGGACAAGGTCGGCTAGCAGGCCGTCCTGAGGGGAAAGAGGGGCCTTTCCGCAAGAGAGGGCAGCCAGAAACAGTGGAAGACATATATATTTGAAGTATTTTCTCATCTTTTAAATAGGTATATCAAATGATGAATCATATTTGTTCCAGGGTGCGATGCTGATCATCACGTCCAGGTTGGTCTTGGTGATGGAAATGGTGTAGGTATATCTGTACCCCGGTATCCACTCCCTGCCCGTAGGATTCGGGCCGTTGGCATCCGTGCCCGTAACAAGAGGTATGGTCACGTGATAGATGTTGTCCGCCCCTCCCTTCTTGGTGGTGAAACAGAACTGTACATCACCTTCCGATTTCTGCGGCATCACGAATATCCATCCGGAATTCCCCGAATACAGGCTACCGGAACCGGTCGGTGCCACGGAATAGGCCACGGCCTGATGAACCTCCTGATTCGGAGCATTGTCAACTCCGGCAATATCTTCATTCCAGAACTTGAGTCCTCCGTCCGTGCCGCCCGTATATTCCCATTTGTAGAATGTCTCGTCCTTGAAAGGGGAGAAACTGGATTTCCACACCATCTTCTCCGCATCATAATTGCCACCTTCATCCAACGCGCCGTAGCCGAACAGTCCCACGCAGCCCAGGCCGTCGTTGGTGGTGTTGGTCATCCAGCAGGCTGTCAGGGCATCCTCATCGAAATATTTGTCGGTCTCGGAATATTTGAACTGGATGCGGAACTGCATCGCTGCAAGGGCGTGGTGCATCTGGAAGGAAATAGGCTTGGAGAGGTCCGGCCAGGTCTTGGTGTCCACTTCCTGGTATGAGACCATCAGATCCTCCTGGGTGGTGAGGGTATTGTAATCCACGACAAAGGTTGTGGCCGAAGACGTGGACATAATCATATCGTTGTTTCTGAGGTACTGCTGGGGGTAGTAGCCCCTGAAGCGATAGACTCCGCCCAGCTGCCAGTATTCCTCGTCAGTGCCGTAATTATAGTTCCACCCTTCCGCGTTTCCAGCCTCCTTGTCATAATATGCCAATTCCACATTGGAGAGGAGGTTCTTGGTGGTGGATCCCATATAGTCGAAGTCGGCCCATATGCCTATGCTCTCCTGAAGGGTGAAAGGCGTAAGGGAGGATGGGGTGCAGGCCGTCTGAAGAGTTGCAATATCCTCTATCATCGCCCTGGTGGGATTCATTCCGTCCACCTCAGTGACGCTGAAGGTCATCTTTCCATCCCCCGGGACAGGGCCATCCGGCTTGGAGCAGGAGGAAAGGACCACCGCACCAAGTACCAGACAATATATGAAGGTTCTAAATTTCATTTCCATTACATATCTTCAGATGAATTGCCACCCTCTGCCCACGGATCCACCGTCGGGGTGAAAAGGATCTTGTATTTACCGAAAGTGATGGTATAGGTATATTTCCGTCCAGGTGCCCAGCCTGTAATATCATTGGTTCCGTCATTGAAATATGTATCCCCGATTCCGTCGTTATTGGAGTCAAAACCGTTCACAAGGTCGATGTTGGCCACCTTGCCAAGTACCGCACCCTCGTCATAGGTTACCTTTATTGTGACGTGAACGCCGGAGCCGTGGTCGAACATTTGAGGCATCAGAATCAGGTCATATCCGCCCACCAGATCCTTTGTATCTTTGGTAACGGTCTGGTTCAAAGTTGAAGGGGCTGCGGGATAGTCAACAGGTGAGTCCTGTGCCGTCCACTCAGGTGTGGCTGAATAAGTTGCCTGAGAAGAAGTTTTTATATTTTCCTCGAAATTTCCACGAGTATATACGTTCAGGATTTCCACGCGCTTGATGACTGTGGAGGTGCCGCCCTCGTAGTTCTGGCTGGAGCGGAACTTGAAGCGGACCGTGCAGAGAGCGTGGCGGAAGTTGATGTCGGCTCCGCTGTAGGTGGTGCCTCCGGTGCTGGAGGTTTTGTTCATCGAGCGCTCGCTGTAGAGGATATCATATTGTTTGTCGGTGTCATTCTGCGTCTGGGCAACCTGTACTCCTTCAAACTTGAAGCCGTCCTCGCCGTAGCTCACAGCAGCATCGCTGCTGAGCTGTGAAGGGGAATATGCTGCAAAGGTGAGCTTTCCGTTCTTCGGCCAGTAATATGTCGTTGAAGGTTTCCAGCCGTTGAGAGCGGCGTCGTAGGAACATTCGATTTTATCCATATAGAGGGTGCCGGAGGCGGCATTCCATCCGTTGAAGTTGCCTGGAGAATAGAAGGCAAATACGGTAAACTGCTCTTCTTCCGGATAGTCCGTCAGGCTGCCGGTGACGACCTTTGTCCTCTCGGCTGTCACGACAGGGTAGGAGAAGGACACAGGGCTGTCCTCTGGCGGAGTCTCCCTCTGCTCGACCTTCAGGCAGGAGGCCGGAAGGAGCAGCAGGATAATGGCGGCAAATATGTTCTGTATTCTTGTCATCTTCTTGTCAGGTCAATGCGATATTACGTCGGAAACGAATTTCACCTCTCCGATTCCGAGTGCTAAGGTGTAGGTATATCGTCTGCCCGGGAGCAGGTCTGCCTGCAGGGGACAGGAGTTGGTGAAGCTTATGTAGGTTCCCTGCGCGGTGTGGTATTCATAGGTTACGTCCACTGTGGTGTTCATCCTCTGCGGGATGAGAAGGACGGACTGCCCGAGTTGTTTAGCCATTGTGTCCGATGTCTCGTTTCCGTCGAGGAAGGTGAAGGTGGCTGTCTCCTGTCCTGTCGTCCAGGATGGCTCCGGCAGGGAGCGGAAGTCTCCTTTGCACAGGGCCGAGGCGATTTGTATTTTCAGTACGTTGAATTTGTCGCCGTCTGAGTCCGTTCCGATGTTCTTGACCTTGAAGGCCACCTGGCAGAGGGCGTGGCTGAACGGCATTGTCACGTTGCCGCCGCTTGAGACCTTGTCCAGGTCCGTCTGCGGGACGGTGTAGAGAAGGTCGGTCTGGTCGATGGTCATATCAACATTTCGGTACTCGATGCCTTTTTCTTTCGTGCAGGCTGCCACTTTGGAGTATGGTGAGCCGGCAATGATGGTGAGTCTCCTGCTTCGGGATGGCCAGAGGACGGGCTTGAACGGGGTCCAGTAGAGGTCGTATGAGGGGGCGATTTCTTCGTTTTCGAGGAATGGCTCGGCTAATTCGGCGTCGTTTTTCCATTCTTTGTCCGCTTGCAGGCTCCAGGCCCACACCCCGAACGGTCGTCCTGCGGGGTAGTCGCCCATCCATTCGCCGTCCATCTGCATATACATTGCCGGCTGGAATGTCAGCGGCACGTCGGGGTCGAAGGACTCCCGACGCTCTGTCAGACAGGCGTCCAGCAGCGCTACGGCAAGCGCACAGACCAATATGCGGACTATCTTCTTCATAATTGGAATCCCAACCGGCGGTCAGGCCGGATGGGATTAAATGTTAGATTAGATCTGAGGGACGGTTACATTCACGTCGGTCCAGTCAGTTACTGAAGGAGCGAAGTAAATCTTATCAAGTCCAATGACGAGGTTGTAAGTATATCTCTTACCAATCTCCCAGCCAGTGACAGGTACAGGTGAACCACCTTCTGTATAGCTAAAACCACTATCATTGAGTGAAATTTCGAAAGTCTGCTTAATAGGGGCACTAGATCCAGTTTTAATATAGTACTCAATATACAACTTGGTTGATGCAGTAAAGTCCTGAGGAAGGACAATCATTGAAACACCACGATCTTCTGCTGTTGTAGATAATGCTGTAGCAGATCCCTCTGACGTATCCAATGAAGTAAAAGTGGCATTAGTAGTATGACCTGTCCATTCTGGATTATCAGTCCTTGCGCTATTGTCAACATTCTGTTTAAATGTAGCATTTGTAAGAGCATCAACAATCTGAATCTTTGTGACTTTGATTGTAGTAGTTGGAGAGTAATCCGCTGCAGTCCTTGCAGTGAACTTCACTACAGAAAGGGCGTGGTTGAACACGATATCAACACCGTCATACCTATCATTGGTAGTTCCCTTACTTGATGTCTTGTCATAAGCCCTTGTAGAGTAGAGAAGGTCAACCTGGTCATCGAGGACATTGGTTACCCCAAAACCAGTGATAGTCAAGCCATTTGTCTTATCACCAGTAACCAATGTATGAATGGAATAAGGCGAGTATGCATCAAAAGTGATTGATCCCTGTTTTGGCCAATAGTAAGCATCATCTGAAATCCAAGCACCCTCATCTCCAGTATCGGCAGGGTCGTGAATTGAATTAGTATGTTTAACCTCAACATTGTGCATATACGCAGTGGCATCGTCAGCAACATATGTTGCTCCTGCTACATACCAGCCATATACTCCAAATGATGGAGAAGAACTAAGGTAATCCGTTCCTGGGATTTCCTGTGTCTTGGTAGGCACGGCAAGCACAGGTGTAGTGAAGGTAATTTCCTTCTGGGAGTCAACCTTTGCAGGTTCGTTTTTGACGCAGCTGGCAAGCGCTACGCTGGCGAGAGCTGCTAAAAAGAAAAACTTTTTCATAATGTAGAAATGAAAATTGATTAATAAAATATTGTAAATTAAATAATTATATCAGTATTAACATCCCCCCACTCGTCAACTCCAGGACGGAAACCACCGCTGGATCCCTTCGGCGGATCGGGGATAACAATCGTCTTGTCAATCAACAGCCACTGTCGCACTATCGCATCCTCAGTCAGGAACAGATCCGTGATATCGAAAGTCTCGAAATACGGCTGACCATAGACCGTCGTAAAATCAAACGTGATGGAAAGATTGCTCTCCAAGGACGGAATCTTACCGAAAGTACCGAAAGTCGTATAGATAATCACCACATCATCAGTACTTCCAGCCGTCGGATCGCCCTTCACGGGAGCAATACCAGCCGCCTGCGATTCCCCTCCCGGAATCATCTCAAAATACACCGTCACAGGGTCATCCTCATTCATCAGACCCGAAGACAGCTGCGCCGAACCTGACATACCGTCCAGAAGTGACGAGGCCGAAATCGCATAACGTATATTCTTCACCCTCACCTGAAGATAGTAGTACTTCACAAGACTCTCCGCCTCGAAATAATCGCCCTGCACAGTCCTCAGCGTATCAATCTTGTTGGAATAAGGCACCTGGACCCCACGGCTCCTTGCCACGAACAGGTTGTCGGCGTCATACACAATCTTGTCATCCGGTGCCGGCGCCTTCGTCAGGAAGCGGCTGTAGAGCCTCGTCCTCAGGTGCGACGCAATCTCATTGGTGTAGGCGAACGCATTCGAGAAGTCGTTCGGATGATTGATCAGCGTCACTTCCGTATCGAAGTTGTAGGCAAAAACGTCATATTCTCCCGGGTCTGCAATCACATAACCCTCATAGTATGTTCCCCTCTCATCGTGCCCGATGGTCCTCAGGTAGCGGTCCGCCCTGGTCAGTCCGGTCTGCGGATCCGCCAGCACGATACGCATAATCTGCGGGCTGTCATAGGCCGGCCTTGCGTACTCAGGATTGTAGAAGCCCTGTGTCACATTCAGGATATCCTCATTCACATACACCCTCACATAGTGCGTATTCGACAAATCCTCCAGCGGCCTCCTCTCGCACGATGCCGCCAACACACCAAGCACCGCCAGCAGACTCAGCGTCCCCCGCAAATTCCTCAACATTGTCAACATCCGCCTCATCTCTCACCTCCTTTCTTTCCTGCCTTGATTCCTGCCGTGGCGGTGTCCCTGACCTTGAAATTGGCGCGGATCGGGATGACGAGGCTGATTTCGGCCTTCGTCGGACCGAAATAGTGGGCAACTCCCGCCCTGTCCCTGTCGCGGATTAGAATCTGCCAGTCCGGAGTCGGAATGTAGTGCTGATACGGAACGCGTACATAGCCCGCACTGATGGAGAACTCGATATTCAGATAGCGGCTCACAGGGAGCGAATAACCATAAGTAAGTCCGAAACTGAGCGGATCTCCCTGCACGCATCCCATCTTGGTCTTCGCCTGGAAGTCGAACTTACCGCCATAACCATACACTCCCAGGAAGTGCCCAACGAGAGCGTCCCTGAGTTTGCGTTTCTCCGATTCAGGTTTAACCCTCGGCGCAAACCACCAGCGGAACTCGCCGCCGAAGGTGAGGTACTGGAGGCAGTAGCGGTTGTTCCTGCTCAGCCACCACGGACAATGGTGCTCATAGAGGACGGAGAAGTGTTCGTTTATCGGGAACTCTACCGCAAAGTTCAGCACTGAAACCGCATCGTAAAGCATATTGGTCTTCAGGGCGAGGATGGTCCTCTTGCGGTGGGCTTCGGAGCGTCTTTCGTTGGAAATATCAGTCTGAGGGGCCTCGAATGTCGGTGTATAGGCTATCGGCGCCACCTCTGGAACGGTTTCAAATTCCGGCCTTGGTACCGGCTCAGGTTCGGGTTCGGGCTCGGGCGACTCCCAGATGCATACCCAGGTCGCATAACGGAGCCTCTGCATATACTTCCTCAGGAGATACTTCCAGGTGTAACCGCCATCCAGCTGCTCCAGTCTCCACTTCTTGGTCTGAGGTCCCACCCTGTCGTCATCGATAATGGCGAGAACCCTGGCGCGGTCGTGTCTGTGGTAATTCTGCTCAACCGCTTCCCTGAGGCCTTCCCAGTTCTCGTCCATCGGACAGAGGCGGATATTCTCCTCGGAAAGGTCGCTGCGGCCTGAGGCGTTCTGCAGGATGAAGTCCCTGGCAGCGACAGCCCTCTGCTGCGACAGGTAGCGGTTGTGGCGAAACGCTCCCTCCGGCGATGCGTAGGCACGGATGGTGATGCTGTCGATGTGTGGCGAAGATGCGAGATGCTCCCTGATCTGCCTCATCTGCTCCGCATTGTCAAGATAGTCCTCCCTCACCACAATCTCGTCCCGCACATAGAACAGCTTGAAAGTCTGCGGCTCCGTTGTGGTTGCCGTAGTGTCAGCCAGTGCTGTAGTGTCAGTTGGTGCTGAGGTGGCTGCGACTTCGGCGGCGGTAGCGACTGGGGCGGTGGTGGCTGCGGCACGTGAAAAAACACACTGCTCCGAAATCTCTTTCGAAGCAGCGTGAATACTCAAAGTTGCGCAAAACGCAACTATGGAAACACACCACAATTTCTTCATAGTTACATCATTTGGGGTGACCACACTACGCATCCCACATATTTTACCGTGTCAAACGGCAAAGATATATAAAAAATCCCCCCCCCACCAAAAAAATGACAACTATTTTAGAATTTTTCTAAAAAAAGTCGCCTTTTGACAGAATTTTCTTCGAAAAACGGTAAGCGTCTCCGCGTGGACGTAGCCGATGCATAAAGAAAGCAGGGTAGGTGCCCTGCTATTCTTTTGTCCAGCGGTCAGGAAGGAAGGTCGCCTTCATCCCGCGCATCTGACTGGCGGCTTTGCCAAGAGATTCATCGCGTTCCTTGAGAAGATTCTCGAGATTGGAGATTGTAGCCTTGAGTTCGGAGATGGTGGCGTTGAAGCTTGCCTCCATTGATTCTATGGTGGCATTCAATCGCTTTACCGTTTCATTCGACGCCTCCAGCTGCGACTGCAAGATTGCTATTATCATGTCCTTTCCCATATAGTAAAGGTACGAACTTTTTATGGGAAAAGCAAGAGTTTTTACAATTTATTTTATTGATAATCAAAAGATTATATGCTCATAAAGCGCGTTCTGTAGCGCTTACGGAAGCACACGCTTTCCAACGAGATGCCGGACATTATGAAGCTGAACGTCTCCCACGAGAGCTCGTAATAGTCCGTGTCGGCGTTCTTGCGGGGCATCTCAAAAAACCCTCTTTCCAGACGCTTCGTCCAGTCGATGACGCCTCGGTAGTTGGTATGGGATTCCTTACAGTACTCACTCAGCTTCAGATCCGGATTGGTTCTGAGCCTCGACTTGTAGCCTTCTATGACCCTGCGATAACGGGTTGCGGCAAGCTCCGGTGTTGATTCTTCCATCTTCAGATTCTTTTCCCGCAAAGGTAGATGGATTGATGATTCTCGTCAATGCGTCATCGCGGAGACGCTTACGGTTTATGGCAGAAAAGAAACGTAACGGCGAAGGATGGTGCCACGGCGGTCCGTTACAAGGATATGGGGAAGGGATGTCAGGTCGAAGGAATCAAGCAGGAGGGCCATCAAGTCTGGATTGGACTGACTGATTGCATCGAAATCTATATAAAGCACATCAGGTCTGCCAAGACTGTCCCAGGATGCAGAAAGAGCCTCCTTCTCCATACGGCAATTGCTGCACTGTGGTGACTGGAAAAATATGTAATTGGTCTTTGCCCGAAGCCTGTCCAGGCGGAATACTCCCGAACGGGTACCTTTTTTGGTCTGCAAAACGGCAGGAACCTTAACACGGGCAATCTTCTTCCCAGGTTTTTCCCGTGACAGAAGATCTGAAACGATAGCAGAGTAGCCCACAACCTTAAGACTGTCATCAGCCGAAGCCCAGGCGCCGGGACAGCCATCAACATACCTATCTATCAGATACTCAGTCGCATCCACAGTATGTTCCTTATGTTCAGAGGCGCAGAAATAGAGCATATCTCCCATCATCTGTCTGAAAGACAACGTATCTCCCTTGGGCAAAGTCCGTTCAGCAATCCTGTCAGCAGCATTTATCAATTCCGACTTTGAAGCCCCGCCGAACACTTGCCTCATTGCCTGCATTGCCTCCTGTGAGCCATATTCCAATTCAGGGTGAGAATATAATCCTTTGAGCATCAGAGTGAGCGAATAAGTATCAAGGAATCGGCCGAGAATGGTGTAATCGGGAGCCAGAAGGAACATTCCAGGAGTCTTGAGAAGGCCATATTTCATCTTGAAATCTGAAGACTCTGACCTGTCCCAACAATGCACGACCCTGGCCTCGGCAGACTCAAAAGAAAACCTCTTCTGACGGTATTCATCCCACTGCTGACGGTCCTCTCCGACATATACAGCATAAACAGTCAGCGGAAAATCCTCAACTGCAAGCACATTGGTAAGCAGGATTGTCTCAGCTGAACATTTGACACACTGGGTATCATAGAAATACAAAACCTTAAACCCGGGCTGGATTCCAGATTCCGGCACAACCTGCACCCATTCTCCCCCATCCGTCTCCAACTCCAGCGAAGGCGCCCTCATTCCAAGCAGGGACTGACGGTTGAAATCAGCGAAAAGTCTGGCCTCAAACTGCTTCATCTCATCCCCGAAAACTACCTTCCCTGTAGAGAACCAACGGTCGAATATATGAATTGCGACAGCCTCGAATCCCATCACTTCCGACTTACGGTAGTGATCATACAGATACACTGCAACACTCTGGCGCACAAGCGAATCCGAGCAGCTTTCAATAAGAAAGTCGCACTCCTCCTGCTGAACGGAGAGACTTTCTGTCTTGATAGCCGAGAGATACTCTTCCAGTTTGGAATTCAAAGCAGACAGGCCAAGCGAATCAACGCCTTGGGCACAAAGATGAAGGGGAAGGAAAAGAAACAATGCTACAATTCCCGACAATCTTGTCTTCATAGGGTTACATTCTCAGGAACAAAAAGAGAGGTGTCTCCACCGTGCTTAAGAAGGTCACGGACTGCCGTGGAGGATATGTGAGCATACTCCTGCGCCGTCGGGATGATAATGGTCTCGATGTCAGGAGCCAGTTTGCGGTTGGCATCGGCAATGGAGCGTTCCGTCTCAAAATCAATCATATTTCGTACTCCACGCACGATGTGATGAATGCCAAGAGCGCGGCAGGTGTCGATGGTGAGGTTGTCGTACTGTATGATGCTCACACCCTTGAGGGAAGAAGTCGCCTGGCGGATTATTTCAATACGCTTTTCATTAGGGAAGAAACCCCTTTTGTCTATATTGACTCCCACTGCTACAACAACTTCGTCAAACATTGTCAAGGCACGTTTCAGAATATTAAGATGTCCTGCAGTAAAGGGGTCAAAAGACCCCGGGAAAAGTGCTTTTCGTTTCATATCATTCAGTTTAGATATTCGTAATTCTTGAAAATTCCTATAACTGCCAGTCAACAGGGGTTTTGCCACGACTGACAAGATATTCATTGGCTTTGGAAAAATGACGACAGCCGAAAAAGGCTCCTCGGGCCAGAGGTGACGGGTGGGCTGCTTCCAGAACCAGATGCCGGGAGGTGTCAATGAGAGGTTTTTTGCTTCTTGCAAAATTGCCCCACAAAAGGAAGACAACACCATCACATCTGTCTGATATACACTTGATTGCAGCATCTGTAAACGGGCCCCAACCTATATTGGAGTGGGAAGTTGGTTCACCGCGACGCACAGTCAGAACTGAATTCAAAAGCAGGACTCCCTGCCTTGCCCAGCCTTCCAAATTGTGATGGCCGCTCATCTTGATTCCCAAATCGGATTCGATTTCCTTGAAGATATTCTTAAGGGACGGGGGCGCAGGGACATTGTCCGGAACCGAGAACGAAAGCCCCATTGCCTGACCGGGGCCGTGGTAGGGGTCCTGGCCGAGAATGACCACCTTCACCTTGTCCAGAGGAGTGAGGTCAAAGGCTCTGAATATCTGACTCCCAGGAGGATAGATAACCATTCCTTCAGACTTTTCAGAATGCAGAAGACGCACCATCGACTCGAAGTAGGGTTTACCGAATTCGGACGAAAGCGCGTCTTTCCAACTTTTTTCTATCTTGACTTCCATCTTGTCAGAAAATATAGTCAATCACATCCTGTATGGTCTCGACATACACGAATGAGAGGCCGCGGACATAGATTTCATTGATATCGAGAACATCCTTTTCATTCTCCTTCGAGATGAGGATGGTCTTGATGCCGGCCCGTTTTGCCGCCAGTATCTTTTCCTTGATACCTCCGACAGGCAGCACACGGCCCCTGAGAGTCATTTCGCCTGTCATTGCGATTCCGCTTTTGACCTTGCAGTTACGGAATGCGGACACCATCGAACTGACCATCGTAATACCGGCAGAAGGTCCATCCTTCGGAACCGCGCCCTCAGGAACGTGCACGTGTATATCCTTCTGGGAGAAGTCCTCGTAGGACATTCCGGTCAATTGAGGATGAGCCTTAAGGTACTGGTAAGCAATCGTAGCGGACTCCTTCATTACATCTCCGAGATTTCCTGTCATCGTCAGGACTCCCTTTCCTGCACTTATGCTGCTTTCAATGAAAAGGATTTCTCCGCCCATCGAGGTCCAGGCCAAGCCGGTAACGACTCCAGGCGCTTCGTTGCCCTTCTGCATGTCGTGGAAATTGGTCGGAAGTCCGAGGAATTCCTTCAAATGCTCCTTTTTGAGAGTCAAAGGGTATGGTTCATCCATAGCAATCCTCTTTGCAACAACCCTGGCGACCTTTGCAATCTGTTTTTCAAGTCCCCTGACACCGGATTCATGAGTATAATCATCGATGATGTGCTCCAGCGCTGATTTGTCAAATTTGAGCTGGGACTTGTCCAGACCGTGATCTGCCAACTGTTTCGGCACGAGAAAATGCTTGGCGATTTCATATTTTTCCTCTGCCAGATAACCGGTTACATTGATCATCTCCATCCTGTCCCTGAGAGCCGGCTGTATGGTCTCTACATTGTTGGCTGTCGTGATGAACAGGACATTGGAAAGGTCATAGTCGAGGTCGAGATAATTATCGTGGAAGGTTGTATTCTGCTCCGGGTCAAGCACTTCAAGCAGTGCTGAAGATGGGTCACCCTTATAGTCATTGCCAATCTTGTCAATCTCATCGAGTACAATCACCGGGTTGGAGGTTCCTGCACGGTTGATGGCATTCAATATCCGGCCCGGAAGCGCTCCTATGTAGGTTTTTCTATGTCCTCTGATTTCTGATTCATCGTGGAGGCCGCCGAGTGATATCCTGACATATTTTCTGCCAAGAGCGCTGGCCACTGACTTGCCAAGGCTGGTCTTGCCGACACCTGGAGGGCCGTAAAGACACAATATAGGTGACTTCATATCTCCTTTCAACTTGAGAACGGCAAGATATTCCAATATCCTTTCCTTGACCTTATCCAGACCATAGTGGTCCTTGTCAAGAACCTTCTTTGCGTGCTTGATGTCCAGATTGTCCGAAGACATCTCTCCCCAAGGAAGATCCAGCATAAACTGGATATAATTGTATTGGTTGCTGTATTCCGGAGAATTCGGATTGAACCTCTCCAATTTCATCATTTCCTTGTCGAATGCTTCCTGGATAGCGGCAGGCCAGAGCTTGGTTTCCGCCTTCTCCCTAAACACTGCAAAATCTTCCATCTCATCCATTCCAAGTTCCTCCTGGATGGTTTTGAGCTGGTTGTTCAGGTAATATTCCCTCTGCTGCTGATCTATCTCGGTCTTGACTTTCTGGCTTATCTCCTGCTTGATTTTCTGAAGTTCAAGTTGCTTGTCAAGCATCCGGGAAAGTTTGTATGCCCTGACAATAACCTCGTCATATTGAAGGAGATCCACCTTGTCCATTATATTTTCGGCATCGACGGTAGTAGCCACGAAGTTGACAAGGAACTCAAGATCATCAATATTCCTTATGGCTTCGGAAACCTCCCTCGGCACATAGGATGAGGATTTTGTCAGGGAGAGGGTCTGCTCCTTTATCATATCCGCGACCATCTCTGTCTTTTTGTCAGCAATCGCGGGCACATCATTCAAATATGTTACCCTTGCGCACAGCCACGGAGTGTCGGAAATGAAATCCCCGAGCCTGAGTCTCTTATAGCCCTGCAGTATGGCGGTCAGGGTTCCGTCCGGAAGCTCGAAAGTCTTTAGAACACGCGCCACGGTACCATAATCATACATATCTGCGCGAGTCGGTTCCTCTACAGAAAAATCATTCTGAGGAACCGCACCTATATAATAGTTCTTTGACTCGGCCTCCGTTATCAGTTTGATGGACTTTTCTCTGCCGATTGTAATCGGGAACACCGCTCCCGGGAAAAGCACAGCATTACGGAGCGCCAGTATTGGTAGCGTATCCGGAAGTTGGGACTCATCTATCTTTGTCAAGGGATCGCCATTCACCACGGGTATGATATTAACATCTACTCCTGCCCTTGTCATAAAATCATCTAAAACGTCTTTGATTCTTGCCATATTAACATTACACTAAACTCCCCTACTGCCAAATTGGCAGTTTTGGTAAGAAATAAACATACACACATAATATCGTCAATCTCCGTGCCATATAAATAATACGGCATTGCGACAGACAGGAACGCGAAAATAGTTAAAAATTTTTGTTAATTGAAAAATTAAATCTAATTTTGCACGGATATATCGAAAAATGTTAGATTTTAATTTTTAATAATTATGACAAAGGCAGATATCGTTAATGAGGTTGCGAAAACAACCGGAGTTGAGAAAACTACTGTTCTCAAAGTAGTTGATGAATTCACTAAATGCGTAAAAAGCTCCCTCGCCAAAGGTAACCCGGTTTATCTTCGTGGTTTCGGCAGCTTCATCATCAAACACAGAGCTGAGAAAGCAGCAAGGAACATCACCAAGATGACAACCATCACCATTCCTGCACACAACATCCCTGCTTTCAAACCAGCAAAGGAGTTCATGAACAGCGTAAAATAAGTTTACAATATATATAAACGCTTTAAATTTCATTCATTATGCCAAACGGAAAGAAGCATAAAAGGCATAAAATGGCAACTCACAAACGTAAAAAACGTTTGCGCAAGAATAGACACAAGAAGAGAAAGTAAATTTCTCACAGTGTCTGCCATTTTAGCAGTCTGCTAAAGAGGGGCCGGCCTGAATGGTCGGTCTCTTTGGTTTTAAGTTCTTATCTATGGAATTCCCAAATGGAGTCTAACAAAGAATCTATCAAAGATCTTATTGTTGATGTCAATTCAACTGAAGTATCGATAGCATTGATGGAAAACCATCGGCTCATCGAACTCAACAAAGAGTCCAGCCAGGGGCACAGTTATTCTGTAGGAGATGTCTATCTTGGAAAAGTCAAGAAGCTTCTCCCTTCCCTGAACGCTGCCTTCGTTGACATCGGAGACGAAAAGGAGGCATTCGTACATTACCTTGACCTCGGTCTGTACTTTCAGGCATTCGATGATTTCGTCAGGAGAATTAACCTGAATACTGACTACAAGGCTATGTACTCGCACATCAAGCCGGGCAAGATTCTTGAGAAAGAAGGCCGGATTGAAAACGTGCTGACTCCGGGACAGATGATTATTGTCCAAATCGTCAAGGAACCGATTTCGACAAAAGGTTCAAGACTGACTGCGGAAATTTCATTGGCAGGACGAAACATTGTACTGCTCCCTTTTGCAGAAAAGGTGAGCGTATCCCAGAAGATTTCCTCCAAGGAGGAAAAGAAAAGACTTGAAACACTCGTAAAGAGCATACTTCCCAAAAATTACGGAGCGATAATCCGCACCGCTGCAGAAGGCAAGAATGCCGCAGTCTTGGACGCGGAGTTGATGTCTCTCATCGACAAATGGGAAAGTTCGTTCGTTAAAATTGCCAAGTCCAAAAGCATCCAGCTGCTGTTTACCGAATACAGCAAGACGACTACCATCCTCAGGGATTTGCTGAATGATTCGTTTTCGAACATCTATGTCAACGATGAAAAAATCTACGATGAAGTACGCAAATACATCGGCCTCATTTCGCCGGAGCAGGAAAAGATTGTCAAATTCTACAAGGACAAGACTCCTATCTTCGACCATTTCGAGGTTACCAGGCAAATCAAGAGTTCGTTCGGGAAAGTAGTTCCAATCAAGCAGGGAGCCTATCTGGTGATTGAACACACAGAAGCCCTCCATGTGATTGATGTCAACAGCGGGACAAGAGGCAAGAACAAGGAACAGGAGCAGAACACCTTTGACGTGAACTGCTACGCTGCCGAAGAAATTGCAAGACAACTCAGACTCCGGGATATGGGAGGCATCGTAATTGTCGATTTCATCGATATGGATACGGTGGAACACCGGAACGCGCTTTTCAAGAAGATGCAGGAGCTGATGGAGACCGACCGGGCAAAGCACAATGTGCTTCCCCTCACCAAATTCGGTCTTATGCAGATTACAAGGCAGAGAGTCAGGCCTGCGACAGAGATTAACACCACTGAAGTGTGTCCTGTCTGCAACGGCACAGGAAAGATATCATCGAGTGTTGTGATTGACGAGGCCATTGAAAGGAAACTGGCCTGGTATGTAGGAGAAAAGGGTATCACCAATCTGACATTGAAAGTCAGTCCGATACTCGGTTCCTACCTGAGCAGAGGTCTTTTTACATCCATCCTCGGGAAATGGAAGAAGAAGTACAAATGCAAGTTGGAGCTGGTCGAAGTGACCGACTTCACGGTTCTGCAGAATGAATTCTACAATGAAAAAGGGGACAAGCTCGAATAGAGCAGTCCCCTTTTTTTATGAGGTATTTTGAGGTATTAGGCCGACCTATTTCAGCCTCTCAAATTTCTGAATATTTGTAGGTTCTCCGACTGCAATCCAGGTCATAGTTGTTGCAGTAAGTGCAGACACTATGTAATCATGGGCCCAGAGGCCTCCATCGTGGTCATATTTGCCCTGAATGATGCTCTGTCCCTGCTGGGTAAGAATGTTGAATTCACCCGTGGTTTCGTGCGGTATATCGCCGAAAGAATCAAGGTTCTGCTTCATCACGAAGGTTTTGTCATTGCGGGCAAATGATATGTTGAGATATGAGCCTTCTATAAGCTCAGAACCGGAAAATTCCACAAGAGTCCAGTCTCCAGATATATTGTTGGCTGTAACGGGCAAATATTCGATTACCGGTTCCTGCGTCTTGGAGCAGGATACAATAGCTGTCACAGCAATCAGGACTGCAACTATTCTGAAAAAATGTTTCATATTTCTATTCATTTACTTTTACTCTTATCTTTACAATAGAAGTTGGAGAGCTGTTATCATCCGTAAACACTTGTATCCTGTAGGTGTGAGTTCCGAAATGTCCCCTGGGGTTGAAGGACGCCTTCAGGGAGGCTTCCTCCCCTGCTCCTATCATCCCCCTGTCAAAATATGCTTTCAGGCAACTGCAGGAGGAGATTGTCTGCCTTATCTTTATGTCCCTGGATGAGGTATTTGTCACTTTTACAGTAAAAAAGGCCTCGGGAGCATCTTCTGATATTTCGCCCAGATCAATTTCAGTCCTGCTCAACACCAGCAAGGCAGAATCCCGGCTCAAAGAAGGATGGGCAATACTGTCAAGCCTCTCCCTCGGGATTATCCTTATCTGGGCTCCTGCCTCCGGCAGGAAACAGAAAACAGCAGCTACAACGGACAATATGGCAAACAGACGACTCATTCTTCTATAGCCAGCCGTTTGAACCGTTGGCAGGTTTAACAGTTATAATAAAATCCTGCGAAGCATCCCCGGAAATTGAGGCCTTTGTCTGTCCAACCTTCAATCCTTTGATTATCAGCCGGTTCCCATCCATTTCTGCGGTAGCCACACTATTATCCTCAACACTTACAGTGAAAGATGAGCCTTTCAGATAATAAGAAGGAGAATAAGAGGCCTGCTCACCCAGGGCTACCGTCACGTTAGGGAAAGACATCGCATAACCAAGGTCTTGGCTGTCAACAAGATTCAGAAGTCCTTCTGCATTCACCATTCCACAGCCCATCTTGTTCCTGTACTCTTTCAGGTCAAAGGATGAACGATGCACGAGTCCTATATCTGCTACATATCTGTAATAGACCTTAGGCTGCTCTACATTCCAATTGTTTTCAAAACCTATAGCGGAATCATAAAGCATCCCGATAAAGTCTTTAGCCTTGAAATGCTTTTTCTGCCTTGCGGCATAGGACAAGCCAAGAGCCACGACACCGGAAACATGAGGACAGGCCATTGAAGTGCCCTCCATATAGCCATATCCCGACTCTGACACAGACTTAGGAAGAGTGGAAAGGACACATCCGATGGCACCTAGCTCGCCATATTGGTCATAATCCCAATAATAATCCTGGTCACCGCCCGGAGCGCTTATATTGATTCCCGTACCATAATTCGTATAAACGGCAGGGGTAAAGTCGGCTGCAGTGGCTGCTACTGACACGAAATCACCATATGCCCCGGGATATCCAGCGGCGGGAGCATCTTCATTACCGCCGGCAAATACGACAATACCTCCTTCTACTACTCCGTCAGGAGAGCCTGCATAATTCACAAAATAGTCCAGAGCCAGGGCCTCAAGCGGGCAATCCGCCTTCCATTGTTCATCAGTGGAATACATCGGCGTCCATTCATATGGATTGGATGCTCCTGAGGAATATCCCCAACTGCACTGAAGTATCACTGCGCCATTGTCTGCTGCATATTTGATGGCCCTTACCTCGTCAAGAATGGTGGCTGTATAGTTGCCTGAAAATATCTGGCATGACATTATCTTCACTCCTGGAGCCGAGCCGTTTCCTCCGGCGATTGAACTGATACCGATACCATTGTCATTCTGGGCAGCAATCACTCCTGCCACATGGGTACCGTGCCCGCTGTCATTGTAGCTGTCCACGGAGACTACTCCACTATTCTTTGCAAAGTTGTAGCCGTAAACATCTCCGGCATACCCGTTTCCGTCATTATCTTCCTTTGAGCGCCAGATTTCGCCTTCGTTCACCCACATATTTGCTGCAAGGTCTTCGTGAAACACATCCACGCCCTCGTCCATTACCGCCACAATGATGGAAGGATCTCCGGTACATTTGTCCCAGGCGTCAAGTACATTCACATCGCAGCCTGCAAGAAACTTGGTTGAGCCAAGATTACCGTCATTGACAAGATGCCACTGCTGCCCAAGAAGAGGATCATTCCATTTGGCACTATTTGAAGCCTTTGTAAGAGAGTTATTCAGCTGTTCAACTGACAAAGGAACCACTTTCCCGTCATATGCCTTGCGGATTGCCCTGTTGTACTCAACCCGGCTGACTTCTCCAAGAGGAGCCAATTTGGCTGCAACCTGATCCACAGGGATATCCTCGGAAAATCTGACTATGTACCACAGGTCCAGGCCGCTTTTGACAGCCTTGTCCTCTGTCCTGCTATCCACTGGGAAGACTCTCTCAAGAGAACAGCCTTCGAGTATGGAAAGCACCTGGTCAACGGAAGTCACTCCGCTTTTGGTTGCAGCGCTCTTGGTCAGACCTGCCTGGGAGAGTAATTTGGAAACTGATTGGTCAAAACGCACAAGTAGCTGTCCCTGAAGAACATCCTCGGACATCTGTGGCTGCTTGTTGTCTTCTTCCAATCCTTTTTCTTCAAAGTTGCAGGAGACAAGCATTCCTGACAAAACCAAGACTGCAAGAATATTTTTTAATATGTTGTTCATCTTCATTCAGCAGATATATTGTTTGGATTGTATTTCTTATTGGTGTACTGCTCGTAGTAATAATTCAGATTGGAAGGCGCATTGGAAAAGCCTGCAAGGTTGCCGTCCTGATCCTTACCCTCCTGATTGAAAACAAGAAGGTCAGGATACCACAAATCAAGTTTTGGATGATAAAGCAGCCACTGCGGCAGTTCGCCGTGCAGCCTGTTCAGGTTGATTGCAAAGAAATCCGTCTCCGGCAGAACCTTCGGCAGGCCAATCAGTATGCTAGGAAGCGTATCGCAAGCATTAACCTCCTCGGCAGTCCATCTCGGGAATGAAGGCTCATCTGAGAAATCCGGAATCGTGCCCTGCAAATAGTTTACAGACAGCCTCAATGTATCAAGTTTGTTCCACTTGAGCAAACGGCGAGGGAATTCCCTTTTTCCATCTGCATCCAGCGGACATTCCTTGATGAGTCCGCCACAGTTTTCCTTATAATTATTGTAGAGGTCTCCCGCAACGTGTCTCTGGTTGGCATTGATTATCAGGGCAGTAAGCTTTGGGAAATGCTCTTCGGTCAGCACAGGCGGGATCTCCTCGAAATTATTGCCGCTCAGGTCAAGATATTCCAGATTCTCAAGATTCGTGAAACTTTCCGGGAGTTCCGTCAATCCATATGCTCCGATAGTGAGTTTGCGCAGGGATTTCAGAGTACAAATGTCTTCTCCCGTAGAAAGGCTGTAAAGGAAAGAGTTCTCGTTACTGTAGAAATAGAGTTCCTCAATGGCATCGAGATATCTGACTTGATATGGGAGGCCCTCCTTCGTGGAGAAAAGGAAGAACTGGGCAGAACGGACACGTCCTTTATCTTTTCCTGATTTCCATACTTGTACACCATCCCAATGTTCCATCTTCTCTGACGGATCCCACTGATTCCACACATTGAGCACCCGAGCGATGGAAAGCAGAGCAAGGGAATCTCCCTGCGGCGTTCCGCCCTCGATTTCACGAGCAGCACTCTGAACAACCTTCAGGACATCGTTTCTCACGAGAGGTTCGTCTGTTTTCGGTTTGAAGGTAATCTCTGCCTCCTTTACGGAAGGACGGGAGTTGATGGTCCAGTCAAAATGCACAAGAACATTCCTTGGCCGGGCTCCTCTATCAAAGTCAGCAGAAGGTTTCTTCGCTGTTATCCAGGTCACGTCTTCCGGCACAACAACTTCAAAGTCCACATTTGTATTGACAGGAATGTCAAACCCTCTGCTGCCATAATCTGCATATTCGGGAATCTCCACCTTCTGTTCCTTAAGGCTGATAGCGTGGTCATAACCTGCCTGTTTTACTGTAAACTCTTTGTATTCACCACTTTCCCCAAGCTTAATCTTTACGATATCCTCTCTTGAAGTGAAGGTCAGCGAAGAGTCCACAACGATGGTACACTCGCTGCTTGAGGTGCCATTAGCCGGAGAAATGGCAATCCATGGTGCCTCGGTTGTGGCAATCCACCCGGTAGGAGACTTGATGCTGAAAGTCCTGGTGCCTCCGTCAGGACCGATTTCCATCTCTCTGACATCCACATCAAAAGGGACTTCAGGAACCCTCTGGCAGGAAAGAGCCACAAAACAGAGGATGGAAAGTATTATGTTGATTTTCTTCATATTCTGTCAATTTTCTAATTCGCCATATAGGAGCAGTTGCGGATATCCTGGGTCTTGTCATATATAAGGAAGAACAATCCGGCCCCATATGCAGAACAAATATCAGATGCATCAAAGACGATATTCGGATTATCGCTGATATCGAGATAATAAATCAGGGTAGAGATGGTGTCATCAATCTTTCCGAGGTTGTTTGAACCTATATAGAAGCCTCTCAGACCTTTGTGGTTGAACAGGCCTGTAGGCCACTGTGACAGACATCTGTTGCCTTGGGCATCTCTCTGGGCTCTTATCCCGAACACGGTGAGGTAAGCGCTGTCAAGTGGTTCCCAAGGGAAAGAACTGAACCTGTTGTAAGAAAGGTCTATGCCATAGAAATATGGCATATTGCCGGAGTGGAATTCCTTTGGAAGATCATCCAACTGATTGTAAGACAGGTCCAAAGACATCAGATTGATTGCATTTTCGTATGTGAACGACCCCTCCGGAATCTTGTTCAGACGGCAGGCGCTCAGATTGACATACTGAATAAGGGAGTTGGACTGTGCAAATTCAACCGGGTATTCTGTGAGAAGATTTCCGCTGAGGGAAAGCGTTTCAACCCTGATTCCCTGGTATTTGCCATCAACGCCACCTTTTTCTATGGAAGTGATTTCATTGTAGGAGAAATCCACAGAAGATGCGATATACAGTGCATCAGAACGGAAAATGTCCGGAAGGGAGGTAAATTTATTGAACCTGAATGAGAAGGTTTCAACGTCATCGATACCACAGAATATCCTGTGCCCGTCAACAATCTCGGTAGGAAGGCTGCTGAGGTTGTTATTGTTCAGATACAATTGGACAGGATTTATATCCTTTCCGAATGCCTTCTCAATAGTGTGTATCTTATTGTTGGCCAAGTCCAACAAACCGATTTTCTTCATATTGCGTATTTCCTCCGGCACAACCTCCAACAAGGTATTGTTGAGATACAGAATCTGAATCTTGTCTGCAGAAGGGCCTGAAGCCAGGGCACGGAAGCCAGCAAGAATCTCATCTGCACTCCACTGTTTATTGTTGGAAAGGTTGATTGACTCCAAAGCCGGCAACTTGGCAATTTCCAACGGGAAGGATTTCATTTCCGGGCAGTTGTAAAGCTCGAAATCCGTCATTGAAGTGAGTTTGTCCATCACGTCCGGAAGGCCGCGGAGCTTTCCGTTTGCGATATAGAGCTGTTCAAGATTGACAAGATTGCCGATTTCCTCAGGGAGCGAGGTCAGACCGTTGCATAGTTTGCCATAAAGCAGGTCCATTGGCTTAATCAACCTCCTTCCGCTCTCACGGTCGATGATTTGGTCCTCGGTCATCGTCTCATACATTTCAATTTCCGGAATGGAAATGTGATTTTCCATCAAAGCTCGGGCGACGGGTTCAGACATCTGCGTGGCTGGATATTTTGCCTTGAGATATTTCTTGTTCCTTTCCATCCTGTCGGCAGTCCCGGAGATTGATATTGACGGGTCGTAGTTGAGCAGGTTAAGGTCATTGTGTGTGCCCAGGTACAGGACTGCCAGTTCCGTAAGCTGGCCGATGGCTGCAGGCATATCGCCCCAGAATCCGAATTCACTCAGATTGATGGACGCCACACGGCCGTTGGAGTGCAGTTCGACTCCGGGCTGGTCACCCCACAGGTCAATATCCTTGTCGAAATTCCAATTCGCTCCAATCTGAAAGTCTTCACCACTATAGTACCAATCTTCACCGTGAAGGCCTTCCCAAATCACTTTCAGAGCAGCATAATCCTTGAGATATTCATCAGATTCCCTGAGAGTAATCTTTACATCCGCCTCAGTTGTCCTGTTGTCGCTGACCTGGAAGATTGACTCGGACGGATTTGAATTGGTTTCCTTCAAAAGCTTGGAAGAATCATAGGTTGAGTACGAAAGAACCTTGTAGTCGCCAGCAGGCAATGACAGAAGGGTGTCTGTCTGGAGATATGAGGTCCTGATCTCCGGTTCATCTTCTCTGAAATCCAGCTCGAACTTTGTCTTTATCATATCAAAGACAAATTTGTCGGAAGAACCGTCTTTCTTAAGTGTCAGGGTTACATATTTTATCTCATCGAAGGTATATTCATTCCCCGATGCTTTGGTCTGGAAATCCTTGACGAATCTGAACTTCGCCTTTCCCCTCGGAGCAACATTTGCCGTCAGGTCACATACCTGGAGTCCTCCCGGAACCACAGTGAAGGATGCGCCAGAAGAATCTCCATAATAGAGTTCCTGGTCAAGGGCATCATAGAGCACATATGATTCCACTTCATACTTGCCACCGACAAGTTTCAGCTTGTCACTTCTCAAGCCATATTCCGCTGACTGCTTGTCAGCAGCGGAAAGCACAAGGGTCTGCGAGATGGTAAGGTCGCCATAAGTCAGAGTAACCTTTATCTTGCAAGCCTGGGACAGGTAGTCCAGTTGGCTCACTACAGATTTGGAAGCCGGCTCATATGATGCAGCCTTATATAGTTTGAACTGCACATAGCCATAATCCTTTTCCCTATAATCCTTCTCCTCTTCCTTCACGCAGGAGAGCATAAGAAGGGAAGAGAAGAAAAGCAATAGAGGAAGATATTTGTTTGAAAGTTTCATATTATCCTGATATTCATTTCGTTAGTTGGCAGATACCTTGGTACACAACAGAGCTCCGGAAATGAAATTATTATTTCCAAAGAGGAAATAGTCATATTCTCCGGATGAAGTCATCTTGACAAGCATGGTGTTGGCAGAAAGCATCTCATGTGTGAGCCAGTAAGTGCTTGAACCGCTATCATTGCCATATGCACAATCATACATCGGCGCTCCGGGGCAGTTGATCTTTGCATTCTGAGGATTGTCATCGGTGTATGTCAGCAAATAAATCTTGTTCGCAGGTACTCCATAGATGCCATAATTGTAAGGACTACCGGTAAACTTTTCGAGTGTTGCGCCTTGTACCTTGTCTGGTTCCACGAATGAGAATGGTGCTGGCATCTCTGCATTGCTGTCATATACAGCATGGATTACTGCAATAGGTGCGTCCGAACCGTCCATTGGCCAGAAACATAAGAGGGCTTCAAGCCTTTCACTTTTACAATACCTGGAGTCAGGAGCAATGGCGACACTTTCGCCAAGAATTACCATAAGGAATTCATCATTAGGATAATAGCTACAGTCCATAGATAGGTAGGTAAACCCGCCGAACTGCTTCTTGTATTCCAAAGAGACGTAATTGGTTTCATCGTTGTCATAGTAAGTCAGTCTGTAAAGATTCTTGCAGCCTGATGCAGCATACAACTGAGCATATGAAGCATCTTCCTCCGTAATTTTGCCAAAGGTCACATCGCCTTCAATCTGACTGACAGAGAAAAAGTCCTCGATGACTTCTTCCGCCCCCGACTGGGTTACTGTTGAGATGATATATTGTTTGTAAGCCTCCTTGATTTCGCCTTCGCTTCCTTCATACAGGTCCTGGTCAGGATTGAATCCGGACGGAATGGCAGAGGCTGGAATCGCTACTATATATCCGGTACGTGATGAAGTCTGAGTATTCTCCTTAACTTTCAATGTATATAGCACCTCCTGAAGTTTGGCCGGATTACTGTTGTCCCATTCTGAGCCGGAAACAGGAGCGAAATCCATCCAATCGGAGATAAAAATCTGTAATCCCTCAGCTGAGAGAATGGGCTTGTTAATTTCAGTCTGTTCCATCTCCATAAGATTGATTTTACCCTCAGCGGAAAAATTCATCTCCTGTGGAAAATCAGATTTGACAACGTTTTCAGTAGATGGAAGAACGAGGTTGAATGAAGCAAGGACGGTCTCTCCGCCAATGAATGTTAAAGCGCATTCCTGTTGTTTGAGAGTGATTTTCTCCACATCCGCGTGAATTCTGAACTCCACTTTTCCGTTACGATCTTCCTTGTTCTGTGAAAGGTTCAGGATTTCCACCCAATCAGGCAATTCTGCCAAGTCCCACTCAAAGTCAGCCTCAACCAGAAACGGCATCTGATAAAAATCAGCCTCATCCGGCCAAACGAGAGTAACGGAAGCTCCATTCGATGCAAGTGGTTCGTCTTCATATACATATTTGGTATTGGCGTCCTCACCTACCGGATAAGAAAAACTGTTGTTATCAGTCTTTGCCTTCCAGACCTTAATGTTCCTTTCCTTGGAACCTCTTGTGAGGGTTGCAATGGTCTGGCTCTTTCCTCCCATTGTGAGAATGACCTCGCAAGTCCTGACCTTGTCATATTCTTCGACATTCGAAACGAATATTTTAACTTCGCTCCCCTCTTTCGGGCTTGCCTGGCCCTGAATTTTCTTGACGTGCTGGCTTCCTTCCTCAAGCCAGAACCACAGGGAACCGCCTTCTGCCTTGAGTTCAAGTTCCCAGTCCATATTGGCGGAGAAATTGATGGTCCTCACATCACCTGGGTTCACCTGGATTGTTCCGAGATTTTCCGGAAAAACCGGTTCTATGACTACAGGTTTTTCTTCTGGAACACAAGCTGCGAATGTTACTGCTGTCGCAGCGGCAAGCAAAAATATATTCAACTTATTCATAATCAGATGATTTTACTCATTATAATAACCAGGCATTCCGCTTTCATAGAAGAGTCTTCGTGCCTCAGCCTCGCTCACCCACTCCATCACATTATAGAAATGCCCTACACTGCCGAATGTTTCCCCTAGTGTCTCAACATACATTTCCGCATAAACGAAAAGATATTTGCCGAAAGTGTAAAAATAAGAGTCATACAGACTGCTTGTCCTTACGAGGATATTGTCATCACCATAAACGATTCCGAAGAATGAGTGTTCGTCAGATGCAACCTGGCCTTCAGGTATCGTAACATATTGGTTCAAAGGTTCTTCAGGATGGAATACCATCTTGATGTCATAGCCGTCACGCATCCAGTTGCGGCAAAGGATGGTATTTTCATCGAGCACCTTGGTCTTGACCAGCCTCTGGTATGATCCTGTCAGATTGTACTGGTAAAGGAACATTGAGGAGAATACGCACCAGCCCTCGAAGTCGTGGATGTCAAATGGGCAGACCTTCTGCATCACAGCCTTTGTCTTGGTTCCATACAAAGGCATCTGCACCTGCTCCGGAACCAGCAGATTGAGAGTCAGAGCAAGGGGCTTTTCCGGATTGAGATTGTCATATTTTCCATAAACTCGGACATCAGCCCTGTTTTCGCCGGCCTTGATGACCACCGTATTGGATTCAAGGCTGAAATGAAGGTTTTCCACTGCGCCATCAGCGGCATCAATGACTTCTACTCCGAAGGTCCTGTCATAGTCTTTCACAACTGTCGAAACAACAGGAACGGAGAAAGCCTGCTGGTCCTGCATCACCGGATAGGTTGCGAGAGTATCAGCAAACATCACATATTCAGCATCGGAATATGTGACATATTCTTCCTGACAGCCTACTATAGACAGCGGCAGTGCAAGAAGAATCATCATTCCATATATATATCTGTTCATATTTCCGAAGATTTTCCAGTTCATCAGCATCATCTGTTGCTTTCATTTCCTACTATGTCCGAACCCGGTGCTTCAATCTCATTTCTCGGAATCGGCCAGACGAACAGAGGGTTGTCCTTTGATACCACGAGGTCACTTCCATCAGGCTGGGAGCAGGACTGAGGAGTCCTTTCAAAACCCATTCCCCAACGTTTCAAGTCGTGAAGGCGGAACCCTTCCATATACAGTTCCCTCACCCTCTCGTTGCTTATGACCTCCAGGAAATTCGTTTCGTTCACGCTCAGGTTGCCACCGACAGGATAGCGGGACTGACGAAGTTTGGTCAAATCTGAAGATGCGGCCGAATAGTTGCCAAGACGGCAATTGGCTTCAGCTCGGATAAGATATTGCTCCGCAAGTCTGAGTGGCTTTGGCATACAAACGTGATAGATGTATGCAGCCTGGAATGCCTCGTTTCCGCTGTATTTGAACAGCAGAGGCCATTCAAGACCATTTTCATAGCCGCAGCGGGTGTTCTTGAAATAGGCTCCGTATCTGCTGTCAGAGGAATCATAAAGGCTAAGGGCCCACTGAGCAGGGACATAATCCGGATAATAGTAGGTTCTGTCCTTGTTGAAGTTCAGGAAGACCTGACCGAGAGCACCTCCATAGGATGTTGTCGTGAAACCGATTCTCCAGATGATTTCATATGAAGAATCATTCGTCCACATATAGTCCACAAGATTCTGGGAAGAGGTTATCATCTGCTTGCAGGATGCAAGTTTAAAGACATCGTTCTCAAGCACTTCCGTGGAATATTTCACTGCTGTTTCCCAATCCTGCATATAGAGAGCCACCCTTGAGCGGATTGCCTTCACGGCAGCATTGGTAAAATAGTAAGAGTTGTATTTATCATATTCCGCATCCAGAAGTTCTTCAGCCTTTTCAAGGTCTGAAATGACCTGTTCGTAGGACTTTTTAAGGCTGGCTCTTTCAACCGGTTCCTTTTCAAACCACTTGGTTCTGATGACAACACCAAGTTCCTTGTCTGCCGTTGCCGGATCATAGGCCTTGCAATATGTCTTGATCAATTCCGAATAGGCAAGGGCCCTGGCGCAAAGCACTTCACCCGTGTAGTAATCCAAGGCTGTAATCTCCTCATCATCAATCAAAGAAGCCCTAAGGTCAGCCACCTGGTCAAGGAAAAAGTTGCATCTGCCGATGACTGTGTAAAGTGATGCATACACAGCTTCAATTTCGGGATCTGTGGACCTTACCTTCCACAACCAGAAAGAGCCATAGACATTCGTATTGCCTTCAACGGCATATACAAGGTCTGACTGGATATCCGGGCACAGGGTAAGGTAACCACTGTAGAGAGCGCTGCTCTTGTATGCTGAGTAGATGCCGGTCAAAGTCTGCTCGGCATCATTGAACGTCTTCATTCCTTCGCTTTCTCCGATATAGTCTCCGGGTTCCTTGTCAAGACAGGATGAGACACTGAACATCAGGAAGATAGCCAAAAAGGACGAACAGACTGTCTTGATAGTATATGTTTGAAATTTCATCATAATCTGTCTGAATCTTTACTAGAAGGTCAAATCAAGTCCGAAAGTAAACTGTCTTGACATTGGATACTGAGCCGCATAGACATTCAGCGAACTTTCAGGGTCAAGTCCGGAGAATTTGGTAAACGTCAGAAGATTCTGTCCTTGGACATACAATCTTATGCCTCGGAACACCCTGGATTTCTTGAGAAGCGCTTCAGGGAAAGAGTAACCGAGCATCAGGTTCTTGAGTCTGAGGAAAGATGCATCCTCCAGCAATCTGCTGTCAAACTCGGTATAGACTCCGTGGCGCGGGATATCCGTAATGTCACCTGGCTGTTTCCATCTGTCAAGCAGACGGCGGGACTGGTTATATGAGGCAAAACGTCCGTTGGATTCATCGAAATAACGGTCATTGTTGATCATCCACCTGTCTGCAACCCAACTGAACTGCGCTGAAAGGACAAGTCCCTTCCAAGAAAGTTGGGTGCCGAAACCGCCCTGCCAAGGAGCAAGATAACTCTTGCCTATGAGTACCTTGTCATCATCGCGGAGTTCATTGGTGATGTTTCCGTCCTTGTCATACCAGAGGGCATCTCCGTTGGCTGGGTTGACGCCTGCATATCGGTTGATGTAGAATTCTCCGAGAGAATGCCCTACTACGAGTTTGGTACTTGTATTGGATAGCTCATATTCCTGGACTCCGTTATACAATTCCTTGATACAGTTGTAGTTATATCCAACATTAGCATTTACGGACCAGTTGAAGTCCCGGATGGAAAGCAAAGTTGCGTTCAGATTGAGTTCAAAGCCTCTGTTGACCATCGCGCCGATATTGTCCCACCTGTAACCGTATCCGTTGGAATCCGCATACGATAGCGGAACCTGCATCAGCATATCTGTGGTCCTTTTGTTATAGAGTTCCAAATCGACATTGAGCCTATTGAAGAAACCCATATGGAAGGCCAGGTTGGTAATCCAGGTGTTCTCCCAGGTCAAGTCTTCGTTGCCGGGCTGTACCGGAGCCACACCGGCATCTCCCACATAATCATAGCCTCCGCCAATCAGGGCCTTGTGTTCATAATTCGGAATCTCGGAGTTGCCGGATGTTCCGCTGCTGAGAGATATCTGCGCATTGGTCAGCCAATCTCTGACTCCGCTTGCAAAAGCCTCATTCCGAAGGTTCCACATCAGGCCGACTGAGCCAAATGCGCCCCACCTGTTATTCTTTCCGAAGCGGGAAGAACCGTCAGTCCTGACGGAGAAGTCTACGTAATAACGGTTGGAATAGCTGTACTCACCTCTTCCGAAGAAGGAAACCGTGGCATAATCAGAAGTGGAAGTGCTGGACCACGATTTTGCCCTTGTTCCCGTTGCAACATCCGTAAGATTGTTGTTGGTCTGGCCGGCTGTCGAGACTGAAAACCTCTCACCGTGGCTGCTTAACGCCTCCTGTCCGAGCAAGAAGTTGAAATCGTGCAGATCGTCTATTGCAAACCTGTAAGTCAATGTATTTGATACCTGAAGTGCCAGAGCATCCGTACTGCTTCTGGATGCCTGTCCGTCACCCAAGTTTGGCGCATATTCCGGGAAAGACTGGCTGAAGCCTGTTGTATGCGAGAAATCTACGCCGAACTGAGAACGGAAAACAAGGTTCTTATATAAGGTCAACTCTGCAAATACAGACGAAATGACCTTATATTTCTTGAATGATATCGGATTATTCTCAAGCCATTCCAGAGGATTCTGTCCGGAGCCGGTCCATGAACCGTCCTCTATGCTTGCAAGAGAACCGTCACTTTTGAATGGGCTGTAATACGGCAGCATAAACCTTGCTGCTGAAATCGGGGTAAGAAGGTTGTAACTTCCCTCGTCAGCCTGAGCGATGTTCTGGTAATTGAACATCGTATTGGTTCCCATCTTCAGCCACTTGGCCATCACGTGTTCAAAGTTGAAACGCATAGAATAGCGTTCAAATCCAGAACCTGGAGCAATACCTTCCTGATTATAGTAACCTCCTGAAAGATAATAGTTTGTCTTATCATTTGCACCCGAAACCGATAACTCGTAACTCTGAAGCAGGGCATCATCCTTATAGATGGCATCCATCCAGTTGACATCAGTTAGCGAAAGGTAGGCATAATCCTTCCCCTCAGTCAGACCTATCTCCTTTTCATACTGGATTCTTTCCTGCGTGTCCATAAGATCCCATTTTCCCTGGGCAATGGCTGACACTCCCAACTGCATCCTATAGCTGATTACAGGTCTTTCCATACTGCGGCCTCGCTTGGTGGTGATTACGATGACACCATTTGCTGCGCGTGCGCCATAAATGGAAGTTGAGGAGGCATCCTTAAGTACGGACATACTCTCGATATCAGCCGGATTGATAGTGTTGAAATCCGATGATGAAATGGCTACACCATCCAAGATGTAAAGAGGAGCTGTCCCGGAATTGATGGAGTTCGTTCCACGGATTGTCATAGTTGCGGAAGCGCTCGGCTCTCCAGTATTGGAAAGAACCGTCAAACCGGCGACCTGTCCCTGAAGGGCCTGGTCGAATGCTGCGGTAGGAGTGCTTTCCAGTTTCTCGGACTTGACCGTGGAAACCGAACCGGCAACTGTACCCTTTTTCCTGACTCCATAGGCAATGACGACGACATCGTCAAGTTTCATTGACTCAGTCTTCATAGCCACATTGCAAGTGAATTTATCCGAATTCGGGACTACAACTGTCTCATCAAGGAATCCAATGCAGGAAAATGTCAATTGTGTCCCGGGAGCGACTTCGATGGCATAATCACCATCCAAAGAGGTTATCACCCCGTTCCCGGGAGATGACATAACTGCAACACCCACAAGCGGAAGCGAGTCATCTGAAGATGTTACCACTCCGCTTACCTTAACTTTGTTCTGACCGTGAAGGTGCGCGGCTGACAAGAAAAGTCCAAGGATTGAGAGCAGAAAACACTTTAAAATTTTTCTCTTCATTCTCAGTATTTAATTTTGCGGGTGCAAAGATAGAATTTTAAGGGGGGATTTCAAATTTATTTCCCAACTTCATACCCGGTAAGATTTTTCAAGCCTGGTATTCCATAATAAGATTCGACGATGTCTCCTCGTATCTGAACCTTTTTTCCGAGCAAAGCGGGATTGTCCACAAGATTGAGCGCATCTCTTATGCTTCCTGAGGGCAACTGGACTGACAGACAGGTCTGTTTGTCATCTGATGAGGACCTGGAACCTAGCAGGATATTGGTCCTGGCAGAGAAAGGAGCGTCGAACGAAGCGGAGGAACTTGTAAGGTCGCCTCCCACAATATATCCGCTTACCCATACATTCTGCGCGCCTATTTCGTTTCGTGCCTGATAAACAGTCAGCACCTCTGATGTCTCAGTCTGTGTGCCACCATCCCCACCAATGGTACAGATGGCCTCGGTCCAAGTCCTGGACGTATCCACAGACACGGTTATTCTTCCAGAATTTGAAGATGATGAAGCTACCCTTACCCCTATGGTAATCACCTCACACGGTTCTAAAGTCCTGGTCATCAGAGTTTTGTCTTTATTGGACGCATTCAGCACAAGGGACACCGGTCCGGGATTGAAATATGCGATTCTCTTTTCAGAATAGCCATACATCAACTTTCCATCCTTTGATTTGAGAAAAAGTACGCCATCAGGATATTCGGTCAGAAATTCCGGTCCTATTTTCAGCTTGACTCCACTGCTGAGCTGCGTGCAGACTAATTTGACATCCACGACTTCAGATGCCTTTACCTGTATGCACTGCTCGTCCCCGAAAACAGGGCAGTCAAAACCCGGAAGTTCTGCCAGAGAAGAAACGATTTTTATTGTATAACTTCCAGCCGGCACAGCCATCTGCTCTGGAGAATCTCCGAAGCGACCATCATAAACCGGCTTTCCGTCCGAGTTGGTCACAGTCAGGATGAAATCACTTGTATCAGGGAGTTCCAGACCTGAAGAATACAAGGCTTTTGTCAATTCATCACAGGAAAGGCGTATCGCCCCCTCTCCTCTTTTTTCCAGCATTTCACACGAAACGGCAGCGAAGGTGCCGAAGGACAGGCTTACTACTTGCAGCAATCCCATCAAAATCCTTTTCACACAAGAGTTCATATACAAATTTTTAATATCCTCGCAACCTGCGGGACGCCGCAAAAATATGTAATGGGAACTATTGTATGCTCTAAAAAAACAAAAATCCAAAAAAGTTTTTGTTTATTTTGAATTTTGAAAGTGTGGGACGAATTTTCTTATTGCTGGGACGAATAAAAAAATTCACGGGACAATCACAATCACTGCGATCATCCCGCTACTTAACCTAAACTTAAACTATGAAAAACTTCGATGCAAGTTTAAGCATAATTTCCTAGAAATACAACAAAATACAACTAAATCACCCTAATCTTAGCATATTTTAGCAACAAAACCTTTTCGCCATAGCTATCAAATGAAATTTTCGCTTTCAAATCGGCGCCACTTCCATAAATTGAAATAATTTTACCGATGCCGAAACGGTTGTGTTCAACCCTTTGACCTGCTTTGAGCTCGAGTATCGGAGTAGGAACAAAATCTTCATCAGGTTTACGGACATCCTTTATCTCAACTGACGGTTTACGGGAGGCCGTCGTCTCGTATGACGGTTTACGGGAGACAGCGGTATCAGTTGACGGTTTACGGGAGACCGGACTCTGTTGCCAGAAGGAAGGCCTCACACGGCCGAAAGACCAGCCTGTATTATCCTCAGACTCATCCTCATCGGATGCAGAAATAGGGTTTTCTATGAATTTCCTGTCAATTTCCTTTACAAACCGGCTCGGGGAATTGCTTTCGTGCTTGCCATTGCGCATCCTTGTCGAAGCGAAACTCAAGAAGAGCATCTTCATTGCCCGCGTCATAGCCACATAGAACAACCGTCTTTCCTCCTCGATTTCACTCTCGGATGACCACATACCACCTGATGGAAAAATATTTTCCTCCATACCGGCGACGAACACATATGGAAACTCCAGGCCTTTTGACGAATGGACGGTCATCAATGCAACCCTGTTAGAAGAATCCTCGTCATCTTCCATATCCACCGAACTCAACAGGGACACATTTTCAAGATAGTCCGACAGAGTGACTATTCCAAGGTTGTCATCTGTCATCTCGGCATCATCCCCAATGGTTCCTTCTGCCTGCATCTGCTCAAACACCTCTGCGTGGCGTTCGTCATTGAAAGCGCTCACACTGTTGAGGAGTTCCTCCACGTTGGCTGTCCGGGACTGTCCCTCAATGGAAGTATCTGAACGATACATCTGCAGAAGTCCAGAATCGATTGCGATGGCAGAGGTGACAGTGACGGCAGATTCTCCCCTAGCCCTGACGGCTAGCCTATCAATCATATCGCAGAAGGCCCTAATCTTGTCAATTGCAGCCTTTTTCAATCCGAATTGCTCCAAATCCTGAGAATAAGCGGCCCTGAAAAGTGATATGTCCGAAGCTCTCGCTGCTGCCATCAGTGCAGCCAATGACGTTTCACCGATACCTCTCGCTGGTTTGTTCACAACTCGTTTGAAGGACTCGTCATCGTTGACATTTGCTACAAGCTTGAAATAAGCCATCATATCCTTGACCTCAACCCTGTCGAAGAAAGAATTGCCCGAATAAATCATATATGGAAGATTTCTCTTCCTAAGGGCCTCCTCTATCGCCCTGGACTGCGCGTTGGTCCTGTAGAGAATTGCAAAGTCCTGATATTTAGCCGAATCCTGATGGATATGCGAAACAATTTCATTGGCAATCATCACGGCTTCCTCTGTTTCAGCATATGCTTTGAGCAGCCTGATGCGCCGCCCCTGCTCTCCTTCTGAATAACATTTCTTCGGAATCCTTGCGCTGTTACGCTCGATAAGGGAATTGGCCGCATCCACTATGACCTTGGTGGAACGATAGTTCTGCTCCAGACGGAACATATGCAGCTGAGGATAATCCTTCTGGAAATTCAGGATATTCTCAATCTTTGCACCGCGGAATGCATAAATCGACTGGGAATCATCCCCGACGACACATATATTATGGTGAAACTGGCTCAGTTTCTTCAAGATAAGGTACTGGGCACGATTAGTATCCTGATACTCATCCACCATAATATAATCGAAACGGGAAGCTATCGACTCCAGAGCTTCAGGGGAATCCCTCAGCAAGATATTCATATTCAATAGAATATCATCAAAATCCATCACTCCTGCACGACGGCACTTCTGGTCATAAAGAAGGTAGATGTCGCATATGCGGGGCTTCTTGGCTATGGTATCGTTCCTGATGGCGTTGGGATTGGCCTTATAGGCTTCAGCCGTGCATAAATTGTTCTTGGCCATCGATATACGGCTGAGGACATCCTTTGGCTTATATACCTTTTCGTCCAGAGACAATTCCTTCAGGCAAGCCTTGATGGCGCTGACAGAATCGCTGGTATCATAAATGGTAAAACTTTGTGGATAACCCAAAGTTTCAGCATACTCCCTGAGAAATCTGATAAACACCGAATGGAAGGTCCCCATATAGAGACGGCCGGCCTTGCGTCCTCCCACCATATTTGAAATCCTCTCCTTCATTTCCGAAGCGGCCTTCTTCGTAAATGTCAATGCCAGAATTCTAGCCGGATCACACCCATTTTCAAGGATATACGCGATCCTGCTGGTCAAAACCCTGGTCTTCCCAGACCCCGCACCTGCTACTATCAGCACCGGTCCGTCCACACAACTCACAGCAAGCCTCTGTTCACTGTTGAGTCCCTCTAAAATAGCTCTGCAATTGTTTTCCATAACGGCGGCGAAATTACAAAAAAATTGTGTATCTTCGCGGCGGTTTTTCGAAAATACTCAAAACAGTTTTTATAATGTCAAACAACATCTATTTGAAACAAGGTCTGAATATTCCGATTAACGGAGCAGCAGACCAAACGACCAAGAAGGTGATTGTTCCTGATATTGTGGCCGTTAAACCGACTGATTTCAGGGGTTTCATCCCGAAACTCCTTGTCAGGGAAGGTGATAAGGTCCTTGCCGGAACACCCATATTGGCAGACAAGATGTCTCAAAGCGTAGTCCTGACATCACCGGTCAGCGGAACCGTAGCCGAAGTTGTCAGGGGCGAGAAAAGAAAGTTGCTTGAAGTTCGCATCAAAGCAGATGAAAAACAGGAGTATGTTGATTTCGGAGTAAAAAAAGTGGCGGATCTCTCAAAGGATGAGATCAAGGACGCAATTCTCAAGGCCGGTCTTTGGCCTGCTATCGTCCAGAGGCCATACGGAATCATCGCAAATCCTGAAATCAGTCCAAAGGCAATTTTCGTTTCGGCTTTCAACACTGCACCTCTTGCAGCAAATGCCGAATTCGCATTCAGAGACGATTTCGAACACATTCAGACAGCAGTAAATGCTCTCGGCAAACTCACCCCAGGTGGAGTTCACTTCAGTCTGAACGAAGAAAATTATTCCGGTTCTCCATTCCACAAGATTGAAAATGTCATCCAGCACACTTTCAGCGGGAAACACCCGGCAGGAAATGTCGGAGTGCAGATCAGCCACATCAGCCCAATCAAGAAAGGCGAGACAGTGTGGACCGTTTCTCTGCTGATGCTTGCAGCCATCGGAAAACTGTTCAACACAGGTAAATTCGATGCAAGCCGCAAGGTAGCGATAACAGGTCCTAAGGCCATCGGTCCGTGCTATGTGGATGCAATCGAGGGTATGAGCATCAGAGACCTCAAAGGCTTCTTCAACGAAGATGAGAACCTTAGGTTCATCAGCGGCGACCCTCTTACCGGAAAGAACGTAGGAAAGGACGGTTTCCTTGGTTTCTTCGACAATCAGGTTACGATTCTTGAAGAAGGAAACAAGTTTGAAATGTTCGGATGGGCAAAACCGGTAAGGTGCAGCCAGTTCAGTTCTTCCCGCACCTATTTCTCCTGGCTCACGCCGAAGAAGAAATATGATATGGACACCAACCTCCACGGCGGAGAGCGCGCATTCGTGCTCAACGACGTCTATGGCAAAGTGCTTCCAATGGACATCTTCCCTGTATTCCTGCTTAAGGCCTGCCTTGCAGGAGACATCGACAAGATGGAGAAATACGGCATATATGAGGTTCTCGAGGAAGATTTCGCTCTCTGCGAATATGTCTGCCCTTCAAAAATTGAAATCCAGCAGATTATCTCCGACGGTATCGCATTGATGATGAAAGAAATGTGCTAAAGCTTAGAATTTATGAACGGATTAAGAAAAATAGTTGACAAAATCAAGCCGACCTTTGAAAAAGGCGGCAAACTCGGATTCCTTCATTCCACATTCGACGCTTTCGAGACATTTCTTTTTGTTCCTGACACCGTTACCCGCAAGGGTTCTCACGTGAGGGACTGCGTCGATTTGAAGAGAGTTATGATTATGGTTGTGCTCGCCCTCGTGCCTGCAATGCTCTTCGGCATCTGGAACACGGGATACCAGCACAAGCTTGCCTTCGGTCTTACAGACTGGGGCTTCTGGAATATGGTATGGTATGGAATTCTCAAAGTTGTTCCTCTATACCTTGTATCTTATATCGTTGGTCTGGCCATCGAGTTCACCTCAGCCCAGATCAAAGGTCACGAAGTAAACGAAGGTTATCTCGTTTCAGGAATGCTCATTCCTCTTATCGTGCCTGTGGATGTGCCTCTGTGGATGCTTGCAATCGCTGTTGCCTTTGCAGTAATCATAGGAAAGGAAGTCTTCGGAGGTACCGGAATGAACATCTGGAACCCTGCTCTCCTCGCTAGAGCCTTCCTCTTCTTCTCATACCCTAGCAAGATGTCCGGTGACACTGTTTGGACCGGCGGCGTTGCAAGATGGGCAGCAGAAGGAAAGGCATTCCAGTGTGGCGAGGGTCTGGTGGACGGTTTTTCAGGAGCCACTCCTCTTGCACACGCATCAATGGACGGTCTTGCACAGGCAAATACATCTTTCCTGGATATGTTCCTCGGTACCATTCCCGGTGCTGTGGGTGAGACTTCAGCTGTTGCCATCCTCATCGGAGCTGTCATTCTTCTCTGGACAGGGGTTGCAAGCTGGAAGATTATGTTCTCCTCTGTTCTTGGAGGTCTTGCCATAGGCTATCTGGGATATGCAGTAGGCGCAACCGACCTGCCAGGTTACTATCAGCTCGTAATGGGTGGTTTCCTCTTCGGTACCGTATTTATGGCAACTGACCCTGTAACTTCAGCTCAGACCGAATGCGGCAAATGGATATACGGATTCCTGATTGGTGCTCTTGCAGTGACCGTAAGGCTTTGGAACCCTGGTTATCCGGAAGGAATGATGCTGGCAATCCTGCTTATGAACACCTTTGCACCGCTGATTGACCATTATGTGATCGAATTCTCACTCAAGAGAAAGGCAAAAAAAGTTACAATCGCTTAATATATATAAGGTATGAATACAAACAGTAACGTATATACAATAATATATTCGACTATCCTTGTAGTGGTAGTTGCTGCGGTTCTGGCTTTCGCTGCCTCTGCGCTCAAACCGATGCAGGATGAGAATATCAAGAAAGAAACCATCACACAGGTACTCTCTGCGGCAGCTCAGGCTGATGAAAGTGTAACTATTTCAGAAGACGTAGTTGCAATGTATGCCGAGATGGCTGTAGATGCATTCTATGTCGATGGCAACGGTGTTATCGGAGAACATATGAACATCGGAAAAGAGAACAAGGCTGACATCAAAGTCGAGTCTACATCTTATCTGAAGGCTCAGAATGACATTATCAAGAAGATTGAGGCCGGACAGACTGAACTTCTTTCCACCCTGGCTCTACCTGTTTATGTCATTAAAGTCAACTCTCTCACAGTCAATGTAATACCTTGCTATGGAGCTGGTCTGTGGGGTCCAATCTGGGGATATATTGCCGTTGCAGAAGACGGCAGGACCCTAGACGGTGCCATTTTCGACCACAAGAGTGAAACTCCAGGTCTTGGAGCAAAGATTGCCGAAAAGCCTTTCTACAGCCAGTTCCAAGGCAAGAAGTTCGGTGAGGGTGAAAAGATTTTCGACGTTGTAAAAGGCGGTGCCAACGGTGCTGAGAACGGAGTTGACGCAATCAGCGGCGCGACCATCACTTCACAGTCCCTCGGCAAGACAATCAACACCTGGGCAAAATACTATCAACCATATCTCAATTCCCTTGCAGCACAGACAGATACTGAAACTGAAGAAAGTGCAGAAACTGAAGAAAATGCAGAAGTTGAAGATGCAACCGTAACAGAGGAGGAATAAAGATGAAAGATTTTAATTTGAAAGAAACTCTGCTCAACCCTATTTTCAAGGGCAACCCTATCTCTGTCCTTGTATTGGGTATCTGTTCCTCACTTGCAGTAACAGTTCAGCTCAAAGGAGCATGCGTTATGGCACTTTCCGTGACCATAGTTACGGCTCTTTCCAGCCTTGTGGTTTCATTGCTCAGGAACACCATTCCTAACAGAATCCGAATCATCGTCCAGCTGGTTGTGGTTGCCCTTATGGTAATCCTCGTTGACCAGGTACTCAAGGCATTTGCCTACCCTGTCAGCAAGACCTTGTCAGTGTATATTGGTCTTATCATCACCAACTGTATCGTGATGGGACGTATTGAAGCCTTCGCCCTTGGAAACAAGCCGATTCCTTCATTCCTCGACGGTCTTGGCAACGGTCTCGGTTATGGTCTGATTCTCATCGTGGTAGCATTCTTCCGTGAACTTCTGGGAAGCGGCACCCTCTTCGGATTCAGAATCATCCCTGAGTCATTCTATGACCTGGGCTATATGAATAACGGTCTTATGATTCTCCCTCCGATGGCGCTCATCCTTTTGGGATGCATCATCTGGATACAGAGGGCAATACAGAAAGATCTTCAGGAGAAATAAACACAAAACTCGAATACAATGGCAGATTATATTAGCTTGTTCGTAAAGTCAATTTTCGTTGACAATATGATATTCGCCTATTTCCTCGGTATGTGCTCATACCTGGCGGTATCAAAGAATGTGAAGACAGCCAACGGTTTGGGTGTTGCTGTTATCTTCGTACTCCTTGTGACTCTCCCTATCAACTACCTGCTCAACCAGTATATCCTCAGACCTGGAGCGCTGGCTTGGCTTGACGAGAAATATGCATCGGTTGACCTGAGTTTCCTCAGCTTCATCATCTTCATTGCAGTCATCGCAGCCATCGTGCAGATTGTTGAAATGGTAGTAGAGAAATTTGCTCCGGCTCTTTACTCACAGCTCGGTATTTTCCTTCCTCTGATTGCAGTGAACTGCGCCATCCTCGGAGGTTCTCTCTTTATGCAGGAAAGGGATTTCGTGAATGTGGGAGAAGCAGCAACTTATGCGCTCGGTTCCGGAATCGGATGGTGGCTTGCCATCGTAGCGCTTGCAGCAATCAGGGAGAAGCTTTCGTACTCACACGTTCCTGCACCTCTTAAAGGTCTGGGAATCACGTTCATCACCGTAGGTCTGATGGGTATAGCCTTTATGACCTTCATGGGCATTCAGTTATAATAGGAGGGACAGATTATGCAGATGACAATACTATTTTCAGTTATCATTTTCGTGATCATCACACTGATCCTGGTTACGCTCCTGCTTTTTATCAAAGCAAAGCTTACTCCTTCAGGTAAAGTGAAGATCAACATCAACGACGGCAACAAGATTGTCGAGGTTACCCCTGGCGGCAACCTGCTGAACACTCTTGCCGAGCAGAAAATCTTCCTCCCTTCAGCCTGTGGCGGTAAAGGTGCCTGCGGTCAGTGCAAATGCCGCGTGACCGAAGGCGGTGGCGAGATTCTCCCTACCGAGGTCGGTTTCTTCAACCGCAAGCAGATAGCAAACCACTGGAGACTCGGCTGTCAGGTCAAAGTCAAGGAGGACCTCAGCATCGAGATCCCGGCATCGGCCCTCAGCGTGAAGAAACTTGAATGTGAGGTTATCAGCAACGACAACGTGGCAACCTTCATCAAGGAATTCACCGTGAAGCTTCCGGAAGGCGAGCATCTTGAGTTCAAGAGCGGTGAGTACATCCAGATTGACATCCCGGCCTACGAGCTCGACTTCAAGGACATGGATGTGGATGACATCTACAAAGGTGACTGGGAGAAATTTGGAATGTTCAACCTCCATACATCAAACCCTGTTCCTACAGTCCGTGCATACTCCATGGCCTCTTACCCTGGAGAGAAAGGAATCATAAAGCTCAACGTTCGAATTGCAACTCCTCCGTTTGACAGGAGCGTTCCACGTGAACAGGGTCCTAAATTCCTCCCTGTAAACCCAGGTATCGGTTCAACATACGTCTTTACACGCAAGCCTGGTGACAAGGTCATCATCAGCGGTCCTTTCGGAGAGTTCCTTCTCCCGAAGAACGACCCGGATTCACAGGAGTACATCTTCGTAGGCGGCGGTGCAGGTATGGCACCTCTCCGCAGCCACATCATGGAGCTCTTCAAGACCCTGAAGACAAAGAAGGAGGTTCACTACTTCTATGGTGCCCGCGCCCTCGTCGAGGCATTCTACCTCGAAGACTTCGCAGAAATCGAGAAGGAGTTCCCGAACTTCCACTTCCATCTCGCTCTCGACCGTCCGGATCCGGCAGCCGATGCAGCAGGAGTGAAGTATGTTGCAGGCTTCGTCCACAATGTAATGTACGAGACATATCTGAAGGAGCACGAAGCTCCGGAGGACATCAAGTACTTCATGTGCGGTCCTCCAATGATGGTCAACTGCGTGAACCAGCTGCTTGACAACCTTGGAGTTCCACCTGAGAACATCCTCTACGATAACTTCGGTGCATAAGCGTACATAATAAGAAAAGGGGTGGCTGTCAGTCTTTTGACTTTCAGCCACCTCTTTCTTTTTCCAATTGCTGGAGCTTACCCTTACTTGCGTGAATTTTGATTCATTTTGTACAATTAATGCTCCAGCTCCGAAGTTTTCGGCT
>CAMBRR010000008.1 GCA_945870315.1 uncultured Bacteroidales bacterium
TTACCTTCGAGTGAAAAATTTACCATAATTTAATATTAAGATTGATTGGTTTAACATTACTTAAGATTAACGGTAGCGCAACCGTCCATATCATTGTAGTCAAGGTTCTCACCGCACATTGCCCAAATGAACGTGTAGTTCTTTGTAGCGCAGGCAGAATGGATGCTCCATTCAGGAGAAATGACTGCCTGCTCGTTGTGCATCCAGATGTGACGGCTTTCCTGAGGCTGTCCCATAAAATGGCAGACTGCCTGATCCTCTGGGATTTCGAAATAGAAATACACCTCCATACGACGCTCGTGGGTGTGAGCCGGCATAGTATTCCAGGTACTTCCAGGCATAAGCTCAGTCATACCCATCTGAAGCTGGCAGGTAGGAACGACCTCCTTAACAAGCATTCTGTTGATTATGCGGTGGTTGCTCTCCTCAAGAGTACCGAGGTCCATCTTAACGGCATCCTGGCGGGTTGTCAGGTGGTCAGGATAGGTTGCATGAGCAGGTGATGAGCAGAAATAGAATTTTGCTGGATTGGAAGAATCGGCACTTTCGAAAGTAACCTTGCGGTCTCCACGTCCCAGATAAAGAGCCTCCTTGTATTCGAGTACATACTCTTTGTCGCCGGCCTTTACGATACCCTTGCCTCCAACGTTGAAGATACCGATTTCCCTCCTTCCGAGGAAATATTCATTGCGGAGAATGTCTATTGGCTGAAGTTCCACTACTTCATTTACAGGCATAGCGCCACCGGCAATCATTCTGTCGTGCATTGTATAGACCATATTCACCTGGTCCGGGGTGAAAACTTTCTCGATAAGATAGTTTTCCCTAAGCTGGGCGGTGTCATAATGCTTCGCGTCGTTCGGATGAGACGCATACCTTACTTCACTGTTTGTTTTCATAATTGCGGTTTTATACTTAAAGTGTTAATATTCAATAAAATACAACAAATAGGAGCCTGAATGTCCATCATTCAAGCCCCAAAATTAAGCATAATTTCCATATTGAGCAAAAATTTCCGTGCCCGTTAACGGAAATTTTTTAAAGGGTTACTCCGGATTTGAAAATTGCTATCTCACTATAGTGTGACTTTTCGTTGTTGACCATCTCTCCCGATGCCACTCTTATAACGAAATCGATGAAGTCGTCATCAACCTCCCCGGAAGGACGTCCGTCCACAATCTGTCCGGCATTGAAGTCAATCCAAAGCGGCTTGAGGGAGGCAAGGCGGCTATTGGTGGAAATCTTAGCAGTCGGCACGAAAGTTCCAAACGGAGTTCCCCTGCCTGTGGTAAAGAGGACAATCTGACACCCAGCAGCAGCAAGAGCCGTTGAAGCGACAAGGTCGTTGCCCGGTGCGCTAAGAAGGTTCAATCCCTTGGTACTCAGACGATCGCCATATTTCAGAACATCACGCACTATGGATTTTCCTGATTTCTGGGTGCATCCCAAGGATTTTTCCTCAAGAGTTGATATTCCGCCTGCCTTATTGCCAGGAGAAGGATTCTCATAGACAGGCTGGTTATTTTTCATAAAATATTCCTTGAAGTCATTGATCAGCCTGACCGTCTTGTCAAAGGTAGTGATATCCTGACAACGTGACATCAGGATGGTCTCAGCCCCAAACATCTCCGGCACCTCAGTCAGTACGGTCGTTCCACCCTGGGAGACTATCCAGTCTGAAAAACGTCCCAGAAGAGGATTTGCAGTGATGCCGGAAAAACCGTCCGAGCCACCGCATTTGAGACCTACACGGAGTTCTGACACAGGGGTATCTTCCCTGACATCAGAAGCTGCCGCGGATGCGATTTCACGCAGGAGTCCAAGTCCGTAAGCGACCTCGTCATCTGCAATCTTCTGACACTCCATAAACTTCACCCTGTCCTCGTCCACGTCACCAACCAGCTTTCTGAAGGCATCCAGCTGATTGTTCTCGCATCCGAGGGCCACCACAAGCACTCCAGCGGCATTGGGATGATGAACCATATCAGCCAGAATCTTCCTTGTGTTTTCATGGTCATCTCCCAACTGGGAACATCCGTAATTGTGAGGGAAGGCCACTACCTTGGATATTGACGGCCAGTTCGCTAGCTCGGCCTCGAAAGCTTTGCAAATGTTCTGAACGACTCCGTTTACACAGCCCACCGTAGGGATAATCCACAGTTCGTTTCGGATGCCGACCTGACCGTCCTTCCTCCTGTAGCCCTTGAAATAGGCTTTTGCAGAAGACTCAGCCAGTGAGACCAAGGACGGTTCGTATTTATAGTCGAGAATGCCTGAAAGATTGGTTTTGAGGATATTATGATCTATCAAGCCGCCCTTTGCGACAGCCTTTAGCAGATGCCCGATTGGAAAACCGTACTTAACGACATCCTCTCCCTCTGAAAGGTCACACAATGCCATCTTATGTCCGGCAGGAATGTCCTCGCGGGTTGTTATCATCACATCCCCCACTCTGCATTCCTCACCGGCGGCGACATTCGAAAGAGCCACGGCGACATTGTCTGCCGAATTGATTTTTATGAATTGTCCCATAATCAAGCAATTACCTGGGCTACGGCTGCACGCATTCCTTCGGACTGAATCTTCTCAAGCATAGAAGTAAGAAGATCTGTCAGGCCAGGAATCTGATTGAGGTCTTCGCCCCAGATGAACTCAGCTGCAAGAGTTCCGCTAGCGACCTTTCTGCAATCTCCTTCTGACCAGAGTTGTTTCAGAAGTTCCATTATTGCTGCATCGTCATTAGGGACAATCTCCTTACCGTCTTCTCTCACTCCACCTTTATAATATGTAATGATGGCGGCGAGACCGAGGACAAGTCCTTCAGGAAGGCTACCCTTGCGCTCCAGATAGGTTTTCAGGCCAGGGAGGTCACGAGTCTTGAACTTAGGGAAGGAGTTGAGCATTATGCTGGTCACGAAATGTTTCACATAAGGGTTCACGAACCTCTCAAGAACGCTTGCTGCGAATGCTTCGAGTTCCGGCTTCGGAAGGTTGAGGGTTTCAAGAAGCTCTTCGTACATAACTTTCTTGACAAAACGTCCGACCTGAGGATCCTCCACACATTCCTTTACAGTATCCAGACCGCTGAGGAAGCCGACCGGAGAAAGGACGGTGTGAGGACCGTTGAGCAAAGTCACCTTTCTTTCGTGATATGGAGCTTCGCTTGGTACGAACAGCACATTGAGTCCGGCCTTGTCAGCAGGGAATTCCTCTGCGACTTCCTTCGGTGCTTCAATCACCCAGAGGTGGAAGATTTCACCTTTGTCCACCAGATGGTCATCATATCCTATGCGCTCATGAATCTGGTCAATGGTGTCTTTAGGATAACCTGGCACTATTCGGTCAACGAGGGTGCAATACACGCCGCAGGCTGTTTCAAACCAGGTTTTGAATTCTTCACCAAGGTTCCACAGTTCTATATATTTATAGATGCATTCCTTCAGGTGCTTTCCGTTAAGGAAGATGAGCTCGCAAGGGAAGATAATCAGTCCCTTGGTCTTGTCACCCTTGAAGTGCTCCCAACGGCGGTAGAGAAGTTGGGTCAGTTTGCCCGGATATGAAGATGCCGGCTTATCCTCGAAACGGCAGGATGGATCGAATGCGATTCCTGCTTCCGTCGTATTGGAAATGACGAAACGAATCTCTGGTTTCTCTGCAAGGGCAATGTATGAATCATAATCAGCATATGGATTGATTCCCCTGCTGATGACATCTATAAGGTCAATCGAATCCACAGCCTGGCCCTTGTCTATTCCCTGGAGATTGAGGTGATAAAGTCCGTCCTGGGAGTTGAGCATATCCACCATTCCACGGTCAATAGGCTGGACGACCACGACAGAGGCATTGAAGTCTGTAGCCTGATTGGTTTTCCAGACAATCCAATCGACAAAAGCTCTCAGGAAGTTGCCTTCTCCGAACTGGATGATTTTCTCTGGACGCAGGGCTGCTGCAGCGGTAGTCCTGTTCAATGGTTTCAAAGTGTTGGTTGAAGTCATAGCAATATGTGTTTTAGTATGTTTAAGCAATTTGCAAAGCAAATCTATCGAAAAATCGTGTACGATAACGGGATTTATTGTTATATTTACCGAATATTGAAGATTATTTACTGATTTTTGGATAATTTTCATATCCCGACAAAAACTGAAGGACGATATTTGTAACATAAACGTATAATGACAATAACTATGGACACATTACCTAAATTCATCAACGATGACTTTATGCTGACCAATGACTATGCAAGGGAACTCTATCACGAGAGTGCCGAGCATATGCCGATAATCGACTACCACTGTCATCTGGTACCTAAGATGATTGCTGACAACTGGCAGTTCAAGGACCTTACCGAGGTGTGGCTTGGCGGAGACCACTACAAATGGAGGGCAATGAGAGGAAACGGGGTGCCGGAAGAATTCATCACCGGTAAGAGAGAAAGCTATGAGAAATTTGAAAAATGGGCTCAGACCGTTCCTTACACGATGAGGAACCCGCTCTACCATTGGACACACCTGGAATTGGCAAGGGTTTTTGATGTTTACAAAACACTCAGTCCTGCAACTGCGAGGGAGATTTATGAGGAATGCACAGCCAAACTTCAGACTCCGCAATACAGAGGACAGGAATTGATGAAAAGGTTCAATGTCAAGGTAGTCTGCACGACTGACGACCCTGCTGATTCACTCGAATACCACCAATATATCAACGAACATCCTTTCGGCGTTAAAGTTCTGCCTGCCTGGAGACCTGACAAGGCTATGGCAATTGAAAAGCCTCAACAATACATTGAATATATCCAGAAACTCGCCTCAGTCGCCGGTGTTGAAATCAGGAACTACCAGGACCTGCTGGATGCGCTCGCAAAGAGGCAGGAATTCTTCCACCAGATGGGAAGCCGTCTGTCCGACCACGGTCTGGAGACTTTCTATGCAGAAGATTTCACTATGGAAGAGATTGACACCATCTTCCGCAACACCCTGAAGGGACAGATGCCGACAAAGGAGGAAATCCTGAAATTCCGCAGCGCAATCCTGCTCGACTTTGCAAGGATGGACCACGCAAAAGGATGGGTTCAGCAGTTCCACATCGGTGCGATCCGCGACAACAACACCAGAATGTTCAACATCCTCGGTCCTGACACCGGATATGACGCCATCCACGATGTTCAGTGCGCGGCTGCCGGTCATAAGTTCTTCAACACCCTTGCACTTGAAGATAAACTTACCAAGACCATCCTTTATAACCTCAACCCGAAAGACAACGAAGTGCTTGCAACTATGGCCTATACCTTCAACGACGGCACTTGTCCGGGCAAGATGCAGCTGGGTTCCGGCTGGTGGTTCCTGGATCAGGAAGACGGAATGCGCAAGCAAATCAACGCCCTGTCTGCCCTCGGACTCCTGAGCCGTTTCGTGGGAATGCTTACGGACTCCCGCAGCTTCATTTCATACCCTCGTCACGAATATTTCCGCCGCATCCTCTGCAATGTACTTGGAGAAGACCTAGCAGCAGGCAAACTGCCAAAGAGTGAAATGGCCTTCATCCATCAGATGGTAAAGGACATCTCATACAATAATGCCGACAGATATTTCGGATTCTAGATTCATTCAGGCGGCTCGATGATTATTCCTGATAGTTTTCTGGCCGCTTCTTCGTTCAATATTCCCTCTGAAGCAAGACGTTCTATGCTCCAGAGGGATTTTTTCGTATTTGTCCTGAACATCACTATCGCCTGTGCCACACTCTTTGAACGGATGTAAGGATGCAGTGCCAGTTCTTCCACGCCAAGACGCCAGAGGGGGTATGGGGTAATATGTTCCGGAGAAACCGTCACAAGATCTTCGATGGAGCCATATCTTTCCGAATCGAACTTATATATTTCCATCAGTTGTTCCTTAGATGAATAGCCTCCCAACTTCTGGCGATACTCAACCATCTTCGAAGCGAAGAAGCCGCCAATTCCGGGAAGTGCATCGAACTGGGCAGAATCAGCCAGGTTCAAATCCAGTTTTGGAATGACTATATATGGCTCAAGCCTAAGATATATGCTGTCCGAGACCACATAAGATTTGGCAAAATCGCTTTTGCGATGGAAACGGCCACCTTTCTGTCTATAGGCATCTATGGATGCAGCTTGCTTGGGAGAAAAGCCCAGAAGACACAAATCCTCTATGCTCGCAGTATTGGGATTGAAGTTGAAGCATCTGACTTCCCTCAATGCCGTATTCTTCCGGACAGCCTCAACTCGCGGGCTATGCTCTGCATTTCTTCTTTGGACAACAGTCTCGTTGCCGTTAGTGGAAGGGCTTGCGGCAGGATTGTCCTTCCTTGCTGCTGTTGACGATTTTGGTATGCTTTCTGGCAATTTACCGCTTTCTGGCAACTTACCGCTTTCTGGAGCATATATATATACGGTATCGGGACTGTCCCTTTTAGCTTCTATGGTCATCACGGCAGCACGATGTACGAACAAGGCAGCCTGATACCCGATAACAAGGAACACCAGAGCAATAATCCCGATAAGACAGGATTTCGAAACAGTAAACTTGGATTCAGAATTTTTCTCTCGCCTCATATCACCCCAGGATTTTTAGAAATTCTACTGATCGCTATTGTCTGTCGGAGACATCTTCTCCGCCTCCAAGGCAGCATTGTAGCAATGTCGGCACAGGGGTTCATACACATCCTTTTCACCTAGGACAACCAGTTTGTCGTTTGATGTGAGACGGTGTGAATGATTGGCCGGACTTCCGCATTTTACACAGATTGCATGTACCTTCTGTATATCCTCCGCAACCGCCATAAGGGCCGGCATAGGACCAAAAGGCTTGCCCATAAAATCAGTATCCAAACCAGCGATAATGACCCTCACTCCCCTATTTGCCAGAGTCTGCACTACTTCCACTATCGTATCATCGAAGAACTGAGCCTCATCTATCCCTACGACCTCCACATCGCTTGACAACAAAAGCATACTTGCAGGAGAATCTATAGGAGTGGACATAATGCTGTGTCCCTCGTGGGAAACAACTTCTTCTTCAGAGTATCTTACGTCAATGCACGGCTTGTAAATCTCTACTTTCTGCTTGGCGAACTGCGCTCTCTTGAGTCTGCGGATGAGTTCTTCGGTCTTGCCAGAAAACATTGAGCCACAGATTACTTCAATAGATCCTGCTTTTTTTGCTTTTTCTAAAAACATTTCGTTATTTTTGTAGGTTTTGAATCAGGTCTCCGTATGGAGATTACAACGGGGACACAAATATAGTCAAAATATTATCTTATGGAACTTAAAGATCCACAAAAAGGACAAGAAATTCTTTCCGAAATCAAAGAACTTGTCAGCTCCATTTCTAAGGAATTGGCTCTTATTGAAACCAAGATGTCTGAATATCAGTCTCTTTACGAGAGTGATGAGGATAGGATAGAGTCATTGGATTTGGAAGATGACTATTTTCTCAATATAACAACTGCCATCTCCTCCCCTGCTACCATAGAAATCCCACAGCCGGAACCGGAACCAGAACCTGTAGCAGAACCACAACTGGAACCTGAACCGGCAGCTGAACCGATAGCCGTACCGGAACCAGAACCAGTTGCCGAACCGACTGCTGAACCAACTGCTGAACCGGAACCAATTGCCGAACCAACTGCCGTACCGGAACCAGTTGCCGAACCGATTGCCGTACCGGAACCTAAACAGAAACCAAAGCAAAAACCACAGCCGGAGGCAGAACAGTCAACCGCCATTGTGGACAGACTTGCTGCAAAGCAAAGGTGGAGAACCGATATGCCAGGCTCTCCGGTAAAGGACATCAGAAGTGCCATAGCCCTGAATGACAGAGTCTTGTTCATCAACACACTATTCGACAAAGACCCGGTAAGATTCCAGGCAGACCTGACTGCAATCAACGGGATGGACACCCTCGCCCAGGCCATAGATTATTTTCAGGAACACCATCCGGAATGGAACTTTGACTCCGACACCGTTTACAGATTTATGATGGCAGTTAGAAGGAGAGTGAAATAGGATGGCTGGAATATTATACATTGTACCCACACCAGTCGGCAACCTGGAAGATATGACATTCCGCGCAATAAGGGTATTGCAGGAAGCAGACCTGATTCTGGCAGAAGACACAAGGACAAGTTCGGTCTTGCTGAAACATTATCAGATTGAAGGCAGGTTGGAATCGCACCATAAATTCAACGAACACAAGACAGCTTCCATAATAAAGGAACGCATCCTTTCGGGAATGAATGTGGCCCTTATCAGCGATGCAGGCACACCAGGGATATCCGACCCGGGCTTCCTTCTGGCGCGCACCTGCATTGAGGAAGGCATTGAAGTCCAGACACTTCCAGGGGCAACAGCCTTTGTGCCCGCCCTCGTTTCTTCTGGATTCCCATGCGACAAGTTCTGTTTTGAGGGCTTCCTGCCACAGAAAAAAGGACGACAGAGCAGGCTTGCGGAACTCGCCCAGGAAACCAGGACAATGGTATTCTACGAATCCCCATTCCGGCTTGTCAAGACTCTGGAGCAGTTTTCACAGGTCTTCGGTCCGGAGAGAGGATGCAGCGTAGCCAGGGAAATCTCAAAAAAATTCGAAGAACACCGCAGAGGTTCACTTGAGGAAGTCCTCGGGTGGTTCCGGGAACACGAGCCGAAAGGAGAAATTGTGATTATTGTGGAAGGAGCCGAGTTTAAAAAGGAGAAAAAGGTTTACCACAAGGCTGACCGTGATGATGAAGATTGATTGTAAAATATAATTATTGTAGTATGAAGCGTATTTTTTTAATGGCAGCCGTCATTGCAACGGTATTTGCCGCATCCTGCTCCAGGTATGACTACCAGACAGTAGCAGGAGATCCATTGGAGACCAAGATTTACACCCTTGACAATGGCCTGAAAGTTTATATGAGCGTAAACAAAGAGACGCCTAGGATTCAGACTTACATTGCCGTCAGGGTGGGTGGAAAGAACGACCCATCTGAGACCACCGGTCTCGCCCACTATTTCGAGCATCTGATGTTCAAAGGAACAGAAAGTTTCGGAACTAGCGACTACGTAGCAGAAAAGCCTATGCTCGATGAAATAGAGCAACTCTTCGAAGTTTACAGGAACACGACCGACCAGGCACAAAGGGATTCCATCTACCACAGGATTGATTCCATCAGCTATGAGGCCTCCAAGATTGCCATTCCAAATGAATATGACAAGCTTATGTCCGTGATTGGAGCAGAAGGCACAAACGCCTTCACGTCCCAGGATATGACCGTGTATGTGGAGGACATCCCTTCCAACCAGATTGAGAACTGGGCCAAGATTGAGGCTGACCGCTTCATGCACCCGGTGCTGAGAGGCTTCCACACTGAATTGGAAACCATATATGAGGAGAAGAATATGTCCCTTACCCAGGACAGCAGAAAGGTTTGGGAAGCAATGGATGCAGCCCTTTACCCTCACCATCCTTACGGAACCCAGACTGTTCTCGGCACCCAGGAACACCTTAAGAACCCGTCCATCACTAATGTGAAGAATTATCACAAGACCTGGTATGTTCCGAACAATATGGCAATCTGTCTTTCAGGCGACTTCGATCCTGACGAGATGGTTGAGGTAATAGAGAAATATTTCGGGGCAATGGAACCGAATCCTGAGCTTCCTTCCTTGGAATTCCAGGCTGAGGAGCCGATTGAAAGCCCAGTTGTTAAAGATGTCTATGGGCTTGAGGCTGAAAACATTATGCTCGGATGGAGACTTCCTGCCGCAGTTGACAAGTCCAATGACGTTGCGATTGTTGCCGGAAACATTCTCTATAATGGTCAGGCCGGTCTGCTTGACCTTGACGTCAACCAGCAGCAGAAAGCCTTTAGTACCTACGGCTATGCATCCTCACAACCGGATTACGGTCAGTTTTTGGTTGCAGGTACGCCTAAAGAAGGACAGAGCCTCGACCAGCTCAAGGAACTTCTTCTGGAGGAAGTTGCCAAGCTTCGCAACGGAGATTTCGATGAGACTCTTGTGGAATCTACCATCAACAACCTCAAGCTTTCAGTAATGCAGCAGCTTGAAGATAACAGCAGCAGGGCAATGCTTTATGTAGATTCCTTCATCAACGGTGAAGAATGGGAGGACAAAGTTGGACAGCTTTCCAGAATAGAAAAGGTCACCAAAGAGGATGTAGTAGCCTGGGCTCAGACCTATCTCGGTCCAGAGAACTATGCAGTTGTGTACAAAAGGATGGGACAGGACAAGGAACAGAAGAAGATTGCAGCTCCGAAGATCACTCCGATTGTGACCAACAGGGACAACCAGAGCGACTTTTTGACTGAGATCGTCGAGTCAAAGGTTAAACCTATTGAACCGGTATTCGTGGATTATGACAGGGATATGGAGAGATTCGAGTGCGCCTCTATGGAAACCCTCTACAAGAAAAAGGAAATCAATGACATTGCTTCATTGAGGATTATGTACAACACGGGCATTGAAATCGAGCCTGCCCTTGGAGTTGCATTCGAATATGTGAGCTACCTCGGAACCGAGACAATGAGTGCCGAAGAGATTGCTGCAAAGATGTATTCTCTTGCATGCTCATTCTCTATGTCCTCTGGCTCAACAAGATCCAGCGTCAGGATTACCGGTCTTGGGGAGAATATCGGAGAGGCCCTCGACATCATTGAAGACCTCATCTACAACGCCAAGCCTGATGAGCAGATTCTCGCTAACCTCAAGAACGACATCAAGAAATCCCGTGCAGACAGCAAACTTCGTCAGAGGTCCTGCTTCAGCGCCCTTCAGAAATATGTAATCTACGGACCTGAATTCATAAAGCGTAATACTCTGACTAACGAGCAGATAGACCAGCTCACATCAGAGCAGCTCCTCAAGATGGTAGCAGACGTATATTCCAAACAGCACCAGATTCTGTACTATGGACCGCAGGATTCTCAAACACTTAAAGCTGTCCTCAAGGAACACCACAGAGTTGCCGAAAACCCTCAACCTCTGGAAAGGACTTTCTCCAAGGCTCGTCTCGTAGAGACTCCGGAAGTTGTCGTTGCGCCATATGATGCAAAACAGATTTATTATTTGCAGTATTCCAACAGGGGTGAGAAATTCTCTGCCGAGGACGAGGCTGCAATCGAACTCTACAACTCATACTTCGGTGGAAACATGAACGCCATCGTATTCCAGGAGATGAGGGAGGCAAGAGGCCTCGCATATTCGGCATCAGCCTTCCTGGCAACTCCGTCTTATAAGGATGACGACTATTTCTATTTTGCATTCATCGCCACCCAGAATGACAAGATGAAAAATGCAATAGAAGCATTTGACCAGATTATCAACGATATGCCTCAGTCACAGGCTGCATTCAACATTGCAAAGGAAGCCGTCATCAGCACAATGCGTACAGAAAGAGTCACAGGCGAAGGCGTGTTCTGGTCATACCTCAACGACAGGGATATGGGATTCACTAAGAACACCGACAAGGAGAAATTCAAGGCTGTTCAGGCAATCACACTGGAGGACGTGAAGGCAACCCAGGAGAAATGGGTGAAAGGAAGAAATTACACCTATGCAATCCTCGGAGACAAGAATGACCTTGATACCGAATTCCTTGAGACTCTCGGTTCAGTGAAATATCTGACTCTCGAAGAAATCTTCGGATACTAGTCTATATAAATAAATGCTGGGCGAAGCAGATGTGTCATCTCGACCAAATGCTTCGCCCAGTTTTTTATGTTCTCAGGAATACTTTTTATATTCTCAGGATTACTTAGTCGTATAGATGTCGGCCATCGGAATGATGAGCATCAAGTCCAGGGATGCAATCATCAGGACGGCGCCATATGCCCCGATAGTAAGAGCCATTGCAAGGGCGAATAGGAAAGAGAATGCATGAAGCAGGATTACCAGAGTCGCAAGCGGGAACCAAGACTTCACTGAAGTAACTCTCCAGAGCAGGATTGATAGGGTTGCCAGAAGCATAGGTATGAAGAAGAAAAGATTCTCACCTATTGCAAACAGGAGCACGGCTGAAAGCAGGAACATAAGCATCAGCACTCCATACATCACTGAATGCGCATATTTGGAAATGGCATTAGGAATTGCGCTCGTACGCATTGACACCACATTCCTGACAATTTTCTTTCTACCGAGAATGTACAAGAGAACCCACACGGCAGCTGTTATCAAAGTAAAGCATACCATTGCCACATTGTCGAACATCACGCCTGCCACGATGCCGAAAAGTTTGAACTTCGCTCCGGATACAAGGGCGCAAACCCAGGCAAACAATTCGCCCACTGCAAGGGCAACGAGAGCAGAAGCGAGAGCTATCGCACTGACTTTGAACACTTTGGCTGGCTTCACCCTTGCACGGATGACATCGAAAGCAAAAAGCAGAAGCAACAGAACAAAGGCAACTATATTTATAATAAGGTATGTTGTCTTGCTCATATTGATTAGCCCTATTGCAGGAACAGTAAAATTGACAGTATCCTCTTCGCTGCGCAGATAATCTTTGTCAGCATATTTGGAGTCTGTAACATATGCGCTGACGACAGGCAGTATCTGCTCCCCATAGTGCTGGATAGTGTTAAGATTGATGTTGGAATAATTGTCCAGGTCTGTATGATAATGGTTTACATCCGCAATTGAGGAGAAATTCATTCCGGGGATATGGTCCTTTACAACTGTAAAATCTGTAAAATTAGGCATAAATCCATAAACCACGGTAGTGAGAGAGTAGGTATAAGGATATTTTGCCTGACGATAGAGTTCCATCACCTTTGAATTGCCCTTCGATGTTTCAAACAGCAGGGCAGGGCCCCAGGTTCCCCTTCCTTCTACATTTACAATGAAGCCCACATTTTCAAAGACCTCAGGATTTTTCTCCCAGATGCTGTACATACCGTCCATTCCGGCTTCCTCAGCATCAGTGAAAAGCACCTTCACACCCTGGTTCCACTGAGGACGGATGTCCAGAAGTCTGGCTGTACATTCCAGCGCAGTGCTGACTCCATAGCCATCATCGGCAGCTCCATAAGACCACACCGTATCCTTAGGCATAATCTGGGAATATCTGGAGTCATAGTGGGCGACAAACATCATATATGTCGGATTGTCAACCCCTTCCGGAGAAAACTGGGCAAGAACATCCACAGCATCGAAAGTGTAGCAGACGTGCTTGTTCAAAGGGCCAATCAAGGAATCATACTGATAAGTCATCACCGTGTCGGCTCCTAGTTGCTCAAGACGGTTGATGAGATATTCCCGGACTTTGGAACGCTCTGCAGGATGTGCCACAGAATGGTGTTCACGGGATATTACTTCTATGTCACGTGCTGCTCTCTCGGCCGAAAACCCCTCGCTGAGGGCATCCTTGTGACGAGGCAACGTGAAAAGGCCATAGGCCAACAGGGCTGCGACAATCACCGCAGCGCCGAACAGATATGGTCGGAATCTTTTCATAATAATAAAATAAAACGGGGCAAAATTAAACAATTTCCGGAGCAGGTACAACACCCTCATCCACAAGACGGCGCAGCATAACTGCTCTTTCAGATCCAAAGCCACCCTTGTCTTCGCCGAAGTGAACCCTCAGGTCATCCAAGGTGTATTTTCCTGATTTATAAGTATTTATATACTCTTTCAACTCAGTTTCAAAATCTTTCCCGGCAGCCTTTGCACTCTTGCACACATCGCAGTTCCCGCATGGTGGAGCATCATCTTGCCCGAAATAATCCAGAAGGAAGGAACTGCGGCATATATTTTCCTCACTGATGTATTCTATCATCTTCTCCACCCTTTCCCCATTGGCATTTTTCAGAAATTGATAACGCTTCGGCTGAAGGTTTAAATTCTTGGGCATCAAGCGGTTATGATGGAGGAACAGCACAGTTGCAGTGTCATTGGGCACATACCTTACAAGGTGTTCAAGAGACATCCTATAGAGAATCTGGCGCAACTCGGATACGCTCATCGAACAGGCGGAAGATACATAATCCTCGTCAATTTGGACCGGATATGAAAATATTCCCGTATAGCGCCTCATCAAAATCTCCAGGACAACTGCCATTTTAAAGTCTGAAAACTTATAATCATAAAGACTGGACCTTTCCGGCACTATCTGAATCCTGGTCTTGATATCTACATCATCCGTCATAGTCCAGTGCCCAGTCCTCTCAATATATGTCATAGCATAATAGGCAGGGGAACGCTGAAGCGAAAATTTCTTGCAGAAGTCTTCAAAATTGAACTTCAACTGGCGTCCTTCCCCCATCTCGTATGGAATCTGGAAAAAGACGTGAACCTTCTGATAGATGTCCTCGATGTATTGCAGAGAAGGGAAAGATATGGTTTCAAGCTGATGCAGGCGGCGTATGTCAGTGGAATTCCACAACAGGACCGCCCAGCTTCGTTTCAGGTCTCGCCCTCCCCTGCCCGCTTCCTGGAAATATGCCTCCGGAGAGTCCGGGACATCGAAATGAATCACGAAGCGGACATCCGGCTTGTCAATGCCCATTCCAAAAGCATTTGTGCAGACCATCACCCTGATTGAGCCGTCCTTCCAGGCGTTTTGCCTTTCCGCCCTTATCTCAGGGCCAAGACCGGCGTGATAGAAGGAAGCCGATATGCCACCGGATGAGAGAATCTGGGAAAGTTCTTCCGTTTTCTTCCGGCTTCTGACATAGACAATGCCTGTGCCTGCTATACTTTTGCATATTGTCAGCATCTGCCCGACCTTGTCATCCGTACGCCTGACTATGTAGGATAGGTTAGGCCTCTCAAAACCACCCTTTATCAGATTACGCTCCCTGAAACAAAGCCTGTCCATTATATCCTCGGCCACGACAGGAGTCGCCGTTGCAGTAAGGGCAATTACAGGAGCCTCCACCCTCTGTCTCAGTTCCCCTATTTTCAGGTAATCCGGGCGAAAATCATAGCCCCATTGGGATATACAATGAGCCTCATCCACAACTATATAGCTGATTTTCAGTTCACTGAGATAGCTTTGAAACATTGGGGTTGAGAGCCTCTCCGGAGATACATAGAGGAACTTATAATCTCCGTATGAAGCATTGTTCAGGGCCAGGTCCACCTCGTGTCGTGTCATCGAGGCGTTGATGCACAGGGCTCTTATACCTTTTGAAGTAAGGTTCTGCACCTGGTCTTTCATAAGGGCTATCAGTGGAGTGACAACAAGGGCGATTCCATCCTTGAGCATGGCCGGTACCTGGAAACAGACAGATTTTCCTCCTCCTGTCGGCAGAATGGCAAGAGTATCCCTTCCATGCAAGGCGGAATCCACAATCTCTTCCTGCATCGGACGGAAGGAATCATACCCCCAATATTTCTTCAAAACCTCAGAAGGTGTCATACTATCTCGGCATAATTTATGCAGAACACTGCCGGCCTGCAGCGCATTTTATACGCGCGAGTGCAAATATAGCAAATTTATTTGCCTCAAGGCTTTGTACAATAGCAAAAAAATAATTATTTTTGCACCGCTTTCGAAGAGGTATGACACACAAAAGAAAAAATACTAAAAGAAAGTGAAAAGAAATGAAACAACATGGATATAAACCTTTAATAAAATAAATATGAGCAAAATCGATTTGACCAAGTACGGCATCACTGGTGCCACAGAGGTAGTTTACAACCCAGACTACGACACTCTGTACAACGACGAACTCAACCCGGAGCTTAAAGGCTTCGACAAAGGAACTCTTACCGAGCTCGGAGCTGTGAATGTAATGACTGGCGTTTACACTGGCCGTTCTCCTAAAGACAAATTCTTTGTAATGGACGAGACCAGCAAGGACACAGTTTGGTGGACTTCAGAAGAGTACAAGAATGACAACAAGCCGGTTACCCCTGAGACTTGGAAAGCCCTCAAGGAGCTTGCAGTCAAAGAACTCTCCAACAAGAAACTCTATGTTGTGGATGCCTTCTGCGGTGCAAACCCTGCAACTCGCCTCAAAGTGCGTTTCATCGTTGAAGTTGCATGGCAGGCTCACTTCGTAAAGAATATGTTCATCCGTCCTACAGAGGAGGAACTTGCAGCTTACGGCGAGCCTGATTTCGTAGTATTCAACGCTTCAAAGGCAAAAGTTGAGAACTACAAGGAACTCGGCCTCAATTCAGAGACTGCCGTTGTGTTCAACCTCACTTCAAGAGAGCAGGTTATCATCAACACCTGGTACGGTGGCGAGATGAAGAAAGGTATGTTCTCAATTATGAACTACCTCAACCCTCTCCGTGGAATCGCTTCAATGCACTGCTCTGCAAACACAGACAAGGAAGGAAAGAGCTCAGCTATCTTCTTCGGTCTTTCAGGAACAGGCAAGACCACCCTTTCAACCGACCCTAAACGTCTTCTTATCGGTGACGATGAGCACGGCTGGGATGACGAGGGAGTCTTCAACTACGAAGGCGGCTGCTACGCAAAAGTTATCAACCTCGATCCGGAGTCTGAGCCTGATATCTACAAGGCAATCAAGAAAGACGCTCTCCTTGAGAACGTTACAGTACTCGAAGGCGGCAAATGCGACTTCGCAGACAAGAGCGTAACCGAGAACACCCGCGTATCTTACCCTATCTACCATATCGACAACATCGTTAAACCGGTTTCAAAGGGTCCTCACGCAAAACAGGTTATCTTCCTTTCTGCTGATGCATTCGGAGTCCTTCCTCCAGTTTCAATCCTTACTCCTGAGCAGACTCAGTACTACTTCCTCTCAGGATTCACCGCTAAGCTTGCAGGTACAGAGCGTGGTATCACAGAGCCTACTCCTACCTTCTCAGCTTGCTTCGGCGCAGCCTTCCTTTCACTCCACCCGACCAAATACGGTGAGGAGCTCGTAAAGAGAATGAAGGCTACAGGCGCAAAGGCATACCTCGTGAACACAGGATGGAACGGTACAGGAAAACGTATCTCAATCCGTGACACCCGCGGTATCATCGACGCCATCCTCGACGGTTCAATCGAGAAGGCTCCTACCAAGAAGATCCCTTACTTCGACTTCGAGGTTCCAACCGAGCTTCCTGGCGTTGATCCTGCAATCCTCGACCCACGCGACACCTACTCTTGCGCTTGCCAGTGGGAGGAGAAAGCAAAAGACCTCGCTGCACGTTTCATCAAGAACTTCAGCAAGTTCACTGGAAACGACCTCGGCAAGGCTCTCGTAGCTGCTGGTCCAAAGCTCTAGGACTTTAGACTAATAAATACACATAAGATGAGAGGCTGACTAAACGCAAGATTTTAGTTGGCCTCTCTTTCGTTTTTCTTCTTTCTTCTTCTCTTCGAAAAATCTAAGTAGGTTATTATTTGAAGATTACTAAAGCCTGAAGAGGGTGGACGGAGTTTGGCGCGGAAGACAGCGCAGGGAAATGGTACCGCCCTGGATGCCGGATTCTGTCAAGGCCTCAGAAGTAGCCGAATAGGCAAGTTCGCGCGTATTGTTGTTCTCACTCAGGTGACAAAGGAAAATATTGCGAAGTCCCTCGTGACAGAAACGGCTTACGGCCTCTGCACATTCGTCGTTGCTCAAGTGTCCGCAGCCCTGAACAATACGCATTTTCAACTCATAGGTGTACGGACCGCCCATAAGCATCCCCATATCATAATTCGACTCAATCACGACTGTGTCAGACTTGCTTGCATAGCAGAGGGCCTCATCAGTCATCCTGCCGATGTCTGTCATTATGGTAAAGGAGTGCGACCGGGTACGGATATGGTAGCCGACTGTCTGTGTAGCATCATGTGGCACGATAAAGCACTCTATTCTGAAAGGACCAATTTCAAGAATCTGCGGAATCTCTGAAGGAGAGGATGCCGGAAGGATATCCCTGCGGCAGGGAGTAATCCAGTCAGCGGTGAAGGTATGCCTTGCAAGGGCTCCATGTATGGTGGGAGTAGTATATACCGGAAGGGAAAGATGCTTGCAGAATGAGCCAAGATGGCGTATATGGTCAAGGTGATCGTGAGTGACGAGCACTCCAAGAACAGAAGAAAGTTCGATAGAATTCTCAGCGAAGCACTTCTTCAGACGACGCAGACTCACTCCTGCATCTATAAGCAAAGCGCCCTCAGGAGCAGCCAGATAGTAGCAATTGCCGCAGCTTCCGCTGGAAAGACTCATAAAACAAAGGCCATCGTTATTCCTAGTCATCCTCGCAGTACTTTTTAATTATTCCATAGGCATCCTGAATACCAAGTTCACCTGCCCTGGACATATCTATACAACCTTTCTCCTTATCTTTCAAATAGATAAGAACCAGCCCCCTGTTGAAATAGGCATCTCCCATATACGGATACAGTTCAATTGCCCTGGTATAATTGTCTATCGAGGCGATGTGCTCCGAAGACAGGCAATAGAGGTTGCCGAGATTGAAATAGACATATGGTAGATCAGGCAGAGCCTCCTGGGCCGCCCTCATATCCCGTATGGCATCGGTATAGTCGTAACTCCTCGACACCTGGTCCTTGACCCGGGCCCTGGTATTGCCGGAATCATCCATTGACAGGACCTGGACATTGTTTTCAATGCTGTTTATGAAGTCTATCATTTCCGCCCTCAGTACACCCCTGTTCAGACGATAGAGGGAACTGTACATCTGCTCCAGTGAACTGCCGTTGTCAGCAATCTCTATACAGCGGCTGTAGTCATTGAGAGAAGAATTGAATTTCTTGTCATTATAGTCATACAGAGCCCTTATGAACATTTCAGACGAAGACGGCAGGCTATCCGAAGAAACCCACCCGGCCTGCTCCGCACTCTCAAGAGCAGAAGATGACAGAGGAAGATCCACATTGGAAATCTGAACTCCGACAGGCAGAGACTGCTTGAAACGTTTCACCAGAGGATGTTCAAATTCCTGGCTCAAGGCATAGCTGGTATTATCCTTCTTTTCGGAAAGTACAATCTTGTAAAGCGGTCTCAACTTGATGTCTATGTCTCTGTGCTGAAGCAATTCATTGTTGAAATCCTTCTTGGCAAACTCAGCATCCAAGGCCAGCAAGGAACTGTATTTCTTGGTGGTGTCAGCAAAAGAGCCGGCATCGCTGACATTCTTCTGACGGTATTCCTGTACCTTTTTCCGAGCTGTCTCGTAATCAGCCTTGGAAGACTTGTAATCTCCGAGCAGATTCTTGACATAAGACCTGTTCATATATGCCTTCGCAAAATCGGGATACAGTTCGATAGCCCTGTCATAGTCTTCAAGGGCATCCTTGTACAGCCCCATTTCGATGAAGACAGAAGCCCTGTTGAAATAAGCGAGCACATTGGATGGATTGATATCTATAACCCTGTCAAGGTCAGCAAGGGCATCATCATAAGCGCCCAGGCGAGCATTTATCAAACCGCGGTTATACAAGGTAAGGGCATTTCCAGGCTCATCCCGCAGAACCCGATTCAAATCATCCATAGCCTGACGGAAATTATCCATTTCGAAAGCCATCAGAGCGCGGTTGAAATAGGCAAAGGTATTGGAAGTGTCTATGCTGATGGCCATATCCATATCGGCAATGGCAGACGACAAATCGTTCTTCGAGGCATACAGACGCCCTCTCCTGATATAACCTTCAGGATCAAAGCGGTCAAGTTTGATGGCCTTGTTATAATCATTCAATGCCTTGAGGGTATCTCCGAGGAAGAGCCAGCTCGCTCCCCTGTTCAGGTAGGCGGACGGGTCCTTCGGTTCTTTCTTGATATATTTGTCAAAGTCTTTGACAGCCTTGTCAAACTGCTGGGAAAGGAAATAGGTCACTCCCCTGCTGAAATAAAGTCCTTCATAGCCCGGACGCAGGAGGATAGCATGCTCTATGTCTTCCAAAGCCTTGTCATAGTTGCCGAAACGGCTTTCCGTTATGCCACGGTAATGATAGCCGGAAGTAAAGACAGGATTGATGCGGATGCTCCTGTCGAAATCCTTTTTGGCACCCCTCAGGTCCCCTAGGTTGTACTTGGCAATCCCCCTGAAGAAGAAAGTCCAGTAGTCAGTGGTATCGATACGGGCAAGGATGTTGAAATTTTCGATTGCAGTGGAATATTTGCCATCAGCAAGGGCTGAACGCCCCCTCATAAAGAAAGTATCCTTATCATATTGAGCATACGAAACTTGCAAGGAAAGGCAGGCAAGAAGGATGGACAACAATATGAATCTGAATACTCCTTTAGACATATGCATATGAAAAAATTTCGGGCTTTACGTTCTTTTTCTTAATTTTGGCGGCTGTTTTCGCAAAATCCGAACCACAAAGATACGAATTTAAAAAATGCTTCACAAAATAAATATTGGAATTCTTTTTCTGACGACTTTCCTGGCCATCACTGCCCTGTTCCCCTGCACAGCGCAGAACAACAGCAACATAGCGAGGGAAAGCATTGCAGCGACTAATGTCATCTGGCCGGCCAAACTTCAGAAAGAGGTAGAATTCCTATGTGACTCCATCTGCGATGGAAGGGCTACGGGCACAAGGGGCAACATTGAGGCAGGATTCCATATCTTGAGGAAGTTCGAAAAGATTGGACTATTGCCCCTGATTTCTGCGACGACCGGAGACACCACCTTTGTAAAGCACTTTTATGCAGGCAAAGGTATGGTCGGACACAATATAATAGGAATGGTGGCAGGTTCGAAGAAGAATCCCTGCGACAAATATGTCATAGTCGGCGCCCACTACGATCACATCGGCAACCTTGCAGGAACCATGTACCCGGGAGCGGACGCCAACGCCTCAGGCACGGTAGCAATGATTTCGCTGGCCGAGATGTTCCGTGCCATGAAGATTCTTGGATGCACTTTCAAGAGCAACATTCTGTTCGTAGCCTTTGACTCCAAGGAAATGAACCTTGCTGGGAGCAACGGACTGTGGGAAATGCTGGAAAGAGGAGACCTGTTGGACCCGCTCTCAGGCAAGCCCATCCGCAGCAGCAAGATTTCACTGATGGTGAACATCGACCAGGTCGGATGCACCCTGTCACCTGTCAGCAAAGACAGGCCGGATTATCTGATAATGCTTGGCAATCATTCACTTCCTACCGGCAAGAGAGATGCCTTGAAAATGTGCAACAGGATGTATGGGCTCAATCTGCACCTGAGTTACGACTACTATGGAAGCCGCAATTTCACGGATATATTCTACACCCTGTCCGACCAGAAGGTTTTCGTTCAGAACCACATTCCGGCAGTGTTGTTTACAAGCGGAATCACAATGAACAACAACAAGAAAAGGGATCTCCCCAATACTCTTGACTATGACATTCTTTGCAAAAGGATAGAACTTATGCATCATTGGCTTTGCAAAATGCTTTGATGAAGTTTTTTTGCTAACTTTGTCCGTTTCTATACTTTAACTGATTAAATTTATCCCTGATGTTCAAGGAATTCTGGAAAATACTCAAACGTTTCGCATCTCCATACAAAGGCTATCTGGTGGGCTCGGTGGTCCTGAACCTGCTTTCCGCCGTTTTCAACCTGTTTTCCTTCGCCCTGATAATGCCCATCCTGGACATACTTTTCAAGACAGACAAGAAGGTATATGAATTTATGCCGTGGGACAGCGGCGCTGACATCAAAGACCTGGCATTGAACAATCTCTACTACTATGTCACCCAGTTGGTTGACAAATTCGGAGGTTCCACTACACTGCTTTTCATAGGACTGTTCTTCGCCCTGATTACCGTCCTGAAGACAGGCTGCTACTTCGGTTCGTCTGCGGTGATGGTTCCACTTCGGACCGGAGTGGTGAGGGACATCAGGACAATGGTGTACGGCAAACTGCTCAGCCTGCCCCTTGGTTTCTACACCCAGAACAAGAAAGGCGACATAATGGCCAGGATGAGCGGAGACGTGAACGAGGTGGAACATTCCATCACCAGCAGCCTGGATATGCTGATTAAAAACCCTATACTCATAATCGCATATTTCGGGATGCTCATCTATCTCAGCTGGGAACTTACCCTCTTCACTCTCGTGATAGTCCCGGGGATAGCATGGGTCATGGGCCGAATCGGGAAAAAACTGCGCCGCCAGTCACTGGATGCACAGAACAAATGGAGTGAAAGCCTGTCCCAACTCGAAGAGACCCTTGGTGGAATCCGCATCATAAAGGCCTTCATCGCAGAAGACAAGATGCAGAAAAGGTACAACAGCATCAGCAACCAACTCAGAAAAGCTCACAACAAAGTTTTCATCAGACAAAGTTCGGCGCACCCGGTGAGTGAATTGCTTGGCACCATTATGATTATGATAGTGCTTTGGTTCGGAGGCACCCTCATCCTGATGGACAACGCCACCTTCGAGGCTTCTACCTTTATATATTATATGACCATCCTCTACAGTGTGCTGCAGCCGCTGAAGGAATTGTCAAAAGCCGGATACAACATACCGAAGGGAATGGCATCGATGGACAGAATCCAGAAAATCCTCTCCGCGCAGAACGACATCAAGGAAATAGAAGCTCCGAAAGAGATATCCTTCGATGAGGAGATAAGTCTGGAAGACGTTTGCTTCAGTTATGGGGATAACCCCGACAAGGAGATTCTCCACAACATAGACCTTAAAATCAAGAAAGGAAAGACAGTTGCTCTTGTCGGGCAGTCCGGTTCCGGAAAATCCACCCTCGTGGACCTGATTCCACGATTCCATGATGTCACCAGTGGCAGCATCAAGATTGACGGGACGGACATCCGCGAATTCCGGGTCAAGGATTTGAGAAGCCTCATAGGCAATGTCAACCAGGAGGCCATCCTCTTCAACGACACCATCTTCAACAACATTGCCTTCGGAGTTGAGGGCGCCACTATGGAGCAGGTAGTGGAGGCGGCAAAGATTGCCAATGCCCACGATTTCATAATGGAAAAGGAAGAGGGCTATATGACGAACATCGGTGACAGGGGATCAAAGCTCTCCGGTGGACAGCGCCAAAGGATAAGCATAGCCAGGGCCGTGCTCAAAAATCCTCAGATTCTCATCCTCGATGAAGCCACATCCGCCCTTGATACGGAATCAGAGAAGCTGGTTCAGGAAGCCCTTGACAAACTGACCAGCTCCAGGACTACGATAGCCATAGCCCACAGACTGTCCACCATCAGGAATGCGGATGAAATCTGCGTGCTTCACGAGGGCAGAATCGTGGAAAGAGGCCGTCACGATGACCTGATTGCCAAGAACGGATATTACAAGAAACTTCACGAAATGCAAACCATATGATAAAGAACAAATCACTTGAAATACCCTTTATAAGCGGCCTTGAGGCAATGGATTTCCAGACTTTGGAAAAGACAATGGACGAAAAGGCTGCAAAGTTCAACATCGACTGCGTCAACTGGCCGGAGGAATATCCTTATAGACCTTTTGCCGGCGGTATGATAGCAAGGAGCGAGAGTCATATCTGCGTGATGTACTGCGTAAGAGGACAGGACCTCAGGGCCAAGGCGCTTGAGGACCAGGGGAAAGTCTGGGAAGACAGTTGCTGCGAGATGTTCATCTCCCATCCGACAGACGGCACCTACTATAACTTCGAGCTGAACTGCATCGGCACCTTGCTGGTTGCAAAACGCACAGGAAGACACGATCCGTCCAACCTCAGTCCGGAACAGATGTCCAGGATCAAGAGATTCACCTCCCTGCCTAGGAAGGAATACGATGTCGAAGGAGAAGTATTCAGCTGGACATCAGGGCTTTGCATTCCGATGGATCTGATAGGAATTGACTCAGAGAATCTTCCGAGAAGCGTCAGAGCCAATTTCTTCAAATGCGCAGATGGAACCCCTCACATCCATTTCCTGAGTTGGAATCCAATCGGCACTCCATCTCCGGATTTTCACAGACCGGAGTTTTTTGGTGAACTGTTTTTCTGATTGTGCATAATGAAAGAGCCGGTAAAATCAATGAGGATTCTTCTTTATGTCGCTATGGGACTGTACATTGCAGGCGTACTGGCGCTGTGCGTAATCAGCAGTGAATCCTTACCGCAAACCCAACCGGAATGGTTCGGTCTCCCAGCTGACAAGGTCGTACACTTTCTGATGTTCCTCCCATTCGTACCCATAGCCTATCTTACATTCGGGGCTCTGGGGACAGATAAAAACAAAAGACCGGCAATCCTCTTCATTGTCTATTTTTGTGGCCTTTTTATGGCTGCGATGACAGAAATATTGCAGTCATTCACCAAAGACAGAAGCGCTGAAATACTCGATTTTCTGGCAGACGCTTCCTCCCTGACCCTAGGTTTTATAATAATTCTGTTCATCCTTCTTCTGAAAAGATTTAAAAACAGATGAAACGATTCTTCATCACAGTGATTTCAATCCTCCTTTTCTGCATCCAGTCCCACGGTCAGGCGGCAGTTGTCAAGGATTTCCAGAGTGTCTGCGATTCCCTGAGCATTCTGCTGAAAGAACGGACAGGTGTAGAAGAGGAATTAAAACTCAGGGGCATCAAGAAAAGAGGCAGTTCAATAGATTTCTTCTTCACCAACAGCCTTTCCGACTTTCCTTGGTATGAAGGACAGCCTCAGTGGTTCAGAAACAAACTCTGGGAACTTTTTCCCGCGAAATACAGAAGTTGGAAACCTGGGATGATATATGCTGGCAAGACCACTCTGGAGAATTTCGTGGTTCCAGGCCTGAACTTCAGCGGGAATCCGCGCAAAGGAATAAGCCGCATAGACAATCCTGACAGAAACGGCGCCATCGTAAGGCGTTGTGACGAGGATGTCTTTGAGAAGGGCCTCAGCGGCAAACATATAGCCCTCTGGCAAAGCCACGGAATGTATTACGAACAGAAACTCGACAGGTGGGAATGGCAGAGGCCTTGCCTTTTTACCACAGTGGAAGATATGTTCACCCAGAGTTTCGTGCTGGAGTTCCTGGTTCCGATGATAGAAAATGCAGGGGGATATGTTTTTCTGCCTCGGGAAAGGGATTTCAGAAAGGAGGAAATCATAGTTGACAATGACTATGTCCATCAGGATGCGAGGGGAAGGGGTTCGTGTGAGGTTTCCGGGAAATGGACAAATGTTCCAGAAGGATTTGCAGACGTGAAGGAGATATATGAAAGTGGCGAGAATCCTTTTGAGAAAGGTACATTCCTCAAGACACAAAGTACTGATAGTCAACACAATTCGCCACATATCATCTACCGTCCTTTCATTCCTGCAAGGGGAGAATACGCTGTCTATGTCAGCTATAAGTCCTTGCCTGAAAGCACTCCAAACGCAAGATATACAGTCTGCCATATGGGAGGAAGCACCTCTTTTTGTGTCAACCAGAGGATGGGAGGAGGGATGTGGATATACCTCGGTACCTTCGAATTCGAGCAAGGGGAGCAGGGATATGTCATGGTGGATGCATCCACACCTGAGAACGGCAGGTTCCGCAGTGGTGAGGCTGTTACCTCTGATGCCGTGAAGTTCGGAGGTGGGATGGGAAATATTTCCCGCGGAGGACAGATTTCCGGAATGCCCAGAAACGCCGAAGCAGCAAGGTATTATCTGCAATGGTCGGGAGTTGACAAGTCGATTTACAGTCAAAATAAGGAATCCAACGACTACAGGGACGACTTTATGTGTCGCGGAGATTGGGTAGAATGGCTCACTAGGGGTTCAAGGACCAATCCATCCAAACAGGGAAAGAATATCCCGATAGATCTGTCTCTTGGCTTTCATTCAGATGCTGGAGCCACGCCGAATGATTCAATCATAGGCACACTTGCCATCCATACCTTGTATTCGGAAGGCAGGAAGGTCCTTCCTGACGGAGAAAGCCGGATGACATCAAGAGAGCTGGCAGATTTAGTTCAGAGCCAGCTGATACACGACCTTCACGCCGGACTCTCCCCCGAATGGACCAGAAGGCAGCTCCGGGACCGCCAGTACAGGGAATCCAGGACTCCGTCCTGTCCGGCTATGTTGCTGGAATTGCTTTCGCATCAGAACTTTGCCGATATGAAATATGGCCTTGATCCTGCCTTCAGATTCACGGCAAGCAGGGCGGTATATAAAGGAATATTGAAATATCTTTCATACCGGTACGGATGTCAGTATGTCGTCCAGCCCCTTGGCGTGAAAGAACTTTCTGCCACTCCTTCTGCTGATGGAACTATGGTTAGGTTGCGTTGGAAAGAAAGGGTGGATACTCTGGAAAAGACCGCGGCGGCTGAGGGATTTATTATATATACCCGCTTGGATGACGGTGCCTTCGACTCTGGCAAAAAGATAACAATGTTTAAAAAGGAATCCGGGTACTACAGCGTTGAACTTCCTATCGAAAAAGGACATTTGTACAGTTTCAGTCTGCAGGCCTTCAATGATGGAGGGAAAAGTTTCCGTTCTGAAACAGTATGTGCCGGAGTACCGGAAAACAATTCCGGATGTGATTCGCTTGGAAGGAGCGAAGTGCTGATAGTCAACAATTTCGACAGATTGAGCTGTCCTGCTTTCATCCAGACTGACACCTATGCCGGCTTTGATGACAGGACGGACAGGGGTGTTCCTTACAAAAGAGACATAGCATATGTAGGGGATATGTTCCATTTCAACAGGCAGGATTCCTGGGTGGATGATGACGATCCCGGATTCGGAGCTTCCTACAGTGACTATGCAGGCAATGAAGTCGCCGGAAACACCTTCGACTTTGCAAGCGTACACGCCAGAGCCCTGATGGCAGGAGGTTTCCCTGTTTCGTCCTGCAACAGGGAGGCGCTGGAGAATCATCCGGAGATTTCGGACGGATGTCTTGCGATGGACATAATCTGCGGTAAGCAGGTGACATTCAACCGCAACGGCAGGGAGGGAGGTGACAGGTACTCTGTTTTCCCGGAAAAGTTCAGAGATGCCATCAGCGAATTTACCAAGACAGGGGGAAATCTGATTGTGAGCGGTGCCTACATTGCCACGGACGTATGGAGCAGGATATTCCCGACAGGCACAGACAGTCTCGCCAGGAGCCAGACGGCAGAATTCGTTAAAAACACATTTGGCTACAAACTGATAAGGGCACACGCCAGCCGCACTGCCTCAGTCAAGAGAGTTCCCGTGAACGGAAAATTGCCTCAGGCATCCTCCACGATAAGCTACAGCAACTATCCTAATCCATATCTATACAGTGTGGAAAGCTCTGACGGGCTGCATCCTGTCAATGGCGCCGCAACCTTCCTCAGATATGCCGACACCAATATTTCAGCCGGCATTCTCTACCAGGGAGACGGTTATAGAAGCGTTGCCATAGGCTTTCCGCTTGAGACAATCTGGGACGAAAAGAACCTTTCCAGCATAATTGACACTGCATTAAACTATATCTTATATGACACCGAGGGAATCTGAAATTATCGAGCTTATCCGAAGGGAGGTAAAGCCAGCTTTGGGATGTACTGAGCCTATCGCAGTCGCGCTTGCAGTTGCTAAGGCTATGGAGACAATTTCCGACAGTGAACACGACTTGAATTCTGACTGGAGAAAGGATATCGGACTTGTCAGACAGATAGATGTGAAGGTCAGCGGCAACATCCTGAAGAACGGGATGGGAGTAGGGATACCCGGTACAGGGATGGTCGGACTTCATATTGCCGCCGCACTGGGAGCCGTTTGTGGGAATTCAAGCTATGGGCTTGAGGTTTTGCACGACCTTGATAAGGAATCCATCAGCATAGCAAAAAGGATGGTTGAAGAAGAGAAGGTGTGTATTGGCATAGCTGAAACCTCTCACAAATTGCATGTGGATACCACAGTCACCCTTTGCAATGGTCACAAGGCAAATGTAGTCATTGAAGATGACCACGACAGGATAGTCAAGACAAGTTTTGACGAACAGGTGCTGTTCATGCTCCAGGAGAGTGAAGGCGGAGCCTGTAAGGAAGGCAGGAATTCTGCAGAAATGGGATTGACAATCAGGGAGATATATGATTTCGCCAAAAGTGTGGCATATGAAGACATCCGCTTCATACTTGACTCCAGGACCTTGAATATGGTGCTTGCGGAGGAAGGATTGAAAGGGAAATATGGCCTGAGGGTAGGAAGGGCTATTCATTCAGAAAAATACAAGGCTGTATTCGGGAATGACTTTTTGAGTTATGCAATGTCACTTACTGCTGCTGCCTCAGATGCCAGGATGGCCGGATGTACGCTCCCTGCGATGAGCAATTCCGGAAGCGGAAATCAAGGCATCACGGTGACAATGCCAGTGATAGCCTATTCCATCAAATATGGATGTGATGACGAGAGTCTTGCAAGGGCTCTGGTGCTTAGCCACCTTGTTGCCATTCACATCAAGAGTTATCTTGGCAAACTCTCTGCCTTGTGCGGCTGCGTAGTGGCTTCCACCGGTTCGTCCTGCGGACTTGTATATCTGAACGGGGGCAGCTACGAACAGGTATGCTACAGCATCAAGAATATGATTGGGAATATCACCGGAATGGTTTGCGACGGCGCAAAGGTCGGATGCGCGATGAAGGTAGCGTCCGGGGTGTCAAGTTCGCTTCAGTCAGCAGTTCTCGCTATGGAAGACACTTGTGTCTCCGAGCACGACGGTATTATCGAGAAGGATATTGAAAAGACCATACGCAACCTCGGACGAATCGGCTCTGTAGGTATGCAGGACACCGATGAACTCATCCTCGACATAATGGTCTGCAAATAACTTATCTTTGAAGCAGATAAAAGCAACGAGAGTGACTAGCAGTCTATCTACTGTCTAGTCACTCTCGTTCAAACAATATCGACGAAAATTATTCGCCGGCAACGATTGCGCCCATAGGGCAAGCGTCTGCGCAAGTTCCGCAGTCAACACAAACGTTTGGATCAATCTTGTAGATGTCACCCTCTGAGATAGCGCCTGTAGGGCACTCACTCATACAAGTGCCGCAAGCAGCACAATCTTCTGTAATCTTGTAAGCCATTTTAATTATAATTAAGAGTTATATTCTCAAAACAGAGTGCAAATTTAGCCAAATATTTGGATATTCAAAACGAAAAGAGGCCGACTGTTTGTCGACCTCATCTGGTGCGGTGGGTTTGACAATTATCGAAACCTATCACACTACCTTTGTAAATTTTTAGACTTCATACATTGGTATGAACAGATGTTCGACCGAAAGCCTTGGGAACAGGAATGTCTATGATTGGGTTGAGATAAATTCAAGTCAGAATGTCACGGTCGAATTTCGACCATTCTCTCGAACAGAACGACCTCAGCGGGCACTCCGTTGGAGTTATTTCTTACTACCCTCCCACCCCCTCATTTTTAAGGATAACAGATGTTATCCCAACGGAAACACATTGCGTACCCCATAGTAACAGATACCCCTATAACAGTCAGGCGTGATGATTTTTCCGGAAATTTTCGATTTTCCTTAAGTGACCTTCAATGTATTCATTAAAATGATTACATTTGTATCGCCTACCCGTTAGGCAGACATATCAGCGAAAGTGTTTTCGTTTCCTTCTATGAGAATGTGGAAGTTTTCAATGCCAAGGGATTACGAAATGTGCTTACGCTCGTGCATTGTATATGCTGTATGCCCCACTCTTGGGGCTTATACTCCATACGTGCCCGAGTGTGGAGTATATCAGTAGTTTATTTGGCATCGGTCCTTCCACAACCGTCATAGAATAAGCGAGAGAGGCTCCACACTTTTGTTTTAACAGTACCGTATAGGAGCCTGACGGATTAAAAACCCTTTACTACAATGGCTCAGTTTGCAGTTTATTACAGGAAGAACAACACTGATTGTTGCACTTATGTCACAATGGATTCCCCTTCTGAAAGTATGGCTATGGCTATTCTTTTAAGACAGGGCACAATCAAGTCTTCCGACAATGTTTACATTAAAAGAATCGAGAGAAGATAATTCATCATCCACCCTTTCCTACTGGTTAGGGTGGTTATGAACCTATGCACTATGAGCCTGATTCCGTGCCAATGCTGCAAGAAAGAACTACCCGTTACTTGGAGGTGGTATATATGTGACAGATGCGGATTCCGTATCTGTCCCAACTGCATAAGTCAGCATAAAGGTCGTTACTCCAGTGGCGGATTCAAATGCAGTCAATGCGCCTTCGGAAAATTAACGAGTTTATAAACTTCTAAAACACAATACATATCGTATTTACTAACACCAGAAATCTAAAAACTAAAATACATTATGAATCATACTAAGATTATAGAAATAGAGGTAGGAGATATTTCGTATCAATTATTTCAATTAGGATGCGTCAATGCCATTCATCGAGCATATAGTTGCACGTCAAAATTAAAGAAAACATCTATATCTACAGAGTATAGAATAGATTTGAATTCTCAATATGACATAATAGTATATGAAGCCCCCAAGAGCTATAAAACATCCAAGAGGTATGCAGAAGAGGCTAACTTTAACATAATCGAAGCATCTGAAATATGGATTAAATATGCGAGTGGAAAGATAATAGTAACATGTAGCTATTGGTCAAAAAATCAATCTGATAAAGAAAATGAACTGAGGTTAGACTTAATGATTAGCGTGTTTAGTGACGAGATACGCGAATCATTTATTGGTCGTGAGCGTGAAAATACAATCAACGTATTAAAAGCATTCCCATATGCTTTTAACCCTATCACAATTTCTGATACCGAGTCTTGCACAAACATACAAATAGATGGAAACTTATATCAGAGAGAAATAGGGGGAATAAGATTCAAAGAGGAAAATGAAGAGCACATTAGCAGAGCCTATTCTCACCAGATTCTTCGTATTATGCACAATGAAACAAACAATACGGCAGAGATAGAATCTATTGGGCATTCAGGAGAGACTTCTTATTTCCCCTGTAATCTAGGCCATATAATTTGTGAATCATTAAGTGGCACAAATATTCACATCAACAAACCCCTTCTTTTATCAGATAAGAATAATCCAGCCAATAAGATATGGTGCTACATATCACTGTCTGGAATAATCTTTGACAACAATTTAATTAAAAGTCCATTGAGAATCCAAAAGGTTGGAGATGCTGTTATTGTATATTATTGCACATATCAAAGGGTTATATCGATTGTTAATTCGTCAGACGGCATCTCTATCCGTGACATCAGGTTAACTTCTAATGACGAAAAACTCAGCAACATAGCAGCAATTTTACCCATCTGTAACACCCTACATCTCGATGAAGAAGAGGCGTTGGATGAGATTCTGCGTGAAAAACTGAATGTATTTAACTCCTACCTTTCAGAGGTATCAAAACATATTAAACAAGAAATACGAACCGAGTACACAATCGATAAAATCAGCAATCTAAATGAGTTGAATAATGATTCAGCTTCACAATTCCTTAAAAATAATATTTCTGAAATAAATAAACTCGAATATTATGATGGAACTGTTTTTAAACCTATAAATGATAAGAATAGAGACAATAATGGCAAATGGTACACCATAAGAAACTATGTTTTGGATGTAAAAGAAATGTTTAAACAGGAGGCTTGGGCAAAAGAACACCCTATTCAAGCCGTATTGAGGGGCATTATAAATATATTCATTAACATTATTGGTGGTATATTCCGCATATTTATTGAATAAATGCGCGAATCTTAAACCCTATTTATTTCTATCGTCCAAGCTTGTATATCCGGATTATTAGCTGTATATTGGTATTAAATTTTCGTGCGGGCTCATTAACGATTATCGAACTTTCATGAATGATTTCCGCAAGTGTGCTGAGTTCGTGAGATGGTTAGAAGAAAAAACAGAGGGGTGAGATAGTCAGCCTTTCGGCTCAGTCTTTGCCTCTACATCAGATACCCCAATATCTTCTGTAGTGACTGCGGACTTTCTCTACCTTACCAAAGCGAACCCGTGTATACGCTCTCACTTTGACAAGCACAGGGTAAACCATCTTGACAGTCACCCTGACCTCTAAGCAATCTGTTCTTTGGGTCATCAGGTTAAATATTATACAGCGTAAAGAACGATTTGAAAGAGGTTGTTGGGACAGTCCCCGAGGTGTTACGATATGCCACCCCTCTGTTAGGTTATGGGTAAAAGAAAAGACATCATTGGGGTGATGTCTAATCTAATGGGTTGCTGTATAACCCTGATAACTTGTACTGCAAAGGTACGAACATTTCTGAAATCCGCAATACACCGCTGAAAATTTTCTCCACCTTCACAATGATGAGGTCAGCAGGCAACCCAAAAACGTAAAAAGGAGGATAATGGCGACAGATAGTTGTGACGGGGTGGACTTCGGGCGGCGTAGTCGCCCGTGACTTCGTGAACGGGAGGGGCCTATTGGCCCAACAGGGCCAATGGGAGGGATAGCGCCATAGGCGCGTACCGGACCGAAGTCCACCCCATCACAACGATAAAACATTACATATCCGAAAAACATCTTGAGGCTACAAATCGCCATTACAGCGGTCTGTAGCCTCGAAATATGTCAGTTTGCAATGAATACAAGTGTCAAACTTGAGAGTTTAGCCAAATATTTGGATATTCAAAACGAAAAGAGGCCGACTGTTTGTCGACCTCATCTGGTGCGGATGGCGAGACTCGAACTCGCACAGGAAAACTCCCACTACCCCCTCAAAGTAGCGCGTCTACCATTTCGCCACATCCGCTTTGATTTTGGGATTGCAAATATACGCACTTATTTCGAACTTGCAAACTTTTCTTCAATATTTTTCAAAAAAAATCGTAAAAACTCGGTTTCAAATCTTTTTCCAATAAACAGATTGGGAAAAGCAGGCTAAGGTACCCTTTACCTTCAGCACTCCCCCATCCTGGAACTCACAGGAAACATTTGCACGGATTCCTCTTGTGGGATCATATATCTTCGCATCTCCCCATCTCTGCTTTTTAGAATCATAAGTCAGTCCCTTTATCAGGATAATCTGGTCACAAGGAGTTTTTCTCAATGACTTGTCGGGGTTGTTTGCGTCAAGGCGAACTTCTCCCTTCTTATCCAGACAATTCTCAACCCAGAAAACCTGAACAGTATAAGTATCATCCAGGTCCTTGAAGATTCTGACCTTGGAATTTTCCCCCTGATGGGAAACAAAATATTCTCCGATGATATTGTCTGCAACCGAATTGTCCTGTGCTGCCGCAGTAAACGAAAACATAAAAATCATTGCAGAAGATGCAATGACATAAAATATCTTATTCATCTCTTTCTACTTTTGTGTGCGGTTGCAAATGTAAGAATAATTTTCTAAATTTGCACGATTTTCCTCGGGTTAGGAAAATAACAAGGTATTATTAACTATTAAAACAGATTAACAATGGCTGTTAAAATTCGTCTTCAGCGCCACGGTAAGAAGAATTTCGCATTCTTCCACATTGTAGTGGCAGACACACGCGCACCACGCGATGGTCGTTACATCGAGCAGATCGGCTCTTACAACCCTAACACCAACCCTGCAACCATCATCCTTGACAATGACAAGGCACTTGCTTGGTTGAATGTCGGAGCTGAGCCAACCCTTACTGCAAAACGCATCCTTTCTTACGAGGGCGTGCTCCTTAGGAAGCACCTCCAGGGCGGCGTTGCAAAGGGAGCCCTCACTCAGGAGCAGGCTGACCAGAAATATGCTGCCTGGAAAGCTGAGAAGGCTGCCAAAGTAGCTTCCAAGAAAGAGAGTCTTTCAAAGGACGCTGCCGCAAAGGCTAAAGCTGCTGTAGAAGCTGAGGCAAAGGTAAATCAGGAAAGAGCAGAGGCTATCGCAAAGAAAAAAGCCGAGGCTGAGGAAGCAGCTCGCGCTGCTGCTGAGGCTGCTGCTGCCGCAAAGGCTGCAGAAGAGGCTGCCGCTGCAGAGACTGCTGAAAACACTGAGGCCTAGTCTTATGCGTCAGATTGCTTCCGTATTGAAATCCAATGGGACAGAAGGAGAACTCGTGATGAGTTTCCGCGACATCGATCCGGAAGAAATAGACCTCAAGGAACCGGTTTTCATCATTTTTGATGGACTGCCGGTTCCTTTTTATATTGAATCTCTGAAAAAGAAAGGAAATACAAAGGCTATCGTACGCCTTACCGACATTTCCAGCTATGAAGATGCCGAAGAACTCTGCTCTAAAGCCGTCTATCTTGAGGATGACTCCGCCGGGGAACATCAGGAAGACAGCCTTAAAGCGCTTATAGGATGGACTCTGTACAAAAGCGGAGATGAATTTGACGAGGAGGTCGGCACCATATGCGAATTTTACGACATTCCGCAAAATCCCTGCATCGGAGTCGAAACAAAAAATGGAGAGGTAATGATACCCCTCCACGAAGATTTCATTGTTGCAATGGATCCCGAAAATATGGAAATCGTCCTGGAACTCCCCGAAGGTCTTGTTCCATAAGGACCTATCCACTAATATTTCAGATGTACCTGGGCTGTGAAATTGTCCATACAGAACGAAGACGGGATACCTTCCTTGCTTGATTGCAATTCAAAGTCAACCTTATCCACAGAACCAAGCTTGTCAAGAGTGAATGTAGTCCAACTTGTGACTATACTGTCCTTGTCGGCAGAATACTCGGCCAGTTTTATCTCTGCCTCTGCCGTAAGTTCACCATCAAGATATCCCTTTGCAATCAGTTTGAGATAATCACCCTTCTCGAATGTATTCACAATACTCTTTACGACTTCCTCAGTATTGGCAACGTGACATCCATAGAGGGTACAGGTACCATATTCTTTAGAAAGGAAGATTACATCACTTTCCGGCATCATTTCCTCATCGCCATTGTCACAGAAGACTGCATAAGTATTGGACATCTTCTGCTCAGGAGTGTAAACTCTGTATGGACTGAATTCCAATTCTTCCGTCTGAGTTGGTGTATCCTCCGCAGGCTCGGTAGAAGGATTATCCTCGGAAGGATTGTCCTCGGAAGGAAGGTCAGCAACTATAGGCTCCGTCCTGGTGAACATCTTGGACAGGATGAAACCACCCAGAAAAGCAGGATTTTCATCCTCAGAAAGTTTATGGCAGAAGGCCAGATGGTACCAGCCAATACCTGCCGGAGTAGCTTTAGAAAAAGCCACACTGTCAGTAAAAGCTACACTGCCACTATATTCAAATGAAGCGCTAAGACTGAATTTTTCCTCATTTTGAGGTCCATTAAAACAAGACACTGCCATAGCGGCAATTGAAATCACAAAAATTAGTTTTCTAAAAATCTTCATCTCTACAAACTTAAGTTTAGCAAACTGCAAATATATTGTTTTTTTCAACAACATCAAGAATCAATCAATCCACAATAATGTCGGCAACCCGTACCGCAGGACCGACCAGATGGACATCTGTGAACGACAATCCAGAATCAGAAGCGATGAAATCCACACTGAGACAATCATTTACAGCCCTGACATCATAACGGGCCCTTGTGCTTGAATCCGGCAGTTCTTCCCTGAAGGAAGCAGGGATACCCTGTCTGAAAGCTGCAATGCAACTGGCAGTAATGCCGGTCCCGCAAGCAAGGGTTTCATCCTCAACCCCCTTCTCATATGTTCTCACCCAAAGGGTTCCATTCTCCGGACTCACAAAATTCACATTCACACCTATCGGGAGGAAGGACTTTGCTCCATAACGGATTGCACGGCCTCGGGAAAACACATCCTCCTTGCGGACATCCTCAACGAACAGAACATAGTGACGAGTTCCGGTATCCAGAAACCATCCTTTGCTCGGTCCCGTCACCCCCTCCAGGCTATCGTAACTGATAACCTGATGAACATCCTTCATTTTCAGTCTTATGGTATAATTTCCAAAAGACCCGCCACAGATGGACGCCGAGTGAAAACCGTCAGCAGCCTCGAACTGGAAGCTCTCCAGGCCACAATCCCTTGCAAAAGCGACTATGCACCTTCCGCCATTTCCACACATCATCCCACCGCTGCCGTCCGAATTGAAATAGGTCATACCAAAATCAGTCCCCCTGAGGGAATTACCCCTTTCCAGAAGCATAAGACCATCAGCCCCAATCCCATAGCGACGGTCACAGAGAACTTTTATTTCCTTTTTCCAACCGCCTCGAACAAGAAAGCCGTCAACAACCTTGAACTCACCTTCACGATTGTCAACAATCAGAAAATCATTGCCGGCACCCTGATATTTGTGCAGAATTACCTTTTCGGAAGTCAAAACATTCATCTCAGAAGGTCACTTAAAATTTTAATCCCTGGCTCCATCCTATTCTCATCCAGGAAAGAGAAATTGAGCCTCATCGTATTTTTACCGCCTCCGTCAGTATGGAAGAAGGAACCGGCAACATAGGCTACCCCCGCAGAAAGGGCCCTGTCATAAAATGCGACCGAATCAAAATCCTCAGGAAGAGTCAGAAAGAGGAAAAGGCCTCCCTCAGGGTGAGTCCAGCTTACATTCTCCGGCATATATTTCTCCAGAAGCGAAAGAAGCACATCCCTCTTATGTCTGTACAGTTCAATGCTTTTGGAAAGATTTGCATCCAGAAGTCCGCTTTGGAGAAACTCGGCAGCCACATATTGGTCAAACACAGGAGGACAAAGGTCCAGAGACTGCTTGCATACATAAATCTTGTCCAGAACATCTTCATTTGCAAGTATCCACCCCAGACGGAAACCGGGAGCGAATATCTTGGAGAATGAGCCTAAATGCACAACCCTTTCAGGATCAAGAGAATACATCGTAGGAACAGGATCGCCCTCATAACGCAGTTCCCTATAAGGACTATCCTCGACGATGAGGAAATCATATTTCCTGGCAAGAGATACCATCATCTTCCTCTCCTGAAGGGTCAGAGTCTCGCCTGAAGGATTCTGGAAATCCGGAATCATATACAGGAACTTTATCTTCTTGCCCTCAGACAGAGCCTCTTCAATAGTCTTCACATAATCCTGCTCAAAACGCACGATGTCGGAACAATGCGACACTCCCCTGATATCTGCACGATAGGAACAGAACGACTGCAGAGCGCCAAGGTAAGAGGGGTTGGATGTCAGAACTACATCCCCCGGATCTACAAGGACGCGGGTGCAGACGTCGATTCCCTGCTGGGAAGAGGACGTGATCTGAACCCTCTCTACAGGAACCCCACAGCGTTTGGCAACGGCTTCTCGCAAAACCGTAACTCCCTGGGTAGCACCATATTGAAAAGCGACACCGCCCCACTTGTCAATGACCTTGGACATAGTGGAACGGATATCCTCAAGAGGAAATGTGTCGGCAGAAGGATAGCCACCAGCAAAGGAATAGATAGAGGACAAATCTACCTTCTTGAATATCTCCCTGACCGGAGAACGGAAAAAGCATTCCGTATCTTTAGAAAAATGCGTCATCGGAGCAAGTCCTCCAGCGTTATGGAAGAGGACGTCTTGGAGTCACGGTATTTGACAATCACAGGACAATAGAGGTGGATGCCCGCCTCGGCACCAGGTCCCTTGGTTACAGGACGGCTGCCGCTTACTACCACCGCACCTTGGGGAACGATTATTCTTCCAGTCTCATCCGCACGTATAAAGGACCCGTTGGTAGCATCATATATTGCTGTAGATGAATTGATTATGACACCAGTGCCTATTACTGCGCCTTCCTTTACAAGGGTACCTTCGTATATACCACAGTTGCCACCGATGAAAACATCATCCTCGATTATCACCGGAAGGGCGCCTACCGGTTCGAGAACCCCTCCAAGTTGGGATGCTGCAGAAAGATGCACTCTCTTGCCAACCTGGGCACAGGAACCGACAAGAGCGTGGGAGTCAATCATAGTACCCTCATCGACATAGGCACCAATATTCACATATGCAGGCGGCATCATTATCACAGATTTTGCAAGATATGCACCCGTACGGACAGTGCTTCCACCCGGAACTATCCTAACCCCGTCCTCAACGGAAAAACTTCTTGCCGGAACGGTATCCTTGTCACAAAACGAAAAACAGCCCTGAGACATATCCGCAAGTTTTCCAAGACGGAAACCGGACAGGATAACCTCCTTCACCCAGGAGTTAACCCTCCACTGACCATCCACCTTTTCGGCCACTCTCAAACTGCCGCATTCAAGGTCGCGACACACCTGATGGAATCTTTCAAGTTCTTCTGTCATAATATACCAAGGGATTTCAAATCATTGACCATCAATTCATAAGTAGATTCGCTACACGGAACCATCGGCAGCCTAAGTTCATTCTCCATCAGCCCTAGAGCAGCCATAGCAGCCTTGGCAGGAATAGGATTGCTCTCAACAAAACAGTCCTTGAAGAACTTGGCAAGAGAATCGTTCAAAGATGAGGCAGCCGAGGAGTCTCCCCTGCGGATTGCGCCTACAAACTCCACCATCTTCGCTGGGATGACGTTGGAAGCCACGCTGATGACTCCCGCGGCACCCTTTTCCATCATCCAGAGCGTATCGTCATCGTTTCCGCTCAATACCTGAAATCCTTCAGGCGCACCCTCGATTATCTTTTCTATCTGCTCCCTGTTTCCGGAGGCCTCTTTGATTGCAACGATATTGTCGATTTCAGCAAGGCGGAGGGCAGTTTCTGCCGTCATATTGGCGCCCGTCCTTCCGGGAACGTTATACAGGACAATCGGAGTGGAAGTACTCTCAGCTACAGCCTTGAAATAGAGATACTGTCCCTCCTGTGTAGGTTTGTTATAATATGGCACAACTATAAGGAAGGCATCCGGGCCATATGGCTGGAGCATCTGCATACTGCGTATGGTGTGCCTGAGCGAATTGGTACCGCCTCCCACAATTACAGGACGGCCCTTTGAATGTTCTTTTGCTATCTGAAGCAAGCGTATGCGTTCCTCATCCTCAAGACAAGGAGTCTCGCCTGTTGTGCCGAGTGGGACAAGAACGTCTATACCGGAGTCAACTTGACGATCCACCAAAGAAGCAAAGGTATCATAATCCACCTTAGAATTCTTGAAAGGCGTCAGAAGAGCAGTTCCACATCCGGACAAATCTAATCTCATAGTTCTATAAGTCTTTTAAAATCAATTCATTGAATTCATATACACCAGTAAGTGACTGAGCCATCAGAGCTGCCCGCACAGCACCCCTGGCAAAGCCCTCACGAGAAAAGGCCTCGTGACTGAGGGTAATCCTGTCACATCCTCCCTCCAATCCCACTGTGTGGATGCCGGGTATCTCGCCGCACCTGACGGACTGTATCTCAGGCACGATTCCCATCCCCTCTCCGACCAGTTCTGCAAGGGTTTTTGCAGTTCCGCTGGGAGCATCCTTCTTGTGACAATGATGCATTTCCACGATATAAGGACTGTATCCGGCACCGGTCTTTCCGACAAGAGCCGAAACATATTTCACCGCTGCGAAGAAAACATTCACTCCTATGGAGAAATTCGATGCCCATATCATCGTAGTGCCGCATTTCTTGAAATATTCCACCACCTGCTCACGGATGTCATACCATCCAGTCGTACCGACCACCACAGCAGCGAAATTCTCCGCAAGAAACTTGTAATTGGCCCTGAAAGCGTCCGGAGCGGTAAAATCGATGCAGACACATTCCTTTGCAAGAGCCGGGTCCACGCTTTGCACATCCTCGCTCCAGCCGGCATATTCATATCCCTCGGAAAGGATGATATTCTCAATCATCCTGCCCATCTTTCCATATCCGTTGACAAAAAGTTTCATAGCGACCTACATTACCTCCGCATCCGGATTTTCAAAAAGATGATAGTGAAGTTGGTTAACCACATCGTTCAGTTCTTCCCTGTCCACGACGAAACTGATGTTCACGAAAGATGCGCCCTGGGAAATCATATAGACATTACATTTCTTCAGCGGAGCGAAGGTCTTCTTGAGCATACCGTTGAGTCTTACAATGTTCTTTCCGATTACTGAAACCTGCGACTTATCGTCATCCACAATCACGTCCGCGAACTCGGAAAGCTGCTGAACGACCTTGTCGATTTTCTCGGAAGCATCCACAGTTACAGATATATTCGCTTCTGAGGTACTGATAAGGTCCACGGACACCTTGTTTTCGCTGAAGATTTCAAACACCCTTCTCAGGAAGCCTGAAGTATTGATCATCCTCATTGAAAATATGTTTATCACACGGATGTTTTCCTTGAATGAAACAGACTTGACGCCATCCTCGATATACTCACTCTGGAGAATCGCAGTACCCTTTCCGGAAGGATTCATAGAATTGAGCACATACAAAGGGATATTCTTCTTGACAGCCGGCTCGATTGTCAGAGGGTGAAGCACCTTGGCACCAAAATGAGCCATCTCAGCTGCCTCCTCAAAGGAAATCTTCTCGAGATACTTGGTATTTGCCACACGACGAGGATCAGCAGAACGGACTCCGTCCACATCTGTCCAGATTTCGATTCTTTCTGCATCTACCGCCATTCCGATAAGCGAAGCCGAATAATCTGAACCTCCCCTTCCGAGCACTGTCTGCTCTCCCTGAAGGTTACTGCCTATGAAACCCTGGGTAATAACAGCTGCAGCACCCTCATATGCCTGCTCCACTATCTTCGGTACCCTGGATGTAATCTCCTCCAGAATCGGTTCTCCTTTAAGATACGAGTCGCTGGTAATCATCATCTTGCGGGCATCGATGAAATGGGTCTTTATTCCTTTTGAGTTCATTGCATAGCAGATGATGGTGGAAGAAAGGAGTTCTCCGTTGGAGATGATGATGGCCTTGTTCCTGTCGGAAAGCTCACCCACCGCGCAGATGGCATTAGCAAGAGACTCAAGAGAGTCGCAAATCTCTCCAACCTTCCCGAGGGCCTCCTGCTGCAGGGCCGGAGAATGCTCAAGGAGCTCACGCACAAGGTTGTAATGCCTCTGACGAAGTTGGTCTATAAGTTCCGCTGTAAGGGCCTTGTCACGTGAAGCCGCAGCATCAGATATCTTGTAGAGCGCATCGGTCACTTTGGAGAGGGCAGAAACCACGACTATAGGTTTCTGATCAAGCTTGCCTCCTACGATGAATATCGTCCTTGTGATTGCTTCAAAGTTTGCGACCGATGTGCCGCCGAATTTCATGACTATCATATTTCTTTCCTATAATTGTATATTTTCACATAATTATCCACGGCTTCGGTTATCTCTCCCAAGGTGATTTTTTCCCCGGGTGTATGGGCATCGAGAATGGAACCCGGGCCGCAAAGAATCTTCCTTCGGAAATTGTGCAGTTGCGGGGCATCGCTGCCGAAAGCCACAGGCGCCGTCTTGAAACCCTTCATCGTTGTATATGATTGGGGTGTATCACCTCCGAAGGCCTCCACCGTCACCCTGCCCTTCCACTTTCGTCCTGCTGCAACATCCTCCATAAAAGAGCAGACCAGAGCGTCAGAGGCAAAAGTCGTGCGGAAGTATAGCCTGCAGGTCAATTCCGGACTTAAAATATTCTGCGGATTGGGACTCGACACCTTGCCGAAGTTCCATGTCGTATCGCCAAGTATTTCATCCTTAGGGAATTCCATTTCCTTCAGCATTGATGCAAAATCCACAAACAGGTCCACCGCACTTCTGCCCTGAGAAGGATAGCCGGAATGACAGGGCTCTCCACAGAAGGAAAGGGCGTAAGATTTCGTTCCCTTGCTAGCCGATGCCATTGCATTGTCCGTAGGTTCACCGACAACGACAAGGTCCCCTCCGGGGTGCGTTTTCCTGAAGGCCTTGGCTCCGAAAGAGCCGGTTTCCTCTCCAGAAAGAAGCAGGAGGGCGAATCCGTCCTTCCCTTGGTCCTCAAGCATCTTGCAGGCTGTGAACATTGAGAAAATCTGACCCTTGGCATCGCAGGTTCCCCTTCCGCTTATCACTGAAGAAGGTGAGAAGGTGCCGGGAAATGTTGGAGGGATGAATGGAGGTACCGTGTCCATATGAGTACAGAAAAAAACCTCAGGTTCCCCCCAGGAGAAAAGAAGGTTGGTAGTTCCATCCCCCACTTCAAACGTTTCCAATCTGTTTTTTCCTGTAAGGAGTGCGCGCGATAGAAATTCAGCCAATGCAGTCTCCTTCGAGGATGTGGAGTCGATTGAAAGCATTCGTCTGAACAACTCTAAATCCATACGAAACACGATAACAAAAATTCCTCGCAAAGATACAAAAAATCAAAAAAATAATATATATCTTTGTACCAATAGGACATTTAAATTTCTTATGGCGAGACTTTCAGTAAACCAGATGATCGACAATTACAGGATCATCTCATTGATAAAAGAAAATTCTTATTGTGAAACATATAAGGTAGCGGACGATACGGGGACGAATCTTTTTCTAAAGCTCTACATAGAAAAGGACACTCCGCAGGAGTTGTTTCACGAAGGTGTTGTGTGTGAAATCCGTTTTATGAAGAGAATTGACAACGAGAATCTCATACACTACATCGCTGATGGAAGGACTCAGGTGAATGGGGAATTCTGTCAGTGGCTTGTAACCGAGTATTTCAACGGAGAACTTCTCTCCGAAAGGATATACCGCGAAAAGAAACTTGCCCCGGAGGCTGCTGAATCCATTTTCAGAGGCGTTATCAACGGACTTAGCCACCTTCATATGACTGGAATTCAGCACAATGACATCACTCCCAACAACATAATGATTACCAAGGAGACTGTCCCGACTGCAAAGATTATTGATATGGGACACCTCTCCTACCAAGTGATGGGCAAGCCTTTCTTCGAGACATCTGACCTGAATCCTCTTTATAGCGCGAACTGCACCTTCTCTGGTATGTTCGACACTACCTGCGACCTGTTTTCAGCGGTGGCCGTTCTATACGCGATGCTCTTTGGCAAGGCACCTTGGCAGGTCGATTTGGATGACAAGATGACCAGGAAGGAAAAGGCAGACAAGGTCCGGGCCGCAAGAAAGAATCCTCTGGAGCTCAGTTCAGATTCCGCAATCCCGGCCAACTTGCTGAAAATCATTGAAAAAGGTCTGGTAGGAATAAATGGGACCAAGTATTCCGACGTAAAAGAAATCATAAATGATTTCGGCGACCAGAGCCAACAAAGCCCTGAAGCAGGTCGAGGAAGTTTCACCCAGGCATTCAAGAAGGATGACGCTGGAAGCAGGACAGAGACTAAGACAGAGGAAGAGGGGGAAGGATTCATCTTCAAGAAGGGCGGAGGAAACGGCTTCAAGGACATTGCCGGTATGGATGAGTTGAAGGATATGCTCCGGCAGAAAGTGATATTCGTAATACAGAATAAGGAAATTGCGGAAAAATACCGTCTCACACCGCCGAACGGTATGTTGCTATACGGGCCTCCGGGCTGCGGAAAGACATTCTTTGCAGAAAAATTCGCAGAGGAAACCAATTTCAATTTTATGCTCATCAAGGCATCCGACCTTGCCAGCATATATGTGCACGGTTCTCAGGAAAAGATTGCCAAACTCTTCAATACGGCTGAGCAAAAGGCTCCGGTAGTGCTGTGCTTCGATGAATTCGATGCCTTGGTTCCAAACCGTCAAAGCACTGATAATCAGAGTTTTTCAGGAGAGGTAAATGAGTTTCTGTCACAGTTGAACAACTGTTCTCACAGAGGTATTTTTGTAGTAGCAACCTCCAACCGTCCGGACAAGATTGACCCTGCCGTACTCAGGACGGGCCGCATCGACAAGCAGATTTATGTCCCGCTTCCAGACAAGACGGCCAGGAAGGAAATGTTCATTCTGCATCTGAAGAACCGTCCTTGCGATGAGATCGACTATGACAGGCTTGCTGATTTGTCGGAAGGATATGTTTCAAGTGACATCTCATATGTTGTGAACGATGCCTCGATGACGGCTGCATTCCAGAACAAGAACATTACTCAGGAGTGTCTGGAGAATACCATCAACTCCGTCAAGCCTTCAGTCCGTAAGGAGGTGCTTGCAGAATATGAGCAATTGAGGGAGCAGATGGAGGGTCTTGAAAGAAGCAACTCAAACAGAAGAAAGATAGGATTTAAATAAACCCTTTAAATTACAACTTTATGAAACAACAATTTTTCGATTGGCTAAAACGCCAGGGACTATGCCCAGAGATGGATGGAGACACCATCTACTTCAAGTATCAGATGAAGAATTTCGTTTATTACGGAGATTCTGAAGATTCTGAATTTTTCCAGCTTTGCCTGCCTGGCATTTATGATGTAACCAATGATAATTTTGCTCAGGTTTATATGGCACTCAATGATGTTGCAACTGGCCGCAAAGTTGTAAAGGCTGGAGTAGTCAATGACAGCGTATGGATTTTCTTTGAAGTCCTTCTTGACGGCTCTCCTGTATTGGATGATATCGTTCCTAGAGGAATCAACATGCTCACCGGAGCACAGGAGTTCTTCTACGAGAAGATTAAACAATACTAATTTTCC
>CAMBRR010000009.1 GCA_945870315.1 uncultured Bacteroidales bacterium
GGAAATGGAGTGCAAAGGTAGTCTTTTTTGAATTAATTACAAAAATTTTTGCAAAATTTCGTTGGGGGAGGCTCTCAGCTCGCTACTCTTGGTTGGGAAGACAACAATTATCTATATTTTATGTCTACAGAATATACTTCAGCTCGTGTACCCAGTGAGCCCGTATTTCCATATGTATTATTACACTGAACAGTCGGATCCTGAGATTTTATCTCGCTATTGTATGTTTGATCAATATAGGACCAACTATTGTAGCCTGGTGTTTCACTAACTATAGGTGTCCCGCTTATTAGAAACGAATATGTCGTGGATGCGGTTCCTCTTCTGATATTTGCCTTGTGATAAACACTAATATTTATATTGGATGGAATATGGAAGGTTTGGGTGATTGTAGATTCATGTATTCTAACATAACTGCTTTTCCAACTATATGCACTGCCACTCCAAGAATGATCCCCAGAATTGGTAGGAGGAGCAGCAGTATAAGGCAGTCCTGTGACGTGGCGAGTGAGTGGAGTAGACTGCACAGGAACCCCGTCAAAAGTGAATTTTACAACGACTGTGTGTTCATCCCACCTGGTCTGGTAGGTGGCATTGCCATTGTCATCAACAGTTACGAGGTCGCCGTCAATGGTGTGAGATACTGTTGAGAGGTTTTTATATTTTTTCAGGATGTCGCTGTGGATGGTTACTCCGTTGTTTAATATGTAGATTGTGGAACCGTCCATGTTATTTGCCGCAGCGGCACCGGATGTTAAGTAGGTGTCGTAGCTGGTGCGTACCAACGAAGCGTCTACGCTGAATTCCGGGGCAGGAACCGAGAATGAGCCGGTGGTCTCGCGGCTGGTGGTTCCGTCTAACATCGTGTAGGTGCTCTTTATGGTGTATTTGCCCTGTGGGAGATATGGGTATGTCGTTGAGTTAACTGCTATTGAGGTCTGGGTGCTGAAATCTGTGATGTCAGCTGAGCGTACGGCGTCGATTTTTCCTTCAGGGATGATGTCGATGTGGACTTTCTGAACATAACCGGTAAGATGATCGGGGATGTTGAGATTGTCGATGACCAGGTTCGTGCCGGTCAGGGTTTTACCATCGTAGGTGTGTTTGACCTTGGCGGTCATAGATGCGATTTTAAAATCCACAGTTCCCAAGTTGACAGGTCTGCCAGCAGTAGCAGTGAATCCTGTGCTGACGGTCCTGGTCCAGTTGCCGGAGGCGGTTTCTATGTAAATGCTGAAATTTTTTACAGTTCCCGGTGCAATCACAAAGAGGAATGTATTGCCTGCGCCGAATGAGCCGCTCATCGAGATTGAATTTGAGCTTGGATTTTTTCCGTTTGGATCGATTGATGAAGTTGCAAGATCACCAGCGATTGCAAGGTCTCCAGCGATTGCGTTGCCGGGGGAGGTGATTGTCACCTTCTTGACATCGCTTACATATTTCGGAACGGTGAATTTCACGTAACTGCATACATTGTTGAATATGATTTTTTTAACGCTTGGTTCACCAGGAGTCTTTGTGCCCTGGGCAACTGTGATATTGTGCTCTTCTGCGAAGGTACCTGCGGCAGGAGTCTGTTCTGCAGGAATGTTCACCGTAACACCTTCTGCACTTACAGATACAACCTTTTCAGGAGGATATACCGCAAAGAAACTTGTAGTTCCAACAGGAACTTCTCCGTTGAATGTTGCTGAATTGCTGCCATTTATATCGGTAGATGCGAATCGATATCCTGTAGTATAATCAATATTGGAATATACTGCTATCTCGTCCCCATCGGTCCAATTTACTGATTTTCCGTCTAGAACTGTCTTTGTCTGAGATTCATCTGAAGCCTCGATGCACATCGGCTCCAATGCTACTTTGTTAGACTCGTCAACACTATGAGTGCCTTCCTTGGCACAAGACGCTGCAATGACCGCTACGGCCACTAAAGCTGAAAATTTTACTGATTTCATCTAATGTGTGCTTTTAGAAGTTAGTCCATTATTGCGTCAATATCATCTCCAAGATCGGAGTTGGTACAACTACCGTTTGCATTACTGACGGTTTGAAAAACGGCAGATTCGAAATGCATATCCACAATTGAAATGGATGGTGCAATGTAAAAAAACTCTCTTTTTTCCATTTTACTATAGTTAAGAATCTAAAACGAGCCGCAAAAATACACAAAAGTCAAAAAATATCAAATTTTTCTCCAAATATTATATTCTTGCCACATCCGCAAATGTTCCCAACTTGGCGCTTCGCATCGAAAGTATTAAAAAGGCAGTTCACACAATAATGATAACAACATACGGAGTCAATACGAATATGTATGTTGATGATTATCAGTTAGAAGTGACGTTGGATGATTTGTTCCGAAAATTATAAATAATTTTTAGCCTTCAGTGCTGGTATGTGCAACACCATTTTTGTTTCGAAGAATGGATTGTCAATCCAATCGGATATTTTCCAGACGCGTATGAATCCGGCTGGGAAATGCTGCGTTTGCATTGCGCGGGAAATTTCCTCTGCCAAATCTCCTCCTTTTAAATACAGTATGCCTCTGGTATATTTCCCTTTTACCCACGGCAGGAAATTTTCGAGTGAGGTGACTGCGCGTGATACAACCCAGTCAAATGTTTCCTGGAGGGTTTCTGCACGGGCATTTACAACTTTTACATTGTGCAAACCCAATGATTTTGCCACTTCGGAGGCCACTTTGGTTTTCTTTCCGATGGAATCGCAGAGGGTGAAGTGTGCATGAGGAAACAGGATGGCAAGCGGTATTCCGGGGAATCCACCGCCAGTACCCAAATCCAGAACGGAAAGTGTCCCTTGTCCTGCCCCCAGTTCTGCGTTCTGGTCTGGGCGAGCAGATGGCTGGTTTGACTTTCCGGCGGAAAGAAGGTCGTATTCGGACGGAAGGTTATATCGGAGGTAGGCCGCTATCGCAAGGGAGTGAAGGACGTGGTGCTCGTAAAATGAATCGATATCCTTACGGGAGATTACATTGATTTTTGAATTCCAATCTTTATATAGCGCCTCCATTGCCTCAAATTGAGACAATTGCTCTTGCGAAATTTCCGGAAAATCGGCTTTGATTATATTTTGTAACTCGCTAAATGTCATATGTTTATTAGCATTATTCAACTGTGGAGCATCCTCGATGCACTTGTGTAAGCGGACAAACAGCGCGAAATTACAAAAAAATAGTTGATGGAGCAAAAACTGCCCAAAAGTGTGATACCCACAAAGTCCTCACCAGGTGATTTTCGACTTTACCGGAGATGGCGTAGGGAAGCACGTTGGGGATGACGCTGGATGGTGACGTTGTAGTTGCCTATGACAGGTCCGGAAGCTTCCTGCAAAACATCGAGCAGGGTGTTGAAAGTTACATACTTGATAATCAATGTGTTAACTTATTGAAGCGTGCTCGATGAGGTCAAAATGGCGCCATCGAGCAGGGCAATCGCCATTCTACGGCTGTGTAGGGCCGATTGAGATGCTCGATGATTTGCAGGAAGGCACTGTTTGGAGATGATGCCAGTTGGATGCCTTATTGGGTAGGGCAGTCCGATGGGGCCTTACAGTCCGATGCGGCATTACGGGTTTAATAAAGATTTGTACCTTTGCGCAAACTTTTAACAATGAGTTTATGAAAACTATTCCTTCTGGAGACCGAGTTGTCTTTGTTGACTATATCAGAGTGGTTGCTTGCTTTCTGGTAATGTTGGTACATGCCAGCGAAAACTTCTATGCGGCAGATGCGTCCGGTCTTGCTGGCAATGTGTCCTTGCTTGCCAACGAGAGCAACCGGTTCTGGGTTGCCTTCTATGACGGATTCTGTGGAAGAATATCCGTTCCTCTGTTTATGATAGTATCCGCATTCCTGCTCGTCCCGATGAAAAGCGGAGTGACGATGGGAGATTTCTACAAGAGAAGGTTCAAGAGGATAATTCCTCCGATGGTCATTTTTATGCTACTTTATACCTTCCTGCCTCTTGCCTGGGGCGGAATGAGCTGGGAGCAGTCGCTAAGTGACTTGAAGATGCTGCCTCTGAATTTCCCGTCAATGGCAGGACATCTCTGGTTTATGTATCCCCTTATCAGCCTGTATCTTATAATACCCATTGTCTCACCTTGGCTTGAGAGAGCAAGCGCCAAGGAGGAACTCACTTTCCTTGGACTGTTCGGAATATCGACCTTCATCCCATGGATTCACAGGTTCATCTCGCCGGAAATCTGGGGCGAATGCTTCTGGAATGGTTTCACGATGCTCTGGTACTGTTCAGGATATCTCGGATATCTTGTAATGGCACACTACATCAGGTATCATCTCGACTGGAATCGAAAAAAGAAACTCATTGCGGGTTCCTTATGCCTGCTTGCAGGAGCAGCATTCACAGGATGGTCGTTCTGGTATATGGGCACGCCCGGACAGACCATAGAGACACCTCTTCTGGAATGGTCCTGGGAATTCTGCACGCCGAACGTGCTCCTTGCATCCTTCGGAGCCTTCCTTCTGTTCTCTTGCATCGAAAGGAAAGAAACGCCGAAACTGGTAAGGAAACTTTCCGATATGTCATTTGGAATGTACCTTATGCACCTGTTCTTCCTTGGCCCGATTGCACGTGTCCTGATTGGAGGAAGCGTTGCCGAACCTCTCGTACCAGTCTATCTGGCAATTCCGTGCATAGCCATCCTTACTTTCATTTGCTGTGCTGTCACAACCAGAATTCTGTCCCTGATTCCGGGCAGCAAATGGTTTGTAGGTTGCTGATGCCGTGGATGCCCGATTGAATCGTGGTCAGTCTTTGTTCTCGCGAAGTCGGCGAATTGCCTTCACTTCGGGGAAGAAACGGAAGGCGATGACTCGTACTACGGTGTAGGACGGGATGGCTACAATCATTCCGAGCGGACCTGAAATGTGACCTGCAATCAGAAGGACTATGAAGATTTCCAGCGGTGTAGCCTTTATGCTTGTGGAGTAGATTATCGGCTGGCTTAAGAAATTGTCTATCAGCTGGGTAACGCAGAAAATCGCAATCACGATAAGAGCAAACCAGAGAAAGGAGACGTTGAGGCCGACTCCTGCAGGACCGCTGAACTTGAGCACTAGCGCCAAAGCAGTACCGATGGCTCCTCCCAGAAGCGGGCCCAGATACGGGATGATGTTGAGGATGCCGGTGATGAAGGCGATGCCTATCGCGGCGTTGAAACCGAGTCGTGCAATCAGCCAGAGACCGAGGAAATTGACCAGAGCCACTATGCTCATTTCAATGAGAAGACCGTTGAAATAGCGTGAAAGCAAGGTCCCGATGTCATCGAGTGAGTCAGATGCTGTCTTTTCCAGTCTGTCTGGCACCATCGAGACCACTATTTTCTTGAACAACTCAGGGTCCCGGATGAAGAAAAATCCTATGAAAACGACGGAGAAGAGTCCGATTCCGAAACCCGAGAGGAAGGAGGCAGTGCTGCCGAGGAAGGATGATATCCACGATACATCGAAAAGGTTCTGAAGCTGGAGGGCTATTTCCCTCTCAATCCTGAAGTTTCTGCCAAGTTGAGGGAATGTGCTTCGGAGGAAGTCGTTGAGTTCTTCAAGCGGAACGGCTATCTGCCTTGCGGCGTTCTCGATATTGTCTATGGATATACCCCTTATTATATTTCCTGCGATTGGGACAATCAGGGTAATTATAAGGAAAAAGGCACAGATTACCACAGCTAGTGACAGGATGGCCACTAGGGATTGAGGCATGTGATGTCCCTTGATGTGCCACTTTCTCATCCAGGAGGCGAGGGGCGCCGAAATCAGTGACACCACTACTGCTATCAGTATATATATGATCACATTCTTGAAGTACCAGCATACCGCTCCCACCAGTGCGATGGCAGCCAAGGCTATGATGTACTTTGATAATTTTTCTGAATATTTCTCTTCCATCTGGAATTTTTTTGAAATTTTTTCTAAAAAATATTACTTGTGCCTTGCTTTGGCACAAGTGGGCCATACCTTTGCATCAACAAAATGATAAACAACTAAAAATTCAATGATATGAACCCGATGTTTTCTCTTTCAGCCCTTAAGTCAATGTTCTCATCCGAAGAGTCTTTTGATGCATTGGTAGATATGGCCAATGAGATGGATTTGGAACTTCTTGACATCAGTCTGGCCTAATTCTCCATTCAGATCAGCACCATTCAGGTCGGCACCACTCAGGTAAGTCCCACTTCGGTCAGCCCATTCAGGTCAGCCCCATTCAGGTCAGCCCCACTCAGGTCAGCACCATTCAGGTTAGCACCATTCAGGTCAGCACCACTCAGGCCTGCTCCACGACAGTGTCGCTGTGGTCCTTGGAGAGAGCGACTCTTATCCGGCCACCCGGTTCGGCTTCTCCGGTAATGATGAACTCGGCCACGGGATCTTCGACATATTTCTGAAGCGCCCTCTTTAGCGGCCTTGCACCATAGTTGGCATCGAAGCCTTCTTCAGAGATGAACTTCTTGGCTGCAGTCGTGATTGTCAGTTCAAATCCGGCATCCTTTACTCTGTCTTTCAGGGATTTAAGCTCAATGTCAATAATCTTTGCAATGTCTTCGCGTCTGAGAGGATTGAAGAAGACCTGCTCGTCCACCCTGTTTATGAACTCCGGTGGGAAAACCTTTCTGATGGCTTTTTCGGCGGCCTTCCTCTTGTCTGAGACGCTGTCCTTGCCGACAGTGTTGAAGCCCACGCCGTTGCCATATTCGTCAATCTCGCGGCTTCCTACGTTGGAGGTCATTATCAAGATAGTGTTCCTGAAACTGACTGTTCTGGAGTTGCTGTCAGTCAGGCGGCCTTCATCCATCACCTGCAGAAGGAGGTTGAACACATCCGGGTGAGCCTTTTCAATCTCGTCCAGCAGGACTACGCTGTAGGGCTTGCGTCTGACCTTCTCGCTCAACTGCCCTCCTTCCTCGAAACCAACATACCCCGGAGGGGCTCCTATAAGGCGGGAAACATTGAACTTCTCCATATATTCACTCATATCTATTCGGACTATATTATCTTGACTGTCAAATAGTTCCTCTGCGAGTGCCTTTGCCAGACGGGTTTTCCCCACACCTGTTGGGCCGAAGAAGATGAATGTGCCCACCGGCTTGTCCGGATCCTTGATTCCAGCCCTGTTTCGACGTATTGCCCTTGCGACTTTACCGATGGCCTCATCCTGTCCAATGATTTTTTTACGGAGGTTCTTCTCCATATTAAGCAGGCGGCTTCTTTCGCTTGTTGCCACCTTGCCGGACGGAATACCTGTCATCTGCGCGATGATTTCTGCGATATCTTCGGCCTTTACAAGGGTGGTCTTGTCCTTGCCTCTGCGGAGCCGTACCATAGAGCCGGCTTCGTCCATCACGTCGATAGCCTTGTCCGGAAGGCAGCGGTCCGTGATATATCTGTCAGACATCCTTACGCAGGCCTCTATGGCATCGTCGGAGTAGATGACATTGTGGTATTTCTGGTAGTTTTCCTTTAGTTTATGAAGGATTGAAATGCTTGCTTTGATGTCGGTGTGCTCGACTATGATTTTCTGGAACCTTCTGTCCAGCGCTCCGTCTTTTTCGACTATCTTGCGGAATTCTTCAAGTGTAGTGGCTCCGATGCACTGCACTTCCCCGCGGGCAAGGGCCGGCTTGAGCATATTGGCAGCGTCCAGGCTTCCGCTGGTTCCACCGGCTCCGACTATGGTGTGGAACTCATCGATGAACAGGATGACGTCCTCTCTGGACGACGCTTCGGCTATGATGGACTTGAGACGTTTCTCAAAATCGCCCCTGTACTTTGTGCCGGCAACTACGGAACCCATATCTATGGAATAGATGCTCTTCCCCTTGAGGGTGGGCGGAACGTCCCCGGCGGCAATCTTGAGCGCGATGCCTTCCACGATTGCAGATTTGCCGACTCCCGGCTCTCCCACCAGCATCGGGTTGTTCTTGCGGCGTCGTCCGAGTATCTGGATTACTCTGGCAATTTCTTCCTCCCTTCCCACAAGCGGGTCGAGGCGGCCTTCCCTGGCGGCTTTTGTGATGTCGAAGGAGAACTCCTCCAGCAGCGATGCCTCCTTTTCCTTCGGCTGATCTTCATTATCCTCCTCCTGTTGCATTTGTATGCGTACGGCCTTGATTCGTGGCTCTTTCGGGGCGGAATCTTCGCCCGTGTTCTCCTCCTTTTCAGAAGAGTCGTTTTTCAGGTATGGATGCTTTTCGAGCTGCTTGCGGATGTTGTAATATCCGATGCCAAGGTCCTGCAGGAAGGTGCTTCCATACGATTGGGCCGCGCGGCACAGAGCCAGCAGAAGGTGGTGCGGGGCAACCTTTACACATCCTTCTCTGGAAGCTTCTATGATGGTGAAACTGAGGATGTTCTGTGCATTTCGGGAGAAGGTGACCTTCTCCACATCGTCGTACGGAACGTGCTCATTACTGAATAACTTCTTGTCTATGAATTGCTTCATCTCACTCAGGTTGATACCAAGCGTCCTGAGAAGGTCTGCCGCGTTGTTCTCCTTGTGGCGGATGATGCCGAGGAAAAGATGGTCCGGAGCCACGGTGTAACTGCCGGTTCTCATAGCCTCTTCGATGGAATATGTGATGATTGAACTAAGGTCCCCTCCTAATGCGATTTCCATAATTATCGGTCTTGATTGCACAAAATTACTAAATTTTTCGTAACTTTGCAGAGATATACCCGTTTGTTTTTCTTAAGGGTATGTCTTGTTGATAATAATAGATCGAGATAAATATGGAAGAAGTAAATCACGGCAGGATTGAGCAGGTCAATATCGACCAACAGATGAGGAGCGCCTACATCGACTACTCAATGTCAGTAATCGTGTCCAGGGCCTTGCCTGATGTTCGAGACGGTTTCAAGCCTGTCCACAGAAGAGTGTTGTTTGGAATGGACGGTCTTGGCCTGAGATATACGAGCCAGACCAAGAAATCGGCCCGTATCGTAGGTGAAGTGCTGGGTAAGTTCCACCCGCACGGAGATTCGAGCGTTTATGATGCGATGGCCAGGATGGCTCAGGACTGGAGTTTGAGGTATCCGCTGGTGTTCGGCCAGGGTAACTTCGGTTCTATGGACGGTGACCCGGTGGCAGCAATGCGTTATACCGAAGCTAAGCTTTCCAAACTTTCTGACGAGGTTCTTGCTGACCTTGACAAGGATACTGTTGATTTCCAGAACAACTTCGACGACTCTCTTCAAGAGCCTACGGTTATGCCGACCAAGGTGCCTCTGCTCCTGCTTAATGGCTCGTCAGGTATCGCCGTCGGAATGGCTACAAATATGGCTCCACACAATCTTTCCGAGTGTTGTGATGCTATTTGTGCCTATGTTGACAATCCGGATATTACGGTTGAGGAATTGATGCATCATATCAAGGGACCGGATTTCCCTACAGGTGGTATAATCCAGGGACATCAGGGTATCCGCGATGCTTTCGAGACCGGAAGGGGACGCATCGTCATCCGTTCGAAGACGGAAATTGAGGTGAGCGACTCCGGCAGGGAGACTATAGTTGTGACAGAGATCCCGTATATGGTCAACAAGAGGGAATTGATTGAGAAGATAGCGGAACTGGTTGAGAATAAGAAGATTGATGGTATTTCCTATATCAATGATGAGACTACGATGAAGGATGGTGTCCGCATCGTTATCCGTTTGAAGAAGGATGCCAATTCGAATGTGGTGCTGAATACCCTGTTCAAATATACTCCGCTTCAGTCAAGTTTCTCTGTGAACAATGTCGCATTGGTGAATGGCCGTCCGAGATTGCTGAATCTCAAGGAACTTATCAAATATTTCGTGCGTCACCGCCACGAGGTAATCCTGCGCCGCACGCGTTTTGACCTTGACAAGGCTCAGAAGAGAGCCCATATCCTGGAAGGTCTCCTCAAGGCTCTGGACATAATCGATGAGATTATCCGTATCATCCGTTCTTCCAAGACAGTGGAGGATGCCAAGAATGAACTCATTTCTACCTTCGACTTTTCAGATGCCCAGGCAACAGCCATCGTAGAGATGAGGCTCCGTCAGCTCACCGGACTTGAAAGGGAGAAACTCCAGAGCGAGTATGACGAACTGATGAAATTCATCCACTACTGTGAGGATGTGCTTGCAAGCGAGTCTATGCAGATGGACATCATCAAGCAGGAGACCATGGAGATGAAGGAAAAATATGGTGACGAAAGGAGAACGGAAATCGCGCTTTCTTCAGATGAATTCAATCCTGAAGATTTCTATGCCGATGAGGATGTGGTGATTACCATTTCTCACCTGGGCTACATCAAGAGGACATCCCTGACAGAATACAGAACCCAGAACAGGGGAGGAGTCGGAGTCAAGGGAAGTGCAACCCGTGATGAGGATTTCATCGAGCATATCTATGTCGCAAATATGCATAGCACAATGCTCTTGTTTACCCAGAATGGTAAGTGCTACTGGCTGAAGGTATATGAAATCCCTGAGGGTACCAGAGCTTCAAAGGGACGTGCAATCCAGAATGTCATCAACATTGAGTCAGACGATAAGATCAAGACCTATCTCAATGTGAAGAACCTCAAGGACGAGGAATATGTGAACGGCAACTTCATAGTTCTTTGTACAAAGAAGGGTGTCATCAAGAAGACTTCTCTAGAAGCATATTCAAGACCTCGAACCAACGGTGTGATTGCAGTGACCGTTCGTGAGGGGGATGAACTCCTGGATGCAGTGATGACTAATGGAAGAAGTGAGATTCTGCTTGCAGGCCGCAAGGGACGTTGCTGCCGCTTTGACGAGGCAGATGCTCGTGCTCTAGGAAGGACGGCTTCCGGCGTGAGGGGAATCAATCTCGACGATGATGATGAGGTAGTAAGTATGATTACCTATGATCCGTCTGCTGAGGATGCTGCTGCTCACAGCGTGCTGGTAGTGAGTGAACACGGTTTCGGAAAGAGGACTGATTTTGATGAATACCGCAAGACTGCAAGGGGTGGAAAGGGTGTCAAGACTCTTAATATCACCGAAAAGACAGGTGAGCTTGTTGCAATGAAGAATGTGACCGATGAAAATGACCTGATGATAATCAATCGTTCAGGTCTTACCATCAGGATGGCTGTTTCAGGCATCAAGATTGCAGGTCGCGCCACCCAGGGTGTCAAACTCATCAATATCAAGGATGGTGACTCCATAGCCGCTGTCTCTGCTGTAAATAAAAGCGAGGAAGACGCTCCTGTAGAGAATGGAGAATCTGTCGTTGGCAGTGAGCCGACAGTAGGTGAAGATATGGTTGAAAACAATGAATAAAAACCACAAATTATACAAATTATGAAAAGAACGCTTATCGCATTGGCACTTATGACTTCTTTCTTCGTGGCCAGTGCACAAGTTAAGTCTCCTGCAGACGCAAAGAAGGCTGTAGAGGCAGCCAAAGAAGCATCTGAGAACCCTAAGAAGGCAACCAAGGTTGCTACTTGGCTCAAATTGGCATCAACTTATGTAGATGCATACAACGCTCCGGCAGGCTCAGCCTGGATTGGCGCTCAGCGTCAGGAACTCCAGCTGATTATGGGTAATGAAAAGCCTCTGAGCGAGGAAAGCGCAGTCCTTGGTGGAGAGCCTTGCACAAAGGCTGTTTACAAGAACAAGGAGTTCTACTTCAACGCCAACGGCCAGCTCGTGCTGATAAATGTCACAAAGCCTGTTTATAAAGATGCTCTTGAAAAGGCTGTGGAGGCATACAAAAAGGCATATGAGGTGGATGTGAAGCAGTCAAAGGTTAAGGATATAGCTTCCGGTCTTGACAATGTTTCCAAGAAGTACTATGAAGATGCAATGAATGCATATACTCTCGGCGACCTTGTAGCAGCAAGCGAGAAATTTGAGGCTGCAGCGAAAGTGGCTTCTACCGCACCTCTTTCAAAAATCGACACCACTTCCCTTTATAACGCAGGTTTCACAGCCTGGGCTGCTGGTGACAATGAAAGGGCCAGGAAGCTGTTCGAATCCTGCCTTGAAGTAGGATATTATTATGAAGGTGGCGAGGTGTTCGCAAAACTTGCTGACATCTACACCAAGGCAGACGAGAAAGAAAAGGCTCGCGACATCTTGGAGACAGGTTTCACCAAGTTCCCTGAGAGCCAGAGCATCCTCATCGGCCTTATCAACTACTATCTTCAGAACAACGAAAGTCCTGAAAGACTGTTCGCTCTGATTGATATGGCAAAGAAGAATGAGCCTAACAATGCTTCTCTCTACTATGTAGAAGGAAATATCTACAAGCAGCTCGGCCAGAAGGAGAAAGCTGTGGAGTCATATTACAAGTGCGCTGATATCAACCCTGAATATGAGTTCGGTTTCATCGGTGCCGGCATCCTCTACTATGAACTTGCTCTTGAGTATCAGGACAAGGCTCAGAACGAGTTTGACGACAAGAAATACGAGGCTCTCGTAGCTGAATTCGAGAAGGCTCTTGAAAGCGCATTCGAACCTTTCGAGAAGGCATTCGAGATTTCAAAGGATGACTCCATCAAAGTCAATATCGCTGAGTATCTGAAGAATATCTGCTATCGTTTCAGCAGCAAGGATCCTAAATACGAGGCTGGCTACAACAAGTACAATACCATCGTGAAGAACGGTACTGCCAAATAATCGGACAAATATATTACGAAATTCCTAAGGACTGAATCCTGATAAGAAGGCCTTTGAGACTATTTCTCGAAGGCCTTCACTATTTTGCTCACAAGAGGATGACGTACAATGTCCTCGTTTTTGAAGAAAATTGCTGCCACTCCCTTGATGTTTCGTGTAAGTTCGATGCCTTTGAGCAGGCCGGAGTCATTCTTGTTGGGAAGGTCAATCTGGCTTGCATCGCCGGTAACTATGAATTTGGCATCGTTGCCCATCCTGGTAAGGAACATCTTGAGCTGGCCCAGGTTGGTGTTCTGGGCTTCATCCAGGATTACGCAGGCCCTGTCGAGGGTTCGTCCGCGCATATAGGCTAGCGGAGCAATCTGGATGGTTCCCTCTGCCATGAATTCCTGCAGCTTCCGTCCTGGAATCATATCCCCAAGGGCATCGTACAGAGGTTGGAGATAGGGGTCCAGCTTGTCCTTGAGGTCTCCCGGCAGGAAGCCCAGCCTTTCTCCTGCTTCGACAGCCGGGCGGGTGAGGATGATTCTTTTCACTTCGCGATTCTTCAATGCTCTCACTGCCAGGGCGATGGCAATGTAGGTTTTGCCCGTTCCGGCTGGCCCGACTGCATAGATGAGGTCGTTTTCAAAATATGCTTTGACCATTTCCTGCTGCGTGTGGTTGCGGGCCTTTATCGGTTTTCCGTCATTGCCGAAGACAATCACCTGGTCGCCGTTGAACTTGAAGCGCTCCACAGTGGCATCGTTCCCGAAGAGATCTTCCACATCATATGGGGTGAGTTTCATCTTGTGCAGCCTTCTCTCCACGAGCATATTGACTTTTACTGTAAATTCTTCAATATCAGAATCTTCTCCTTCCAGTATGATGTCATTTCCTCTCGCCACAACTTTCAGTGACGGGAACCAGCCGCAGAGGGCTTCAAGGTTTTTGTTGGCCGCCCCGTATATTTCCACGGGATCTATGGCTTCAAGTCTGATGGTCTTTTTCCCCATATTTTCGGATTGTCCTGAATTATTGTCTGTATATTCTTGTTTCCCTATTTCTTTTGTCCTATTCCTGTCTTTGCCGACACCCTTTCCAGGGTTGCTTTCATCTTGTCATAATCCCATTTCCCCATCCAATGTTCCCTTTTGTCGAGGAAATCACTCACAGGAAGGACGGTGTAGTCGTTGCAGAAGCCTCCCGGACGCGAGCACCACAGCCATTCCATCTCCAGAGGAAGCATCCATACGTTTCCCGTTTCATTTCTTGCAATGCGGAGTGTGACCATCAGTTCCAGCTGGGTGTCCGTAGCGCTCATATTCGAGATTGCATTTCCCAGCGAATATACCACCGGCACGGTCTGCATCCTACCTCTATGAAGAATGGTGCGATGGAAGGAAGTAGTATCCTGGACAACATGTGGGTGGCTGCCTATGATGGCGTCAACTCCTGCTCCGAAGAGGAAGTCAGCCATCTGCTGCTGCCCTGCGGAATGCCTCAGCTTGTATTCCTCTCCCCAGTGAGGAAGGGCAACTATCAGGTCTGCTCCAAGTTTTACGGCTCTTTCCACAGCAGAGGCAATCTCTTCCTTTTCCGACATCCGGTTTACCCTGGGCCATTGTCCCAAGATGGCATTATTGGTGCCATAGGTAAAGTTCAATAGAGCTATTCTAAAGCCTTTAACATTGAACATCAATGGATTACATCTGTTATATTCCTGAGCGTCACCGCTCAGTCCGGTAAATCGTATGCCGTGACTCTTCTCCATCTTCCGGTAAGTTTCAAGGGTGCGTACTGCTCCGTCCTTTCCTTTGTCGAGGATGTGGTTGTTGGCCGTTAAGAAGATATCGATCCCGCAATCTGCCGCCCAGAATGCATATTCGTCAGGAGCGCTGAAGCAGGGATATCCCGTGTATGGAGCTCCGGCAAGGGCAAATTCCATATTGGCAACCATAACGTCTGCCTCTTTAAGGCGGCCTTCGATGTGCTCGAACCAGCGGGAGAAATCCCATTCTCCTTTTCCTGAGGCATTCTCTTTGGCTTTTTCCAATTGTGCACTGTGCATCATCACATCACCGATGAACCTGATGGACAGGGTATCGCTCCTGAATAGAGGACGCACCTGAGCCATCCCCGTAAGGCACACGGCGATAAGTGTCAGGGTTGCTATGAAGGTTTTTTTGAACAATGCAAATGCAAATATATCATTTTAATTTTGTCTCGGACCATTAATTACTTAAATTTGCAAGTCAGGCCCGATTGTGTTATATTGAAACCGAGTTTGGAATTATGAAAAGAACTGTATTGTTTTTACTTCTTGCGTCCCTGTTTGCATTGACCGGGTGCGATTTCCTGCGTTCCCTTGCCGGTCGTCCGACTTCCGAAGACATAGAGCGTATGAAATTGGAAATCATCAGGATGGAGCAAGCCAGGGAGCAGCAGAGACTGGATTCATTGCGGATGGTACAGCTGCGCCTGAGGGATTCCATTGCCAGGATGGATTCTCTCGCAGCCCTTGATTCCATCAGGCAAAGAGGTGGCACAATCCTCAATCCGTCCAATCTGGGAGGACTTTTTACGACCAAACTTGAAAGCCGCTACTACATTGTTGTGGGCTCGTTCCGCAGCAGAAGGAATGCTGAGGTGCTGCTCAATAAGGTGGCTGACAAGGGCTATAATCCGGCTCTTATCAGTTTCCGCAATGGTTTCGTTGCTGTCGGCGTGTGCCCTTGTAATACACTTAAGGCTGTGTCAGACTCCCTCAAGGGAGTAAAGCAAGAGAAGTTCTGCCCGAAGGATGTCTGGATTCTTGTTAATGAATGACATATGCGAAAAGTATTTTCTTTGTTTATAACCATATTTTCCTGCACTGCCGCCCTGGCTCAGTTCAACGGTACTTCATACGAAGACCTGTATGACAGCGAGACGGTCTCTTCGTTCAAATCCCATATCAGATATCTGTCTGCAGCGGCTCTTGAGGGCCGTGGAAGCGGCACAGAGGGTGAGAAGATGGCGGCGGATTATTTCAGAAACGCTCTTCTTGGGTACGGAGTGGATGTACTTTCCCCTGAGGGCGGAGACTTGTTCGGCATCAGGACAGAAAGCGGGGATACCTTGACTTCACGCAATGTGGTGGGGTTCATCCAGGGTTCGGACAAGTCACTATCCGGCAATTATATTGTCATAGGTGCAAGGCTGGACAATCTAGGAATTCATTCCTACACCATTGACGGTCAGCCTGCATCCAAGATTTTCTATGGTGCCGTGGGCAATGCTTCAGGAGTGGCGATGCTGCTGGAACTGGCCAGGATGCTCAAAACCAACGAGATGCTTCTGCGCCGTTCCGTTCTTATCATCGGTTTCGGGGCATCACAGGAAACTTTCGCAGGGGCCTGGTATTTCCTGAACAGAGGCTTTTCGGATGTATCCAGGATTGACGCAATGATAAATCTTGATATGCTTGGACTCGGAACCACGGGCTTCTATGCCTATACTTCTTCCAACCCGGATATGAATACATTGTTGCGGATGCAGGAAGGGGAACTCCTGCCTGTCCATCCCCAGATTGCCGGAGCGGAAATCTATCCTTCCGACCACCGTGCCTTCTATGCCAAGGAAATCCCATCCGTGATGTTTTCCAACGGCCGCTACCCGGAGCACAACACCGAGAAGGATACCCAGTCCCTGATTGATTACACGATGATGGAAAGAGAGTTGGAGTACATATATTCCTTCTCCTTGTCCCTGTCCAATACCAATATTGACCTTGCTTTCCGCCCTGACGAAAAATTTTCTGAAAAGAAGACTTCTCAGGAGGAAGGTGTGATTCCGTATTATGAGTGCGACATCAAGCCGATGTTCCTCAATAGCGATGACCCTCGGCAGTTTATGGAAAAGTGGGTGTATCAGTATCTTAAATATCCTTATTCGGCTGTGAAAGATGGTATCCAGGGCCGTGTAATGGTGGAATTCATCATAGGCAAGGATGGAAAGGTAAGAAATGCGAGGGTTGTGCGAGGTGTGTCCGAGGAACTTGATGCAGAGGCTCTGAAGGTGGTTGCTGCATCTCCGAAATGGAAGCCGGGAAGGGTGAACGGGCAGAAGGTGAATTGCTCGATGACTGTGCCGGTGGAATTCCGTCTGGAGAAGAGGGGCAAGCCGAGCTTCGGATTCAAACGTCATTCGAATTAATATTGTATAATATATATGGAGTATAATTTTAAGGAAATTGAGGCCAAGTGGCAGGCATATTGGGCTGCCAACGGCACTTTCAAGTCGGAGATTGATTCTTCAAAACCGAAATATTATGTGTTGGATATGTTTCCATATCCTTCGGGAGCCGGATTGCACGTGGGGCATCCTCTTGGCTACATTGCGAGTGATATCTTCAGCAGATACAAGCGTCTGTGCGGATTCAATGTCCTGCATCCTATGGGCTATGACGCTTTCGGTCTTCCGGCAGAGCAGTATGCCATCCAGACTGGAAAGCATCCTGCCAAGACTACAGAAGTGAATATCGCCCGTTACCGCAGTCAGCTTGACCGCATCGGTTTCTCCTATGACTGGTCTCGTGAGGTGAGGACCTGCGACCCGTCCTATTACAAGTGGACCCAGTGGGCCTTCCTCAAGATGTTCGGATGTTGGTACGATCCTGCCCAGGACAAGGCTCGTCCTATAGAGGAACTGGAGCAGAAGTTTGCGACAGAAGGTTATGATGGCATAACCCCTGAACGCTGGGCAAAGGCAGACAGTAAGGAAAGAGCCAATATCCTTATGAACTATAGAATTGCCTATCAGGGAGAGACTGCCGTGAACTGGTGTGCTGGATTGGGCACCGTTCTGGCCAATGATGAGGTGAAGGACGGACTCTCTGTCCGTGGCGGCTTCCCGGTGGAGCAGAAAAAGATGAAACAGTGGCAGTTGAGGGTTTCTGCCTATGCCGGAAGGCTCCTTGCAGACCTTGAGGATTTGGATTGGACCGATTCCTTGAAGGATATGCAGCGTAACTGGATTGGTCGCAGCGACGGTACTGAAATGATATTCAAGGTTTCCAACGGAAGTGAGGAATATGATATGACCATCTTCACTACCAGGGCTGATACTGTCTTTGGCGTGACTTTTATGGTGCTTGCTCCTGAGAGCGAGTGGGTCGAGAAGCTTACTGTGGCTGAGCGGAAGGATGAGGTGGAGGCCTATCTTGCCCAGGCCCGCAAGAAGACTGAAAGGGAGAGAATCGCTCAGACTCATACAGTTAGCGGCGTTTTCACAGGTTCCTATGCTACCAATCCTCTGACAGGAGAGAAGGTGCCGGTATGGGTGTCTGAATATGTACTTGCCGGTTATGGTACTGGAGCCATAATGGCGGTTCCGGCTCACGATAGCCGTGACTATGCGTTTGCAAAGGCTTTCAATCTTCCGATTATTCCTTTGATAGAGGGTGCGGACGTGAGCGAGCAGAGTTTTGATGCAAAGGAAGGAGTGATGATAAACTCCGGTTTCCTGAACGGAATGCAGGTGAAGGATGCCATTGAGGCTGCCAAGGACTATGTTGAGGCTCACGGCCTGGGACGCCGCAAGACCAATTACCGTCTTCGTGATGCCATATTTTCCCGCCAGAGATATTGGGGCGAGCCGTTCCCTATGTATTTCAAAGATGGGGTGGCCACTCCTATGCCATTCGACAAACTGCCTCTCCAGCTGCCGGAGGTTGACAAATACCTGCCTACGGAGTCAGGAGAACCGCCTCTTGGAAGAGCGAAGGATTGGACATATGAGGGTTATCCGATAGAGAAGAGCACGATGCCGGGATTCGCTGGCAGCAGCGCCTACTATCTCAGGTATATGGATCCTCACAACGATGAGGAACTTGTCGGACGCGAGGCTAATGGATATTGGAGGAATGTGGACCTGTACATCGGTGGTACTGAGCACGCTACGGGACACCTTATCTATTCTAGGTTCTGGAACAAGTTCCTCTATGACCTCGGATATGTATGCGAGAAGGAGCCGTTCAAGAAACTCATCAATCAGGGAATGATTCAGGGCCGTTCCAACTTCGTTTATAGGGTTGTCGGCACAAATACCTTCGTTTCCTGCGGTCTTAAGGACCAGTACCAGACAACGGAGATTCACGTGGATGTCAACATTGTCCATAATGACCGGCTCGACCTGGATGCTTTCCGTTCCTGGATGCCTGAATACAAGGATGCAGATTTCATCCTGGAGGACGGGGAATATGTCTGCGGATGGGCAATCGAGAAGATGTCCAAGTCTATGTTCAATGTGGTAAATCCGGACAATGTCTGTGATACCTATGGAGCCGATACCCTTCGTCTTTATGAGATGTTCCTCGGCCCGCTGGAGCAGTCCAAGCCTTGGGATACCAAGGGTATTGACGGAGTGAACCGCTTCCTCAAGAGGGTGTGGAGGATGTTCTATGACAGGGACGGCTTCATCGTGACCGATGAGGAACCGACGGCAGAGGAACTCAGGACTCTTCACAAACTCATCAAGAAGGTTCAGACCGACATAGAGGCCTTCTCTTACAACACAGCGGTCAGCGCATTTATGATAGCAGTGAATGAACTCTATGAACACAAGTGCAACAAGAAGGCGATACTCGAACCTCTGATTGTCTTGCTTTCTCCTTTCGCCCCTCATATCACGGAGGAACTCTGGCACAGTCTCGGTCACGAGGATACCATAACCTATGCTTCATTCCCTAAGTGCAACGAGGCCTATCTTGTGGAGAACAAGGCGACTTATGCCGTTTCTTTCAACGGAAAGACTCGTTTTACTGTGGAACTTCCGGCAGATATGTCCCGTGAGGATGTTTCCGACCACGTTCTGTCCCTTGATCAGACAGCTAAGTATGTCGCTGAAGGTAAGGTGGTTAAGGTAATTGTAGTTCCGGGCAAGATAGTCAACATAGTGGTCAAATAGTATGGCAAAGAAGAAATTCCTGAATATTGCTTATGACTACCTCCTTTTGACGGTAGGTACGATCATTTATTGTATGGGTTGGACTTCATTCCTCATTCCCAACGGGCTGGCAAGCGGTGGCCTTACCGGTCTGTGCACCATCATCCAATATGGTACGGGGATTCCAATCGGATGGACCTTCCCTGCTATCAATGTTGTCCTCCTTCTGATTGGAATGCTGGCGCTAGGAAAGGGATTTGGATTCAAGACTATATATGTAATTGCTTTGTCATCAGTCCTTTTCGAGGTTCTTCCGCGTTTTGAGGTGCTTCAGGTGACAACAATTCCGGATATGATTCTCGTGGCAATAGTAGGTGCGGCTATGGAGTCCATCGGAATCGGTCTGACTCTGTTAAGGGGTGGCAGTACCGGTGGAACGGATATCGTAGCGATGGTTGTAAACAAGTACTGGCCTGTGTCTCCGGGACGGGTTTATCTGGTAACTGATTTGTTCATCATTTCCCTGATGTTCCTTGTGCCGGACAAGGGAATTGTGGATGTAATCTATGCCTATGTGGTGATGATCGGTTTTTCCATTGGTGTGGACTGGGTGCTTTTGGGAAACAAGTCATCAGTGCAGATTCTGGTTTTCTCGTCAAAATATGAGGAAATCGCTGACCATATCATCAATGATGTTCATCGTGGTGTGACTGCCCTTCAGTCCACCGGGTGGTTCTCTCAAAAAGAGGGCAAGGTGTTGCTCATCATCTCCAGAAAACATCAGATGAATGAGGTTGTCGAGGCTGTAAAATCTATAGACAAGGATGCCTTCATTTCCATTTCCGTTGCCAAGAGTGTGTTCGGAGAGGGCTTTGAGGAGGTAAAAACGGGGTTCAAAATCAAGAAAAAGGCTGAAAACGGCCAATAAAATCAAAATTTATAAATTTGGGACGAATGGCCCCTCGATGCGGATGACGTAACGAGGGGCTTTCCTATACTTTTGTGTGCATACCAAGCTAACCATAAGTATGCATACCGTTTTCTTTCTAATTCTAACCGTCCTGTTGTCGATGTTTCTGGTGGCTTTCCTGATGAAATCCATAGGAAATAAGGGAAAGGTGAAATTCAATTTCTTGATGATTGCCGTCCTTGTGTCGGACCTTTTGCTTGCGAGTGCGGAATTTCTCTCTGGAGGGCCGGGCCTGGAGTCCCGTCTGTCCCTCGATATCTCCCTGTTTCTGTTTCCTGTAATCCTTGCAAATAATTCTTTCCTGAGCAAGAGGGCATTGACGTTCATCTTCATCCTTGTTGTCATATTGGAGTTTCTCCTCTTCCTGAGAATCCAGTATTTCCCGTCTTTGGGAGAGAATGTGCTGACTGCCCATTTCTGTGTCAATGTGGCAGTGGGTGTGATTCTTTTGCTCAATCTTCTCTATATTTTCTGGCTGGTCTTCCTTTTTGTCAGTATCAAGCGGGGTATCAGAAAGCGAAGTTCGTGGTCCGTTTCCGGAATGTTTGTGGACCTGGTGCATTTCCTGTGTCTGATGGCTGTGGCTATGGTACTGATGGTGACCTGCAATGTCCTGGGCAGCTATCAGGGCATTCACGTGGTGGCATCCGACCTGGTGATGTGTGTACTTCTGGCCACGTCGCTTCTGAAACTGATTTCGAAAGAAGCTCTTGTGCCGGTTGCCGGGTTCAGGGGAATTGTCGGCAGGATTATGACGGATTGTTCCGAAGAGATTCTTGAGCAGAAAAACAATGCTTCTTCCTCCGATGACAGCAACTGGGACCTGTATGTCAGAGTCGTGGATTATTTCGAGAATGAACAGCCGTATCTCAATCCTTATCTGTCACTTCAGAATATCGCATCTGAACTCTTTACCAATAAAGTATATGTTTCCAAGGCTATCACAATGTACTCCGGACGCAATTTCTGTCAGTTTGTCAACTATTACAGGGTGAGGTATTCAATGTCCATTGTCCGGGCCAATCCGATGGTGTCCGTGAGGGAACTCGCAGCCAGGTCCGGGTTCAACAATGTCACTACTTTTACCACGGCCTTTCAGTCCTATGTCAAAGCGCATCCTAAAGACTGGATAAGGAAGTGTCTGACTAAACAATGATTTGGTCTGCATTCCAATAAAGACTATCTTTGTTGTCCTAACCAAATCTTCAGCATTTATGGCAGACGAGAAAATCATCTTTTCAATGAACGGCGTGGGCAAGATACTGCCGCACAACAACAAAGTAATACTCAAGGATATATATCTTTCCTTCTTCTATGGAGCCAAAATCGGCATTATCGGTCTGAACGGTTCTGGAAAGTCAACCCTGATGAAAATCATTGCGGGGGTTGAGACCGGGTATCAGGGCGAAGTCGTGTGGGCTCCGGGATATTCTGTGGGCTATCTGGAGCAGGAACCACAGATGGACCCGGACAAGACAGTCATTGAAGTTGTCCAGGAGGGCGTTCAGGAGGTGATGGACTTGCTGAAGAAATATGAGGAGGTTAATCTGGCATTCTGTGATCCTCAGGTGCTGGAGGACCCGGACAAGATGAATGACTTGATTATGCTCCAGGGTGACCTTACTGAAAAAATCGAGCATTGCGGGGGCTGGGAAATTGATTCTAAACTGGAAAGGGCTATGGATGCCCTTCAGTGTCCACCTTCTGATGCAAAGATTTCGACTTTGAGCGGTGGCGAGAGAAGGCGTGTGGCTCTCTGTCGGCTTTTGTTGCGTCAGCCGGATGTGCTCCTTCTGGACGAGCCTACCAACCACCTTGACACCGAGAGTATCCAGTGGCTGGAGGCCCATCTGCAGCAGTACAAGGGTACGGTTATCGCAGTTACGCACGATCGTTATTTCCTTGACAATGTTGCGGGATGGATTCTGGAACTGGACAGGGGAGAGGGTATCCCATGGAAGGGTAATTATTCTTCCTGGCTGGAGCAGAAAAGCAATCGTCTGGCTATGGAGGAGAAGCAGGAAAGCAAGAGGAAAAAGACCTTGGAAAGGGAACTCGAGTGGGTCAGGATGGCTCCCAAGGCTCGTCACGCCAAGAGCAAGGCGCGTTTGGGTGCGTATGAGAAACTTGCTGCGGATGACGGCAGGGAGAAGGAGGCCAATCTGGAAATCTTCATACCGAATGGCCCGAGGCTTGGAAACAAGGTTATTGAATTCAAGGATGTTTCCAAGGCTTATGGTGACAAGCTTCTGTTCGAACATTTGAGTTTTGTGCTTCCTCCTGCTGGAATCGTGGGTGTCATCGGACCGAACGGAGCCGGCAAGACAACGCTTTTCCGCCTGATAATGGGTCTGGAGCAGCCTGATTGCGGAGACATAACCATAGGTGAGACCGTAAAGATTGCCTATGTTGACCAGCAGCATAAGAGCATAGATCCAAACAAGACTGTGTATCAGACCATTGCGAATGATTCTGAGTTTGTGAAACTGGGCAAGAGGGAAGTAAATGCAAGGGCTTATGTATCAAGGTTCAATTTCTCAGGTGCAGATCAGGAGAAACTCTGCGGCATTCTTTCCGGTGGTGAGAGGAATCGTCTCCACCTGGCCCTCACGCTCAAGGACGAGGGCAATGTGTTGCTTCTGGACGAGCCGACCAACGATGTGGATGTAAATACCATCCGTGCTCTGGAGGAAGGTCTGGAGAACTTTGCCGGATGTGCCGTGGTAATCTCTCACGACAGGTGGTTCCTGGACAGGATTGCAACCCATATCCTGGCTTTCGAAGGAGATTCCCAGGTATATTTCTTCGAGGGATCATATTCTGAATATGAGGAAAACCGCAAGCGCAGGCTCGGCAACGAGGAACCGAAACGCTTCAAGTACAAGAAATTGATGGAGTAAGTGAAGAATAGTTAATATATTACGGTAAAAAGTTCCACATATTGAGGTAGTCATTGATTATTTTTGCGAAGTACCAATGATAACCGTTTTATGATATCGCTACTTGACAGATTTATCGGCTTGTCCTCGCTCTTGGTCTTTGTTATGGGACCGGTGGTTTCTTCGTGTACAGCCTATGAATATTCTGATTACTATGAGAATCTTCCATTCAAGATGCAGAAAGTCCAGAAGCCGTCGATTCCTTCAACCGAAGTTTCAATCTTGGATTTTGGAGGAGTCGGCGACGGCGTGACTCTCAATACTGAGGCTTTCGCAGCAGCTGTGGATGCCCTTTGTGAAAAAGGAGGCGGACATCTTATCGTTCCGGATGGCATTTTCCTTACAGGACCTATCACATTGAAAGACAACATCGACCTTCATGTATGTGAAAAGGCAGTGATTCTTTTTTCAACCGATAGGGACCTGTATCCTATCGTCGAGACAGTCTTCGAGGGACTTGACACAAAACGCTGTATGCCGCAGATCAATGCTTTCGGTGCAAAGAATATTTCCATCACCGGAGGTGGCACAATAGACGGCAATGGAGATTCCTGGAGGCAGGTGAAAAAATCCAAACTTCCATCTTCTCAGTGGAAGAAATTGCTGTCCTCAGGAGGTTTTACCAATGAAAAGGGTGATTTGTGGTATCCTGATTCCACCTCATACCGCGGATCTCTCGTGAGTGATGCCTTCAATGTTCCACAAGGACTGGTGACAGACCAGGAATGGGAGTCCGTCAAGACATATCTGAGACCAGTGCTGGTCGGGCTGAAAGATTGTGAAAACGTTCTGCTGGAGGATTGTACTTTCCAGAACTCCCCTTGCTGGAACCTTCACCCTCTGATGTGCCGCAACGTTATCGTGGATAATGTAAACGTGCGCAATCCTTGGTATTCTCAGAACGGAGATGGTCTGGATATCGACTCTTGCGAGGATGTTCTGGTCGTGAATTCCACATTCGATGTCGGAGATGATGCAATATGTGTGAAATCCGGAAAGGACGAGCAGGGAAGACTACGTGCCAGACCTTGCGTGAACCTTGTTGTGGATAACTGTACCGTATATCACGGACACGGCGGATTTGTTGTAGGTAGCGAGATGAGTGGCGGGGTGAAGAACGTGTCGGTGCGCAACTGTCGTTTTCTGGGCACTGATGTGGGACTTCGTTTCAAGAGCTGCCGTGGCAGGGGCGGTGTGGTGGAGAATATTCACATCAGTGGCATCAATATGATGGATATCCCGACGGAACCTCTTTTGTTCGATCTTCATTATGGAGGAAAATCGGCCTTGGAAGCAGCTGCTGATGGGACTTCTTCTGTAGATATTGCCTATGTTGAGGCTGATGAGACTACGCCACAGTTCAGGGATATCTTCATCGATGGGGTAGTCTGTGCAGGAGCTTCCCGCGCGATGTATTTCAATGGAATACCGGAGAAACTGATAGAGAATATATCCATTTCCAATACTACCATAAATGCTGATAGGGGAGCTGACCTGAGGTATTCCCGTTCCATCAGGATGAATGACGTAAGGGTGATTTGCAAGGAGGGAGAACCGTTCAGCTTCAGTCATTGCAGCGAGATTTCAATGGATGGATGCAATTAAGTAATCTTTAACGTGAAAAGAATATTCTTCAGCATATTGACATTGCTTTTCCTTGCAACTTCGGCACGTGCCTCAGACATTGAGTTCGTGGTGGATTGCAATGGTGGCGGTGATTTTCTCACTATTCAGGAGGCGGTTGATGCTGCTCCTGATTATTTCAAGAGCGGATCTACCCTGATCCGCATCCGCAAGGGTGTATATAGAGAAAAGCTCACTATTCCCACCAATAAGCAAAGGCTTCATCTTGTGGGTGAGGACCCAATGACGACTATCATAACCCATTCGGACTATGCGCTTCAGGCTGGGCCTGACGGAGAGCCAATAGGGACATCCGCCACTTCTACTGTTTTTCTCTATGCAGATGATTTTCTGGCGGAAAACCTTACTATAGAAAATGCTGCAGGTGAGGGAAAATCCATTGCACAGGCCTGCGCAATCACCATAGATGCAGACAGAGTGGCATTTGTCAACTGTCGTTTCGTGGCCAATCAGGACACTATCTACACCTACGGCAAAAACCAAAGGCAGTATTTTCGCAATTGCTGGATAGAGGGCACTACGGATTTCATCTTCGGAGCATCTACCTGCTGGTTTGAAGAATGTACCATCCTCAGCAAGAAAAATAGTTACATAACAGCAGCTTCAACTCCTAAAGGAACCGCCTTCGGCTATGTGTTCCACAATTGCACTCTGATTGCTGCCGATGGAGTTGACAAGGTCTATCTGGGCAGACCGTGGAGACCATTTGCCAGGACGGTCTTCCTGTCTTGTAACTTGGGAGGACACATTTTGCCGGAAGGCTGGCACGACTGGGGAAAGGATTATGCCCATTCTACTGTATTATATGCTGAATATGACAGCCATGGCCCCGGGGCAGCTTCCCCTCGCGAGAGGACCGGTTGGAGCAAGATTCTTTCACGAAGACAGGCCGCCAGATATACTCCCGAGAGGGTTCTCGATGCAGGAAAGGAAATTGACAAGAACGGGAATGAGATTCCGGTGATGTGGTTTTTCAAGGTTTATTGATATGAAAAAAATCATATCCGTATTACTTCTGGGCCTTTGCCTGGCTCTGCGTCCTGTGGGTGCAGAGCCTTTGGAGTTTATCTATGAGCATTATTCTTCATTCGACGGGCTTTCTCACAATTCAATCTCCGACATACACCAGGATTGCAGAGGTTATTTGTGGCTTTGCACCTGGTACGGTCTGAGCCGTTTCGATGGAATCAATTTCGTCAACTACAGGATGAAGCCGGGAGACTATTCAAAACTCTCTCACAACCGCATCCTGTCCATTAAGGAAGATGCTGTGGGTAACCTCTGGCTGAGGACATATGACTACAAACTATACCGTTTCGATGTTGAAAATGAGACTTTTACTGCTGTTCCTTCCGAGTTGGAGGATTTTCAGGGAGGAGATTTCAAGGTGGATCATATCCACTGTGACATCAATGGCAATACCTGGGTGGCTCTTTCTGGCTATGGATTGCTTAAAATCGATGATGACCTCAGTTATAAGCGTTACCTCAAGATAGATGGTCAACCGGTCGGCTTGTCAATATCAGCAATTTACGAGGATTCGGACGGCGTGGTGTATGTGGTTTCCGAAATGGGCATTTCTGTGGTGAAGAACAATGGCGCAACTCTGGTCTCCCGCAACCACGACGTTGTAGCTTTTGCGGAATGTGCCGGAAAGTTGCTTTTTGCCTGCCCTAATACACTTCTGGTAGTTGATAAGGCTTCCGGAGAGCAGAAGAGCCTCGACCTGTCACATTTAGGAGTAGGAGAGGCTACTGCTATGAGTGTTACCGGTGGCAGTGACCTTTATGTGGGCTTTAATGATAATGCCGTGGCTCGGCTCAATATGGAAGACCTGTCACTCAAGGTCCTAAGAAGCGATTTCGGCAGGGTTCGTTTTCTGTTTCCGGACTCCGGGGGCTTGCTTTGGATAGCGACTCAGAAGACAGGAATCTGGTCATACAACAATTCTACCGGGCGTTTCAAGCACTATGTCCATTCCAATAACGTGAAGTCCTATTACGCGGACACCCTTGCTCTTGTCAAGGAGAGAGGGGGCCGTTTATGGATAAAGATGAATAACTGGGGCTTTGGGTATTATGACAGGGAAGAGGACAGGATTGTGCCGCTGAGCAATGTGAAGGAACAGCCTGACGCCAGGTTTATGAATGGCGTAGCCTGCTATGAGATAGATAGTTCCGGTGTCCTTTGGATGTCCACGATGGAGAGAGGACTGGAGAAGGTATCTGTGATCTCTACAAAGGTTGGCCATATCGTTCCCCCATCGGAATCATTGGATAGGAATTCCTCAGCGGAAATCCGTGCGATGTATTGTGATTCTCAAGGTCGCCTGTGGGCTGCTGCCAAGAGTCGCGAACTCTATTGTTATAGTCCGGATATGACTTCCTGCAAGAGGTATCCGGATTCGTCTGTCCCTGACGTGGGAGTCATCTATTCAATAATGGAGGACAGGCAGGGTAATATGTGGTTCGGTACCAAGGGCCAGGGACTGCTGAAGGCAAGTCCGGCAAAAGGAGGAGGATATTCCTGGAAATGGTTCAAATCTGAATTGGGGGAGAATGGTAATTCATTGAGTTCCAATAATATATATTCAATGGAACAAGATGCCGATGGTCGCATCTGGATAGGTACATATGGTGGCGGCATATCTATGCTTCCGACTCCGGAGAGCGAGAATTTTGTGACCGTGGCCAACAATTTCCCGAACTATCCGCAGGAGATAGGTGACAGGGTGAGGTATCTGCACTGTATGCCTGACGGAAAGATGCTTGCTGCTACCGTTGGCGGTCTAATCTGGTTCGAACCTTCTGATACTCCGGAACTTACACGCTTTCATCTTGTGCAGAAGATACCTGGGGACATCCGTTCTCTGGGCAACAACGATGTGATATATATGTTCACTGACAGGAAAGACAATACCTGGCTGTGCACTTTCGGGGGCGGACTCAACAGACTGTATTTTGAGGATGATATTCCGCGTTTCGATGTCTATTGTTCCGATAATGGTCTCTCCAGCAATATAGTGCATTCTGCTATAGATGATGATAACGGCTGCATCTGGATTGCCAGGGAATCGGGTATATCCCGACTGGATCCTAATACTGGTACCATCAGCAATTTCTCCCATTATGACGGAGTGACATCGACTCTCTACAGCGAGGCTACCTGCGCCCGTCTTGAGGACGGTACAATCCTTTTCGGCACTGTGGACAATATATGTTCCATCAATCCTTCGGATTTTGTCTTCTATCATAAGGGTGTTCGTCTTGCACTTTCCGGATTCTATATCGATGGGGAACGGGTTCCTTCCGGCAGTGGAAAGGTGGTGATCCCTCACAATTATTCGTTCTTCAGGCTCAATTATGCTTCACTGGATTTTCTTCAGAACCAGAGGCTGAACTATTCCTATATGCTTGAAGGTTATGACAAGAATTGGATTCAGGGTACTCCTGACAACAGCGTGACTTACTCCAGAATCCCTCACGGCCACTATGTGTTCAAAGTCAGGGCCTCATATTCCGACGGCGTAACTCCGGATGAATATGCCTGTCTGAAGATTCGAATCAAGCCTTCGCTGTGGAACAGCCTCCCTATGATTCTTCTGTACATCCTTGCCTCCGTCGCTCTTATTCTTATCCTTGTAAGGCTGCTGTTCAACCAGATGAAATTGCGCAACGATGTCACTCTTGAGCAGAATCTGAGTGAAATCAAAGGCCGGTTCTTTACCAATATTTCCCACGAATTGCGTACTCCTCTTACTTTGATTCTGGGTGGAATCGACGAGATCAGCAAGATGACTCCGCAGGATGCGCCGTCCCGCTACAGGGTGACTATGGTTCAGAAGAATGCCCGCAGGATGATGACTCTTGTAAATCAGCTTCTGGATATCAGAACCATTGTCAAGGGAAAGATGGAGCTGAAAATCAGTCGGTTCGATGTAGTCAAGCTTGTGCAGGGAGTCTATGATGATTTCCGTGACATGGCAAAGGAGAGGCAGATGGAAATGCGTATAATCAAGTCAGTTGACAGTTTGATGGTGTGGGGAGATTCCATCCGCATCGAGGCCCTGGTTTACAACCTGCTTTCAAATGCGTTCAAATATACCCCTGATGGTGGAAAGATTGAGGTGGGCGTTCTGTATCGTGACGGTGAACCGGATTTTCGCATTATGGTGAAGGACAACGGTATAGGTGTGCCTAAAGATCGTCAGCAAGTCATATTCGAACCATTCTCGAAGGGACCTGAAAATGCTTTCAAGGGTATGGCCAGCAGCGGCATCGGCCTGTCCTTCTGTAAGGAAATAGCTGATATCCACGGTGGTAGCATATGGGTGGAAAGCTACAAGGACGGCGGTTCCAAGTTCTTTGTAAGGCTTCCGGTGTCAAAGGAGAGGTTTGCTCAGGGAGATTTTATCGTGGAGGAAGATTCTTCGGACCAGACTCCGGAGAAGGGTAATGATGGATTGAACGGTTTCCGCGCAGAGCCGTCTTTCCCTGAGGGTGCCCTGAAGGCTCTGGTAGTGGAGGATAATGCCGAATTGAGGATATTCTTATATAACAATCTGGTGAACAGATTCGATGTTAAGGATGCTCCAAACGGGGCTGAGGCTCTTGCTCTGATGGAGGGTGGTTGGATTCCTGATGTAATAATCACTGATTTGATGATGCCGGTAATGGATGGAATCGAACTTATAAACAGAATACGTAATAACTTCAATACCAGCCATATACCAATTGTTCTCATTACGGCAAGGCACGAAGATGATACTCACCTTAAGGCTATGAAATATGGGGCGGACGGTTTCATCACCAAGCCGTTCTCAATAGAACTTCTCATTGCCAAGGTGGAGAATCTGGTGGAGAGGCGCCGTTCGATGATTTCGCGTCTGGCCTCTTCGGCAGTTTCAACCGAGGAAAATCCTGCCGACAAGGGTAGGGGAGTTGAGATTTCTCCTGAAGAAATCGTCATCACCGACAAGGACGAGGAACTTGTCAAGAAGATTGCATCGTGGTTGGAGGCAAATGTGGCTGATTCAGAGGCTACTGTGGAGCAACTTGCCTTGTATGTGGGTATGGGCAGGACATCTATGTACAACAAAATCAAGGGACTGACCGGTAAGTCCCCGGTGGAACTGATTCAGGATTTCAGAATGGAAAAGGCCACCCTTTATCTTAAGAGCGGGCAGTTTTCCGTTTCGGAGACATCCTACAAGGTCGGTTTCTCCGATCCGGGCTATTTCAGCCGGTCGTTCAAAAAACATTTCGGCCTGACTCCTGCGGAATATATCAAACAGAGCCGGCAGGAAAAAGAGAATAATAATGAAACAAATGACTAATAATCAAGTATTTATGAAAAGATTAGCTATTGCGCTGCTTTCTGTCCTGACTCTTGTTTCCTGTGGAAAGAAGCAGGAACCTTATTCTGTCAGGATGGTTCGTTCCGAGATGAAGCGAAACCCTTCCGCCCTGTATCTGGATGGCCGTCAGGGAGCTCTCAAGTGGAACTATACGACAGGACTGGAATTGCTTTCGTTCCTGGATGTGGCCAAGGCCTATGCTCTGGATGATGTTGAGGCTTACGTGAAGGATTGGGCTGACACTATGACCACCCTTGAGGGAGGGATACATTCCTATAAGAAAGAGGCCTATAATGTGGACCATATCTGTCCTGCAAGGATGTTTTTCTTTTTTGATGAAGTCTATGGAGGCCAGACCGACAGATATCGCAAGGTGATTGATACAATATGGCAACAGGTTGAAAATCAACCTCGTACGGAGGGAGGTGAGTTCTGGCACAAGCAGATATATCCTCATCAGGTATGGCTTGACGGACTGTATATGGCTCTTCCTTTCTATGCGGAATATGCCCTTCGTATTGCTCCTGAATCTCAGAGGGATTCTCTTTTCGGGGATATCGCGGACCAGTTCGTGAAGGCTGCCGCCAATACATATGACGAGGCTACGGGACTGTACCGCCACGCCTGGGATGAATCCAAGTCGATGTTCTGGTGCAATCCTCAGACCGGCCAGTCAGACCACGCCTGGGGACGCGCAAACGGCTGGTTTGCAGCAGCTCTTGTAGATGTTCTGGATTATTTCCCTCAGGATAACCCGCGCAGAATCGAGCTGATAGCTCTCCTTAACCATTTTGTGGAAGTTCTGCCTAAGTGGGCTGATCCTCAGACTGGTATGTGGTACCAGGTTATGGATTGTCCTGGCCGTGAGGGCAACTATCTTGAGTCCACCTGCTCAGCAATGTTCATATATGCATTCTTGAAGGGGTTGAACAATGGTTATATAGATGAGTCCCGTCAGGATTATATCAAGGGTCTGTACGGGAAATTCATAGATACCTTCATTCGTGAAAATGAGGATGGAACCATTTCAATGACTGCTTGTTGCTCCGTAGGAGGACTTGGGGGAAAACAGAATCGCAGAGGTGACTATGAATATTATCTTTCCGAGCCTGTCATAGAGAATGACTGCAAAGGAGTGGGACCTTTCATATGGGCGTCCCTGGAGTGGGAGAAATTGAACGGAATACTGTAATATTAAACTATGAAACATATATCTTTAAACTTCTTCAATCTTTTCATCTTCTCCCTTCTGGCTTTTTCCTGCATTGCCAAAGGCGGGGATGAAGTTTCTGCCACTACCCTGGATGTGCCGGGGAATGTGGTGATGACTGCAAACGAGGGCAGCTCTGCGTCTTTCTCATGGTCCGAAGTAAAAGGGGCTGAGAGCTATGCGGCCCGTTTGGAACTGTCCGGTGGAAAACTTCTCAGACAGTTGAATGTCGATGTCCCTCATGTGACATTCGATGGCCTGACCAAGGGTGTTGAATACTCTTTGAAACTGAAGGCCTGCAAGGGAAAGGTGTCTTCAGAGTATTGTGAGCCCTTTGTCTTCATCGCTGGTGAGACAGCACCGCAGCCGGAGCCCGAACCAGAGCCTGAACCCGAACCAGAGCCGGAACCTGAACCAGAACCAGACCCCGATCCTATTCCGGAGCAGGGCAAACTATATATCAAGATGATGATTCCTGCCCATGAAGATGTTGACCATCAGTCTCTTGCGTTTCCGGGTGCAGAGGGTGGCGGAATGTACACTTCTGGCGGAAGGGGCGGTAAGGTCATCCACGTGACCAATCTCAATGATTCCGGAGCTGGTTCCTTCCGTGATGCGGTATCCCAGTCGGGAGCCAGGACGGTTGTCTTCGATGTGGCCGGCACCATAACATTGACAAGCCCATTGCGCATTAAGAACGGAGACCTGACCATCGCCGGCCAGACCGCGCCGGGAGACGGAATCTGCATCAAGGGTCGATATACCCAGATAGATTGTGACAATGTCATCATCCGCTATGTCCGTTTCCGTCTTGGGGACGAGGACTCTAATGCCAGCGACAGTGACGATGCCATCTGGGGCAGGTATCATAGTGATATCATCCTTGACCACTGTTCGATGAGCTGGTGCATTGATGAGTGCGCTTCGTTCTATGCCAACGAGCGTTTCACGATGCAGTGGTGCATCCTTGCAGAGAGTATGAAGAGCAGCCATCATAGCAAGGGTGATCACGGTTATGGTGGCATATGGGGCGGCAGCAATGCAAGTTTCCACCACAACCTGCTTGCCCATCACGACAGCAGGAATCCACGCATCGACCACCCGCACATTTATCAAGACCACAATACTGTGCCGAATAGGGGTGTGGTGGATTTCCGCAACAATGTAATCTATAACTGGGGTAGCAACAGTACCTATGGAGGCGAAGGATATGGTTCCGGCAAGGGAACAGGCATCAATATGGTAGGAAACTGCTATAAACCGGGCCCAAGCTCCACGGACAGACATTATTTCATTGATTCCTACGGAGTTTATGCAAAATGTTCTAGTTGTGGCTCCAATATTGATGAGGGCTATGCCCTGATCTATATGAAGGATAATCTTCATACCGAATATTCAGATATATCCTCTGACAATCCTTCAGGAATCTATTGGCACAATGGTTCCTCCCACGCCAATTACGGCACCACATCCTCTTCCGTCTTTTCTGTTACAGGTCAGTCAGGGAAGGCTTGCTGCGTGACCACCCATTCGTCTGCCGATGTGCTTTCAGTGGTGTGCAAGAGTGCCGGAGCCTCATTGAGCCGTGATGCCGTGGATAACAGGGTGGCGGGACACGCTGTCAACGGAACAGGCAAGATTATCGACTGCGTGACTGCAACAGATGGCAAGACAAGCGTTGCCGGAGAGTATGGATTCACCTGGCCGGAACTGCTAGCTGACGAGAACCAGATTAAAATAGCTTCCACTGATACTGACGGGGATGGCATTCCGGATTTCTATGAAGATGAATTTGGTCTGAACAAAAATGATGCTTCCGATGGTAAGGCTAGAAGCATCGATATGTATGGCCGGTATACCAATCTGGAGATGTATCTTCACTATCTTGTGCGGGAGACGGTTGCAGAGCAGAATGTGGGTGGAAATTATGGAAAAATCAGGTGATTTTCGTCAATCGTTAAAAAGTACAAGCAAAGCGATAAAATATCCTTGCCATCGTGGTGGGGATATTTTATTTTCGCATATTCAAAAATCTGCACATTAATAACTACTAACCAAACGTTCTTTGTATGAAAAATCTTATACTTAAGATCTCTCTGCTGATGACGGGGCTGTTCCTGGCGGCTTTCACCATGGATGCCCAGAAAATCAGCGGTGTCGTAAAGGACAACTCGGGTGAGCCTCTGGTGGGTGTTTCCGTTGTTGTCGAGGGCACGACAATCGGCGTTTCAACGGATATCGACGGACAGTATGTCATCGATGTTCCTGATGCAGCCGGCAAGACCCTCGTTTTTTCTTGCATCGGTATGGCTTCCAAGAGCGTGCCTGTAGGGAAAAAGACAGTCATCGACGTGGTTCTTGAGGAGGATGCCAACTTCCTCGACGAGACAGTCGTCATCGGTTATGCTACAGTAAAGCGCCGTGACCTGATGGGTTCTGTGACTTCAGTGGGCTCCGACGCCCTCACCGAGCAGCCTGTGACTACGGTGTCCCAGGCCCTTTCCGGAAAGATGGCCGGTGTGTCTGTCACTACTTCCGAGGGTGACCCTGACGCCGATGTTCAGATTCGTGTTCGTGGTGGCGGTTCCATTACCCAGGACAACTCTCCTCTTTACATTGTGGACGGCTTCCCTGTTGACAACATCAATGACATCGCTTCTTCCGAAATCCAGTCTATCGACGTCTTGAAGGACGCCTTCTCGACTGCAATCTACGGTTCCCGCGGTGCGAACGGTGTCGTTATCGTTACAACCAAGAGCGGTGAGAAGGGACGCAAGGCTTCAGTGAGCCTGAATGCATATTATGGAATAAAGAAAATGGCCAACGCTTCTGCCATCCAGGCTATGGATGTGGAGGATTTCGTGAAGTTCCAGTATGAGCTCGCTTCTATTAGGGATAATGTCTCAGACAACTATGAGCCTTATTTCGGTTCTTTCCAGGATATTGACCAATATGTCGGAATGGCCGGAAACGACTGGGTTGACCGTATATTCGGCAACCTCGGAACCACCTACAACGCAGACCTTTCTGTTTCCGGAAGCGGCGAGAATTATCAGTGGACGATGGGATATGCCCATATCACCGACAATGCCATAATGTCCGGTTCCAAATACAATAGAGACAACCTCAACCTCAAGACCAAATTCAAACTTGCCAAGGGTCTTTCCATTGATGCCAACGTAAGGTATTCCAGCACAAAGGTAAGGGGTAGCGGTGCCAATGCAATCAAAGATGCAGGAACCAACTCCGGCAACGGTCGTCTAAAACACGCTGTATGTTACACTCCGATTCCTCTGTCTTCTACAATCGAAGGCCTTGACCTTGAAGAAGATTATGGCGACAATGCTCCGCCATTGCAGTCCATTGCGGACAACGATCAGCAGAAAAGGCGCAAGGACTTGAATGTCAATGCAGCCGTAAACTGGGAAATTGTCGAGAACCTTCGCCTGAAGGTTGAAGGCGGCTATCAGGATTATCGCGAGACCACTGACCGTTTCTATGGCCTTACAACTTATTATGTGGCTCAGAACGCTACATATAAGAATGCTCCGGCCAACCGCTACACTGACAACACCAAGAGGCGTTACCGCAATACCAACACTCTTTCATATAATTTCAGCTCCATTATGGATCCTTCCAAGCACGCGCTTGACATCCTGGTCGGAGAGGAAATGACCATTCTCCAGAGCAGCCAGTTCCTGAATATGGTGGAGAACTTCCCTCTCTCATTCAGCGCTGAGAAGGCCTGGAACTTTATGAGCTCAGGTACATCGGTTACTTCCAACAATTATTACTATGCCGATGATCGTCTGTTGTCATTCTTCGGACGTGTCAACTATGAGCTTCTCGAAAGATATTCTGTATCGGCTACCCTTCGTGCCGATGGTTCATCCAAGTTTGCTAAGCAGAACAGGTGGGGTATCTTCCCTTCAGCAGCCGTTGCCTGGAAGATTTCCAATGAACCTTGGCTCCAGGGGGCTTCCAACTGGCTTGATCAGTTGAAACTTCGTTATTCCTTCGGTACTGCAGGTAACAACAACATCCCTACAGGTCAGATTTCCAGGGTGTTCTCAGGCGGCAACCCGACTTGGAACGCATCCATCTCAACATATTCTGCAGGTACGGTGATGAGCAATCCTGACCTCAAGTGGGAGACAACCGTTACCCACAACGTCGGTTTGGACTTCAGTTTGTGGAACGGCAGACTCAGCGGTAGTATCGAGGCATATCAGAACAACACCAAGGATCTTCTGATTCTCTTCCCTATTTCCGGAGCCGGTTATGCTTCCCAGTACAGGAATATGGGTGAAACACGCAACAGGGGTGCTGAATTGACCTTGAACGTTCCGATTATCCGCAAGACCAATGTTGACCTTAATTTCAGCGGTAACATTTCCTGCAACCAGAACAGGGTGATGTCTCTGGGCGGTTTGGAGAAGATCGAGGTGGAAACCAGATGGTCTTCAAATGAGGGTGGTACCGATTTCGTTGTCAAACCTGGATCTTCCATCGGTAATGTTTACGGTTACAAGGTTGATGGCAGATATGAGGTGTCCGATTTCGACTATGTTGACGGAAAATGGAAACTCAAGGATGGCGTAGTGGATTGCTCTGCGCTGGTGGGTGGCGATTACCTTCGCCCGGGAGCCCTCAAGCTTAAAGACCTCAACGGAGACGGCAAGCCGGACAAGACCATCATAGCCAACACTGTTCCTAACTGGCAGGGCGGTTTCAGCCTTAACGGTTATCTCTGGGGCGTGGACTTCAGCGCAAACTTCAATTTTGCTCTTGATTATCAGGTATATAACGCCAACAAGATTGAGTTTACTTCATCCCGCAAGTATACCAACCGCAACCTCCTCAAGGAGATGAGCACCGAGAACAGGTGGACCAACATCGACTGGGCTACAGGTGAGATGATTGAAGATCCGGATGCTCTTGCTGCTGCAAATGCCAACACCACTATGTGGTCTCCTTGCATTGGCCAGGCAGTCATCTCCGACTGGGCAATGGAAGACGGTTCATTCCTCCGCCTCCAGTCTGCTACCATCGGTTACACTTTCCCTGAAAAATGGATGAGCAAGGCTCATATCCGCAAGCTCAGAGTCTATGTTACCGGTACCAATCTCTTCTGCGCAACCAAGTATTCCGGCTATGACCCTGAGGTCAACACCCGCCGTGATACTCCGCTTTCTCCTGGCGTGGACTATTCAGCCTACCCTAAGAGCCGCGGTGTCGTTTTCGGAATCAATCTTACATTCTAATAAATCGTACGGGATATGAAAAAGTTTTTGACAATATTATCTGTTGGAACTCTCGCTCTGAGTCTTATCTCTTGCGATAAGTTCTTCGGCGTAAAATCTGAGTCCGCCGCGGATGCTGCTGCGGTGTTTACGGACTATACGCTTTCCGAATACGCAATTTTCGGAATTCACGAATCTTTCGGAATGGTAAACAGCTATCGTGGACGTTTCCTTCCTTGGTATGGATTCAATTCAGATATCGAGTGGTACAACGGCTCCAATAGCGCCGGTAAGGAAATCACTCAGTATTACCTTTCTACCACAAACACCCAGCTCAACCTCAATAACGGTCCTTACAATGTGATCTATGAGGCTATCGAAAAGGCAAATCTTGTTATCGAAGGTCTTAACGAGTATGGCAATTGTGACAATGACAAGAATATGGGCTTCCTCCTTGGAGAGGCTCTCTGCTTGAGGGCAATGGCCTACTTCGACCTTGTAAAGGCTTGGGGTGACGTCCCTGCACGTTTCACACCTATCACTACCGAGACTATTTATATGGGCAAATCCAACCGCGACGTCATCTACAAGCAGATTCTTTCCGATCTTGAAAGGGCAGCCGAGTTGCTTCCATATTCAGGTGAGGGCAAGGCTGTTTCGACTGTCCGTGCCAGCAAGAACTTTGCTGAGGGCCTATATGCTCGTATCGCCTTGTCAGCTTCAGGTTATGCCTTGAGGGTACCGGACGGTGAGGAAGGTACCGGACATCCGGGCGAAATCCGTCTGAGCAATGATCCGGAGCTCTCCAAGGATGTCCTCTATCCGAAGGCTCTTGCCTATCTTAAGGATGTAATCGATAGCAAGACCAATCATCTTGAGTCTGATTATCAGAAGATGTGGTACAATATGAACAACCTTGTCACTACGACTGGTGGTGAGACCATCTTCTCGTTCCCGTTCGATAACAACCGTGGAAGGTGGAACTTTACCTTTGCTGGTCTTAGCGATGCTGCTTCCATTTCTTCCAATGTCAAGAGAGGAGGCGAGGGCGGTCCTGTTCCTACGCTCTGGTTCGACTATGACTCAGATGATATCCGTCGTGACCTTAGCTGCATCAACTACAAGTGGAACAAGGATGACTCCATCGAGCCTTCAGGCATCGATACCTGGTACTTCGGAAAATATCGTTTCAATTGGATGGTTGCACAGCCATATGGCGGTGGAAATGACGATGGTATCAAGCCTGTCGTGATGCGTTATTCCGACATCCTTCTGATGGCTGCCGAGATTGAGAATGAACTCGGCAATCTGGACGAGGCAAAGGCACATTTGCTTGAAGTCCGTTCACGTGCCTTCCCTGGCAATGAGTCCAAGGCTCAGGATTATGTGGATGCGATTTCTTCCAAGGAGGCAATGTTCGAGGCTATCGTGGATGAGCGCGCTTTTGAGTTCGTCGGTGAGTTCCTCCGCAAACAGGATCTTATCAGGTGGAATCTGCTTTCAACCAAGATGAATGAGACTCTTGCAAAGATGGAGGCACTTTCAAATCTTACCGGAGATTATGCTGCCCTTCCTAATACCATATATTATCAGTACAATGATGCCGGTGATGCCATCTCCATCTATGGATTCGGTGAAGGCGAGACTGAGGATCCTGGCAAGGGATGGGAAGCTGTCAATGAATATTTTAAGGATTCAAAAGGCAAGGCCAAGTTCGACCTTACCAAGAAGCTTCTCTTCAAGAATGACCCTGACCAGAATATGTACTGGCCGATTTTCGACAACAGTCTGACCAACAGCCAGGGTTACCTCAAAAATGACTTTGGATATTAATCGAGAAGGAAAATGAAAAGAATATTGAAATATATAGCAGTTCTTGCTACTCTCTGTGCGGGAGTTGCCGCTACGAGCTGTATCAATGACAAGGAACTTGTCGAGTCCATCGAGTTGACAAGGTGTCTGACTCCGCTGGATCTCAGCGTCAAGATTATCGATGGAGATCAGGTGATGTTCCGTTGGGAAGCGGTCAAAGGCGCTGATATGTATGTGCTGGAGGTTTACTCCGACAAGACGATGACTGAGGTTGTCGTTTCCGAGGAGATTTCTTCGAAGGATCTTCCGGTAACCATCAAGCTGGAAGCTGATTCTGAATATTGGTTCCGTGTGAAGGCTTTTGATTCCACTTCAAAGCTTGAGCCTTCTAAATGGGCTGTCTATCAGAAGAGTGTGAAGACCTATGCTGTCAAGCCTACCGTTTATCTGGCTGTGGCTGACCGGTCTGCCACTTCCATTACCGTCAGCTGGGATGCCGAGGCTGCTGCTTCGGAGGTTGACTCTGTAAAATGGTGTGTACTTGGCTCTGAAGAGCAGTTGAGCCGTGCCCTTACTTCTGAAGAGGTTGAGGCTGCTACTGCTACAGTCACTGGCCTGGAACCTTTCACCAACTATGTGGTTTCCGTCTATTTCAAGTCTGCCAACCGTGGTGACCTGAGCATCTGGACTCGTCCAAATACTGATGGATATACCGAGATTACTACAGTTGCCGCTCTGCAGCAGGCAGCAAAGGATGGTGGAAAATTCCTTCTTAAGATGGATGGTTCTCCTTATGTCATCGGCATAACTGACCTTGCTTCCGGGATTGAAATCATCGGAGAGGAAAGCGTGGATGCGAAACAGCCTGTAATCGTGGGCGAATTCCAGGTACTCAACACTGTAGCCGATGGTGCAAGCTTCATCTTCAAGAGCGTTGAACTCAACGGTAACAAGGAGGAATTCGGCTTCCCTTGGCAGTTGAAGAACGGTGCAGCCGGACAGGGACAGAGTTTTGATAAAATCCAGTTCATAAGCTGTAAGATTACAGGCTATTCGAAAGGACTTCACTATGAATGGGGCGGTAAATATAATGCCAATGAACTGACCTGGGACGGATGTACTATCACTGAGGTTAACAAGGCCAATACACAGGGCGGTGACGGTATCGATTTCCGCGGTGCTTCCGACATCAAGGCTCTGAATGTTGTCAACAATACCATCTACAACGGTTTCCGTACATTCTTCCGTATTGATGCTGCAACCATTCTTGGCAATGTGAAGATCAACAACAATACCTTTATGAATCTTTCCAAGGATGACAGTTCTACCAACAACAACGGTATCCTCGGTGTGAAGGCAAAACCGGCTTCGTTCGAGTTTAAGAACAACCTCATCCTCTATATGGACGGAAATGCAAAACTCAATGGTCCAGCAGCCGCTAACCTGAACACCGGCGATTTGGGCATTTCATTCTCTTCCAACTATTTCCACGCTATTGCTAAACCTGAGACCTTCTTTAATGATAAGACTTCGCAGGCAGAAGCTCTTGCAGGTGGCGGAAAGATTCTTGAGGTGGACCCTTGCTACAAGGCCAAGGCTGGTATCTTCAATATCTCCGATTCAGATATCATCAATGCCGGAGTGGGCGCTCCTAAATGGCTTATGGCTTACAATAAGAAGCCTGAAGACCTTACTATGACCGTCATAGAGGGAACCCACAACTGGGATTTCACCAATCCGACCAATTTCCTCGGTTCCATTGATGAGAAGATGGTACGCGACCAGCTCTTTATGGGAGTTGTCGACAACAAGCTCAATGTCAGCGACGAAGGTATAATGCAGTTCCTCGTTCCTACTACGGTGAACCGTGCGAAAATGCCTCTGGACGGCTATCTTGCTTTCCTTGTGGACAAGCCAGGTTCCGTCTATGTTAAACCGGTGAATATCAATGACCAGTATGCCAACCACATTGTCATCGGAAAGGGTGACGCGGAGGGCAAGTCCATTTCCATCAAGGGTGGCGCGGCTGCCAATACCGACAATGATGCTCCAGCCAAGATTGTCATCCACGACATCACCGAACCGTCTCTCATCTATGTCTATGCAACCGGTCAGATCGGTCTGGAAAAACTCGGCTGGTCTTACGACTGCACTCCTGTCAACACAGCCCTCCCTACCCCTCAGCCTGAGGCAAGTCCTGCAAGCGTAACAGCCGGTGAGCCTAAGGACATCATCGTCAGCTGGGAGCCTGTTCAGAATGCTGACAGCTATTCTGTTGAATTCAGCGGCAAGACTTATGTTGTCGAGGAGGAAACTAACTACACTATTGCAGAAAACGTTGTCGGAATGCTCGATCCGGGCAGCTACAAGGTCAAGGTTTATGCAAACCCTGGCAAGGACGATATCTACAACACTATGTCAGAAGCTGGTGTTGCAACCTTTGCCGTTCAGCCTGCCGGTGGCGATGCCGGAAGTTCTGAATTCGTAGTTTCTTCTGTTGAGGAACTCTTCACTGCAATAGACGCCGGAAAACAGGCCATTACTCTCAAGTATAGCGATACTCCTTATGAGATAGGAGCTTATACTGTAACTACTCCTTTGAAACTTTCCGGTCAGACCGAGGGTGGCAAGAATACTCCGATTGTTGCAAGCTTTACTCTTAGTGGCGAAATCGGTGGTTCGTTTGCTTTGAACAACCTGGACATCACCAATGAGACCGCCTCCGTTGTTATAGAGGACAAGACAGCTGCTCCAGTAGTTGATACGGTTGCCATCGTAGGATGTAACATACACGGTACCAAGGCTTTGTATGACAACTCCGGCAAGGCTGTCTCTTGTGTACAGGTTCTTCGTATCAGGGACAATGTCGTCACCGACTGTTCCAACGGTGCGGACTTCATAGACCTCAGGACCGGCGGACATCATACTGTATCCATTATCAACAATACATTCGCCAACAGTTGCCGTACATTCATCAGGACTGATAAAACTCATGAACTGAACTATCTCACAGTGCGCAACAATACCTTCTACAAGGTATGTACAAACTCTACAAACAAGGATAACAACGGTGTCCTCCATGTCAGGAGCAAGGGTTTGCTTGATTACAAGGTACTTAACAACATATTCTATTCAATCCTGATTGACGAGACACCAGGTCATGCAAATGGCTATCCTAAGTTCCGCAGCGCATCCGGCATTGATCCGATGACCCTTGCCAACAACTACTTCTACAACTGCGAGGATCGTGAGGACAAGGCGGACTACTCATTCTGGAAGAACATTTCCAAGGAGGCAGCAACAGCATGCGGTGGTGCAATACTTCCAGCAGATCCGTTTAGGGATGCAGAGAATGGGGATTTCACTCTCATCAATGGTGTTGCTATGAATGCCAATGTCGGAGACCCTCGCTGGAATCCTATGGCAGGAAGTACACCTTCTTCAGACATCGCAGTATCCAATGTTGCAGACCTTCTTACCGCCATTTCTGCAGGCAAGACGACCATTACTCTCAAGGCCGGAACCTACAACCTCAATGACGAGACTCTTGGGTTGAAAGCTGCAGGTAAACTCGAAGTGAGCAAACCTCTCAACCTCGTAGGAGAGGATGGAACAATACTCATTGGCTCTTTCATACTTCTGGGAAAGGACGTGACCAAGTTCACTCTCAGCAATATGGAAATCGAAGGAATTGGAGACTATCTCGTAACTCTGGATGCTGTGACATCGGCTTCTGCCGGTCCTGTAGAACTGAAGAATCTGAAAGTTCTCAAGACAGGTGGTCTTATATATGCAGCCAAGAATGCCGGAATCAAGGTTACGTCTCTGGAAGTTACCGGATGCTTCTTTGACGAGGTTGGTTCGAAGGATTTCATCGACTTCCGTGATGGTTCTTCATTGACAGCTGTCAAGGTTGTGAACAATACATTCGCCAACGGTATCAGGACATTTGCCCGTATCGATGCTTCTGTTGCAGACCTTGGTTCAGTGGTTGTAAGAAACAACACCTTCTACAACAACTGCTATGTTGACAGCAAGGACAATAACGGTATTTTCCATGTTCGTTGTACAGCTCTTGCTGAGGCTAACTTCAAGGTGCAGAACAATATCTTCGCCGGTATGCATAGGGCATCAGAAACGCCTTCGCAGGCTAACGGATATCCTAAACTTGTCAGCACCAACACTGCTTCCAAGATTCCTACTTTCTCCAAGAACTACTATTATGACATAGATGCTGGTGAAAGTTACTCGTGGTGGACTGTAGGCCGTATCGATGAAGCTGCTGCAACTGCAGGTTATGGTATAGTTCTTACAGAAAATCCGTTCAAGGATGCTGCAAATAGTGACTTTACCCTTGTGAATGCTCTTGCACTTTCCGAGAGAATCGGTGACATCCGCTGGATAAAAGGCAATGTCCCTTCTGCCGGGGAGCCTTTCAGAGTGTCATCCGTAGAGGAAATGCTTACGGCTATCAATGCCGGCAAGTCATCCGTAGAGCTTGCATATGGTACTTATGATTTCACTTCCGTTGCAGAACTGGCTGATGGCAAGCTTACTTTGAATAAATCGCTTGCTCTCAGCGGTATTGCCAAGGAAGGTAAGTATCCTGAAATTATCGGAGCATTTGTTCTTGCAGCGGGCGAAGGCGCTACATTCAGTGCAAGCAAGCTCACTTTCAATGGCAACAATTCAGTTGCAGATTTTATCCTGATGAATCCTAATTCGGATTATTCGGCTATAACACTGAGGAGTTGTAATGTGAGTGCATATAAGAACAGACTTTTCTCTCAACCTGACGATAAAAAGTCTGAGACTACCATTAACAGCGGTAAGATAACATTCACCGACCTGTATGTAAGCAATATGGGTACGGGTGGAGATTGCATCGACTTCAGAAAGGGTTCTGCTTCTTACCTGAAGATTACGAATTCGACTTTCTGCAACGGTATCAGAACGGTTGTCAGGATGGATGCTGCTGTAAAATGCGGTTCAGTGCTTGTGAAGAACAACACCTTCTATAATCTCTGCTATGCAGACAGCAAGGACAATAATGGCGTTCTCCACGTTCGTGCTGCTGCTTCGACTATTGCCGAGAGGAATATCTTTGCAAATATGCATCGTGCATCTGAGACACCTTCGCAGGCCAACGGTTTCCCTAAGCTTGTCAGCAAGGCTTCCTCTGCCATCGCAATCCCTGAGTTCCGTGACAATCTCTATTTCGACCTTGAGACTGTTTCTCCGTACTCCTGGTGGGAATATGTGACCGTGGAACAGGGAACAGCCAATGGCGGTGCAGTCCTGACAGAGACTCCGTTCGCAGTCGATCCGGCAGACGGCAAGTTCACAGTCAAATCCGAATACAAAGGTTACGGCGCACTCCGCTGGTAACCCACGCATTCGCTACATAACAACGCGAGGAGAGGCCGACCCTTTTGGGTCGGCCTCTCTTCTGTGTCCTCATTCTCGTATCCTTCGTGCAATTCATCGAGCTGGGC